>CAZYSZ010000018.1:0-12483 GCA_964650025.1 uncultured Candidatus Saccharibacteria bacterium | reverse complement strand
TATTTTTTTTTTTTAAAAAAAATTTATTTTTTTTTTCTTTTTTTGCTCGCCGGCGCCCCCCGGCGGGGGCGCGACGACGGGCAATCCCAGTACTAAGATTGCTTCGCTGTGGCTCGCAATGACGAGAAAATTAAAAACACATGGAAACAGAAATAAATACGTATCATGAGTTTGATTTATCAAATCGGTTTTTTTGGTTGGCGACTGTTTTAGTTGCCGGGCTGGTGGTGTACTTTTTGATGAATAGCATGTACTATTTTAAAACTCTGCCACAAAATTATCCTAATCAACTAAGTGTTACCGGAGACGGCAAGGCGTTTGTCAAACCCGATATTGCGACCGTTAGTTTTGGCGTGCACTCTGAAAGCGCCAAAAGTCAGGACGCGGTAAATAAAAATAATGACAAAATGAATGCGGTGATTAAAGCGATTAAAAATTTGGGGGTGGCGGAAAAAGATATTCAAACCACATCTTATAATTTAAGCCCTATGTACGGATATGTCGGCCGTCCGATATCGGCGCCATCGATCGGGATGATGGACTACCCGGTTGTTGAAAACAAAGTTACGGGATACTCTTTAGACCAGCAAGTGACCGTAAAAATCAGAAACTTTGACAAAATTAACGATATTTTAGATGGCGCAACATCAAGCGGCGCTAACACGGTAGGTAGCTTACAGTTTACCGTGGACGACCCGGTTAAGGCCCAGGGCGAAGCGCGCGCCAAGGCCATTGCCAATGCCAAGGAAAAAGCGATGAGTATGGTTAGCCAGGCGGGATTGCATATTGATAAGTTGGTCAATATCATGGATGGAAACCAGGGGTATGTACAGCCGATGTATAGTGGCATGAGTGAGATGCCCATGGATGCCAAAACCGTGGCTCCACAAATCCAAACCGGTCAGCAGGAAGTGGATGCGAGCGTGACGCTTACATATTTGTTAAAGTAAATCCGAAGCACGAAATCTGAAATCCGAAACAAATAAGAATTTTCAAATCCGCCAGCTGGCGGACTAAACCCAAAACACGTTTCGTATTTCGAGATTCGGATTTCGAGTTTATTTTGCGAAGCAAAAGCTATGGATTGCCTATTCTGTAAAATCGTAAAAGGGGAGATGCCCAGTTTTAAGGTTTACGAAGACGAAAGTGTTTTGGCGTTTTTGGATATCAAGCCATTTACCAGGGGGCATACTTTGGTAATTCCCAAAATGCACGCTGAAAACATTTTTGATATTTCTAAAGATAGCTTGCAAAAAGTGGTGTTAGTGGGTAAAAAAATAGCAGAAAAAATAAAAACGGTATTGGATGCCGACGGAATCCGCCTTTCGCAATCCAATGGCACCCACGCCGGCCAAGCCATTTTCCACTTTCACCTGCATATCATCCCAAGGTACCAAGATGATGGTGTTTCAATGAATGAAACGACCACCGCCCACCCGCCCCAAGCCGATTTTGAAGAGCTTAAAAAGTTAGCGGAAAAAATTAGTTAGTCCTCGTGCATAAAACCAAAAATCAGCATTCGCTGATTTTTGGTTTTGGCGTTGATTTTTACCTAATTTGTGGTAAAATTAGGGAAAGTAAGTTCTAAATTCCAAATCACAAGCTCCAAATAAATTACAATAGTTAAAATCTAAAATTCAAAACACGTTTTGAAATTTTAAAATTAGGTATTGGAATTTATTTGTTATTTGGATATTGTGATTTGGAATTTCTTTTGCAAAGCAAAAGTTATGGACTCACAAATTGAAGAAATCAAAAATAAGCTTTCGGTGGTGGATATTGTTGGCAGTTACGTAAAATTGACCAAAACCGGGGCTAATTTGAGGGGTCTTTGTCCGTTTCATTCTGAAAAAAGGCCTTCGTTTTTTGTTTCGCCTTCCCGGCAAATGTGGCATTGTTTTGGATGTGCAGCTGGGTCAAGTATCTTTGACTTTGTCATGAAAATTGAGGGCGTGGAGTTTGGAGACGCCTTGCGCATTTTGGCCCAAAAAGCCGGTGTGCAATTAAAACGAGAAAATGTCCAGCTACGAACCGAACGCCAGCGTTTGTATGAAATCTGCGAACTGGCAACTAAATTTTTTGAAAAACAGATGGAAGCTTCCGCGATTGGAAACCAGGCTCTGCAATATTTATTAGGGCGGGGGATTGCTAAAGAAAACATTAAAAAATGGCGCTTGGGATATTCACCCGATACCTGGAACGGCTTGACGGATTTTTTAATCGGGCAGGGATATCAACGTGAAGAAATTGTAAAAGCGGGCCTGGCGATTGAAAAGGAAAACAACAAACAGGATTCGTACGACAGATTCCGTGGCCGGATTATTTTTCCGGTCTTTGGGTTAAATTCCGAAGTGTTGGGGTTTGGCGGCCGCGTTTTTAAACAAGCGCAAGATAAAGAAATTGCCAAATACATTAACAGTCCGCAAACTCTGCTGTATGACAAAAGTGGTATTATGTATGGTTTAAATAACGCGAAGCTGGCGGTGCGTAAACAAAACCAGTGCGTGGTGGTTGAGGGCTACACCGATGTGATTATGTGTCACCAAGCCGGATATGAAAATACGGTGGCCTCTTCCGGGACGGCGCTAACCCAGCAACATTTGGTATTGCTAAAACGATATTCAGAAAACTTAGTGTTGGCGTTTGACATGGATGTGGCGGGCGATTCGGCCACCAAGCGCGGAATTAACTTGGCGCAGGAGCAGGGCTTTAACATAAAAATTGTTGAGCATTATGGACCCTCCTTCACCAAGGCTTCAGAGGGTAAGGAAAACAAAATAAAATCTGATCCGGCGGAAATTATTTTAAAGGATCCAAACATTTGGAAGGAATCGGTTCAAAAGGCCAAAAGTATTATGGATTATTATGTGGACTCGGCGTTTTCTCGGTTTGATAAAAATACTCCTGAAGGCAAAAAAGAAATTGGAAAAATTGTTCTGCCAGCTGTTAAGCGATTAGCCAATAAAATCGAACAATCCCACTGGGTGCAAAAGTTGTCGCAAAAACTGGACATAAAAGAAGAGGCAATTTTAGAAGAGTTGGCGAAAATTAAAGGCGACACTAATCTGCGAATGACGCGCGAATCTACGAATGTTGTACCAAGTGGTTTTGAGGTTGATAAAAATTTAGGGATTGGTCAACGCAAAAAACTGATTGAGGAAAAAATTGTTGCCTTGGTATTAAAAAATCCTAACGATATTGCTTTAATATCGCCCGATCAGTGCGGATTGTTTTCAGAAAGGATACGGCAATTTTTAGGAAAGATACAAAAAGTTATAGATAGTCAAAAATCGCTGGAGGCGGGGGAGTTGAAAAAAGACCTCAAGGTTACGTTTGACGATCAGGTTTTGAATAACGAGTGGCAGAATTTTACGGCGGCACTTGCGTTAAGGGGCGACATAGAGTACCAACAAGATGGTCGGGAAGAAATAGTGCTTTGCCTTTCTGAACTGGAAAAGCTAGAATCAAGGAGTAGGATGAAAAACGCCAGTAAGTTTATTTACGAAGAAAAAGATGATCAAAAACAGCAAGATTTGATGAGAGATTTTGATAAAGAAGCTAAAAAGTTACACTCTATAACGTAGCAAAAATATATGGCAAAAAAACCAAAAAAGAAAAAGGCCTTTTTTAAAAAAAGACCCGCCGCCAAAAAATCGGCAAGAAAGAAGCTATCAAAAAAACGGCTGGCGCCAAGGGTAAAAAAAATAAAAATCAGCCAGGAGCAAATTGACGCACTTTTGAAAAAGGGGGGCGAGCGCGGGTTTTTGACAACTTCGGAAATTTTATATGCTCTGCCCAATATTGAAGATGATGTTGAGGGGCTGGAAAAAGTCTATGACGAATTGAAAGAACGCGGTGTGGAAGTCAAAGACGTGCGGGAGTTTTTACATATTCAGAAAAAAGAAAAAAAGGGCAAGAAATTAATTGTGGGGAAAATCGACCCGATTCAAATGTATCTGCGTGAAATCGGCAAATCCAGTTTTTTATCGGCCAAGGAAGAAAAAGAATTGGCCAAAAAAATTGAACACGGAGATGAAGAAGCTAAAAATAAATTGGCACTGGCGAATTTGCGATTAGTAGTTTCTATTGCCAAAAAATACGTTGGCCGGTCACCGAATTTGACGATGCTGGATTTAATCCAAGAAGGAAATTTAGGGTTGTTTAAAGCCGTTAAAAAATTTGATTGGAGACGAGGTTATAAATTTTCCACGTATGCAACCTGGTGGATTCGCCAGTCCATTACAAGGGCGTTAGCTGACCAAGCGCGAACCATTAGAATTCCAGTGCATATGATAGAAACTATTTCTAAATATACTAAGGTCAGGAAAAGTTTGTTGCAGGAATTAGGCCGGGAAGCTTTGGCGGAAGAAATTGCGGCGGAAATGGGGTTGGACGTTGATAAGGTGCACCACATCAGAAAAATTGCGCAAAAAGCGGTTTCCTTGGAAACGCCGATTGGTGAAGATAAAGACAAACAGGACAGCGTATTGGCGGAATTTATCAAAGATGACAAAAGTATTGCGCCCAATACCGAAGCCGCCCGGAAACTATTGAAAGAACGCTTTGCCGAAATTTCTTCCGATTTAACTCAGAGGGAATTAAAAATTTTAGGCATGCGGTTTGGTTTGGAAGACGGCACTATGCACACCCTGGAAGAAACCGGAGAAGAATTCGGCGTCACGCGCGAAAGAATTCGCCAAATTCAGGCCAAAGCGTTGGAAAAATTACGAAAGCATGTGGATTTGAAGAAAGTAAAAGATTATTACTAAAAAATTCCACGTTCGTCATTGCGAGCCACAGCGAAGCAATCTCTCATCTGGGATAGGGATTGCCACGTCGCCTACTGGCTCCTCGCAATGACGTTTCCAGAATATGATTTTAAAAATAGGCGACAAGGCTCCCAATTTTAATCTTTTAGACCAGAATGGTGAAAGTCATTCTTTAGTTGACTACAAGGGTTTTTGGTTTCTTTTATATTTTTATCCTAAAGATAATACAGGGGGCTGCATAAAAGAAGCCTGCCAATTACGTGATGATTTTTTGGGGTTTAAAAAGTTGGATGTCAAAATTGTTGGCGTCAGCATTGATTCGGTTAGGAGTCATAAAAAATTTGCTGACGAATATAAATTGCCATTTACCTTATTGGCCGATGAACAAAAAGAGGCGGTAAATATATATGGCGTGTGGCAAGAAAAGTCTCTGTACGGAAAAAAATATATGGGTACGGTTAGGACTTCATTTTTAATAAATCCCAAGGGGGTGATTGAAAAAATATACGAAGCGGTAAAACCTGCGGAGCACAGTAGGGAAGTATTGGAAGATTTTAAAAATATATTTTAAAAATAGATTTGTCTCAGTTTGTCATTCCCAGCTTGACTGGGAATCCAGTGTCGGTGACTACTTCTGGATTCCCGCTTTCACGGGAATGACAACGAGAACAAAAAAAACAAGCCCTTTGGGCTTGTTTTTTTGTTCTTTCAGAATAAATTATTCTGATGATCCAACTAATGCAACGTTAACTGCATTTGGGCCTTTTGGAGAATCTGCTTCTTCAAATGAAACCTTGTCACCAATTTTTAAATCGGTAAAAGAAGTTCCGGCTACCAAAGAATTGGCATGAAAAAACAAATCTTTTTCTCTGCCTTCAACAGAAATAAAACCGAAGTTTTTGTCTGTTACTAAATTTTTGATGGTACCTTCCATTTTTGTGTGAAATATATTACTTATATTTTTAAAGTATAGCGCTATAAGAGACTGCCTAAGAAGCCCATTTTCGCGCTATTTTTAAAATTCTTGGCTGCAAATTTGTAATGATTCGTCGGCTTACACATTGTGCAAACCTCCTCACCCTTCCAAATTTTCGCTCAAGAATTTTAAAAATATCATCGAAAGAGGCTTCTTAGGCAGTCTCTTAACAAAACTCGACCAAACACTTGTAAAAACAAGCTTAATTTTGAAGCAACTAACCTACGATCAGTATATCATGTATAGGTTTACAAGTCAACGGCCGGGGTCGTTTTTTCTTTAATTAGCTCGTTTAATACTTTTTTTACGGGTTGAAGGGTTTCAGCAGAAATAATAGAAATTTCGGTAATTTCTTTTTTTATTTTTTTAAATTCTTTTTTAATTTCCAAAATTCTTTCGGCCGCTACCGTATCAGATTTACTTAAAAATATATATTCCGGTTTTTCTAGTAATAGGGGATTGTATAATTCCAATTCGGTCCGTACGGTTTTGTAATCTTTCACCAGATCTTCTGACTCTGCCGAAACTAAGTGAAAAAAGACTTTGGTGCGCTCCACGTGTTTTAAAAATTTTATTCCCAAACCTTTACCCTCTGACGCGCCTTCAATTAACCCTGGAATATCTGCCAAAATTAATTCGTAGTAAACGCCCAAATTCGGTTCCAGCGTGGTAAAGGGATAGTTGGCAACTTTAGCGCTGGCGCGGGTTAGTTCGTTAAGCAAGCTAGACTTTCCCACATTGGGCAAGCCAATAAACCCCACATCGGCAATCATTTTTAACTGCAAATGCATGGAAAAATTTTCACCCAATTTGCCTTTGCCAAATTGCATGGGGGTGGTGTTGGTCGGGCCCCGAAATAAAAAATTCCCCTTGCCGCCACGCCCGCCTTTGGCGATCAATTCCAGTTGTCCGATTTTGGTAATTTCAATACCAATGCCGGTTTTTAAATTTTGCGCAATGGTTCCTACTGGCACCAGTAATGTAGTATCTTTTGCATTAGCCCCATCGTGCAGTTGGTTTTGGCCGACTTCGCCGTTGTCGGCTTTAATGTCTTTTCTGAAACGAAATTGTTTGAGCGCCGTCAAATCCGAAACTCCCTGTAAATAAACATCACCGCCGTTTCCACCGCTAGCCCCCGTCGGCCCGAGTGACATCTTGGTCTTATTGAACCTGACAACACCATCACCGCCATTACCAGCGGTAACCGTTATTACAACATCATCGATAATCATGTCGTGAATTTTTAATTTCTAATTTTGAATTTTGAATAAATTTTGAATGATTTAATTTTTAAACACATTTCTGAAATTAGAAAATCCGATTTTTATTGCCCAGGCTAGTGAGCCGCGAACACATGTCGCGACATGTGTTCGCGCAAAGCGTCGCAGGTGACAAAGGGTTTAATACCCCGCGCGTTAGCGCGGTTCCCTTGGGCGCGCCTTTGTGCGCGCCGGGGTCGGAGGCTTTGCCCTGGGGTTTAATACCCTTTATTCAAAATTTAAAATTAAAAATTCGAAATTATTTTTTCGTCTCTATCGCCCCATTCCCGCCGTTGCCAGCCGTGACTGTGATGGCGTCGTCGTCGATGATCATAGGCTGAAAGTTATATGCCGATTTTCCAAATATTTTTTTCTAAAAATGCCTCAATACTTTGTCGGTTCGCCTTGTTGATAAGATTTGAATGTGAAAGCTTATTATTTTTTGCGTAATCAACAAGGGCGATAATTTTTTTACCTTCTAAGTATGCCAGTCGTTTGTGATAACTATTAGTGAGCGCCTTTCCTACAATTTCTTCCATAATAGTGGTTGCGCCCTTTTTATCAAATTCACTAAAAGCTTCATAGTATTTTTTCCTATCAATAAATTTGATATTTATCGGGACGAATCCTTCTCGTATGAGTAAATAATTATTGATTACGCGACCAATGCGACCATTGCCATCAACAAATGGGTGGGTGTGCTCAAACGCAAGATGGAGTTTTGCTATGCGCTTTATGATATTTTCAGAGGCCAGCGCGTGGTACTGTGCCAACATTTTTTCAAGACGGTCAACGATTTCTTTTGGGGCCGGCGCAATGTGATTGGCAACACGGACATACTCATTATCATTTCTAAATCTTCCCGCAACATCATCGCGAATATTTGAAATCAACATTTTATGAAGTAATAAAATCATCTCCAGCGTAAGCTCTTGTTCCTTGGCTTTTTTGTCTATATACGAAACTACTTGAGCCAGGTTTTTTGCTTCAAAAATTTCGCGTTCACTGATAAATCTATCCAAGTCAATTTGCAGGAGTATCTTTTCCGTTTCTTCAAGGGTGAGAGTACTATTTTCTATAGCGTTTGAGTTATATACCTGCTCTGCTATTTCGGTTTCGGCAATAAGTTTAATAAGCGACTCTTTGCCAATAGAGGATTTATAATATCTTTCGCGTAGAGAATTTATTTTATTGAAAGTATTGGATATTTTTGCCATATACTTACAGTATATCTATTTTCACGGTTTTGTCAATATAATCGTGAAAAAGAGCCAAAAATGACACATTTTCACGGTTATAAACATTAAACCACCCCGTCCCCGCCGTTTCCAGCCGTGACCGTAATGGTGACATCGTCGATGATCATGTCAGAATTATGCCATTTTTTTCAATAAAAATCAAATAAAAAAACCGCTGGGCGACCATGCGGTTTTGGAACATTATCTTGGATTTCCACAATAGCGGCAGAAATTTTTCCCATCGCACGCGTGTCGTCCGTGAATGCGATCTCCGTGCTCATCGTCGAGCATAGAACTGTTTTTCAAGTCGAGCACGAAAAGATTCTCAGGAAGTGGTAGCGCCTTTCCGCAATTATCACAATAGTGACAATGCAGAATATTGAAGCGTAGTTTGCATGTTGAACAGTAAACACTTACTGTCTCCATATATTCTTTCTGCTCTTCACGAGTAACGTTTTGTTCTTGGAGATTCTCGTGAAACATTTTGCGGTCAATACCTCCCCAAAGCTGACAGATTTCAAAAATAGTTCGAATGCGTTCTTCGGTCAACATTTTTAACTCCTCTGTTTGATTGGACGTATGTTAAGGTGCGATGTAGCGTAAACTAGTAATAAAAATTATTTCTCCAAAAACTTTCCCAAATCCAAAATCTGATCCACGTGTACCTGCTCCACAAAATCGGGGGAGTGGGAGACTAAAATCATGGCGCCTTCAAACGCATCAATCGCTTTGGCGATTACCGGAATGTGGCGGAAGTTGATGTGGTTGGTGGGTTCGTCTAAAATTAACAGACCCGGGCGTTGCAGGGAAATGGCGGCAAAGGCGACCAAACCTTTTTGTCCTTCGGACAAGTTTCCGATTTTGGCTTTTAGTAATTCATTGTCGATTAAAAATCCGGCGGCATGCGCGCGCAAGTTTTGCTCGGTTCCACGGTTTTCCATGGCTTTTTGTAAAATCTGGTAAACGGTGGCGTTAAGATCCAAATTAGAAAAATCTTGGCGGTAGTAGGCGATTTGCGTGCCTTCTTTTATATGTTCGCCTTTGGCGTGGCCCGATGCCAATTTTTCCAGCAGTGTGGTTTTGCCGATTCCGTTGGGGCCTTGCAATAATAATCGCTCGCGCTTGGTTAGTCGAATATTTACTTTTTTATCAATAAATTTGTGGTTCTTGGCGATGGTTACAGAATCCAATACCAAAATATCTCCGCCTGAATCATCTTGGCACAAAATTTGAAAATCGCGAATGGTTTTATCTTCTCGGCGAACTTGGACAATATTTTCTTCCAAAACCGCAATTTGTTTTTTCATTTTAGCAGAAACATCGCGCAAGTGCCCACCTTTTTGCGCAAAAAAATTGGCTTGTTCTTGTCGCCTTGCGATGTCTTTTTCCAGTCGGACATTTTTAGATCGCTCGCGCTCCAGTCTCTC
Source organism: uncultured Candidatus Saccharibacteria bacterium (assembly GCA_964650025.1). Lineage (GTDB taxonomy): Bacteria > Patescibacteriota > Minisyncoccia > Minisyncoccales > Staskawiczbacteraceae > VGLO01. The sequence continues at coordinate 2,814 of CAZYSZ010000018.1, read as the reverse complement.
TTGAATTTCTTTGACCACCGTAAAATAATCGCCCGTGTATTGCTCTACCTTTTTAGAAAAAATGTCCAAATACAAAACGCCGTCGGTAAATGAATTTAAAAAATCCGCGTCGTGGGAAATGACAATGCAGGTTTTAGGATAATCTTTAATAAACTGGGTCAAATGCGCGATGCCGGCTTTATCTAAGTTATTAGTTGGTTCATCCAGCAAAAGTACGTCTGGGTCTTGGATTAGGGCTGACGCCAGAAGTACCCGCGCTTGCTGTCCGCCCGAAAGGCTTTTTAACAACCGGTCGCTTGGAATATGTAAATTTACAATTTCAAAAATATTTTTAATTTTTACATCGATTTCATAAACCCTGGACGTAAAACTTTTTTCCAAAAATTCGCGCACCGTCAAATCCAAATCCTGGCGGGGGATTACCTGCATAGCCGAAGCGATCGTCAAGTTTTGCGAAATATTAATGGCGCCCGATTCAGGCTGTGCCAACCCCATAATCAAAGCAAAAATACTGGATTTACCCGCACCGTTTTGCCCCATCAGCGTAATTTTTGACCCGCGCCGTACCGCAAAATTAGCCTCATCTAAAATAGGTTTTGCCGATTCCCACTGAAAAGAAACATTATTAAATTTTACGATGATTTCGTTGCTTGACATTCCTGATATATTACATCATTTTTTGGTAAAGAGCAATCACTCAATAATTTTTTGTAATATTTTTTTAGTGTGCTACAATAAAGTAAAATTCGAAACTCGAAGCACGAAATCCGAAACAAATTCAAATTCACAAAATCTAAAATTCAAGACACGTTTAAAGAATTTGAAAATTATGATTTGAGTATTGTTTCGAATTTCGATATTCGGGCTTCGGATTTAATAAGATATGGAACCTATTTTAACTATTTTATTTTCCTTATTGAGTTTGCTTGTGTTGTGTTTGGTTGGGGGATTTTTATTATTTTTAATTTATGCTGCGTTGATTTTTAAAAAGATCCGTCAGTTTTTTGATACGGTTGATAAGGAAGCTAAAAAAATTATGGCTGATATTGACGGTATGCGTGATTCGGTAAAGCATGGGGGAGTGGCGCTGGCGATGCTTTTGGTGCACGCGTTGTCGTTTTTTAAAAAAAATCATAAAAAGTCGAAAGAAAAATAAAAAAAGCGATCCGAATAATCCTAATTACCATCCGAATTATCCGAATACGTTACGTTATTTGGAATATTCGGATGTCATTTGTAGATTGGGATCGCATATTACATGAAAAAAGAAAATAATTTAGTTAAAGATGCGTTGATTGGTGTGGGCGTGGTGGCGATAGTGGCTGCGGCGGCCGGGACTTATTTTTTGTACGGGTCAAAAAATGCGCCAAAAAATAGGAAAAAAATAAAAGCTTGGACGTTAAAGGCTAAGGGTGAAGTGCTGGAAAAATTGGAAAAGGCCAAGGATATGACCGAACAAACGTACCACAACATTGTTGACTCGGTTGCGAAAAAATACGAGGTAGTAAAAAGTGTTGATAAGGCCGATGTGATGGAATTTGCCAGTGAACTAAAAAGCCACTGGAAACATATTGCCAAAGAAATTGCCGCGTTTCACAAGAAGAATCATAAAAAATAGTTAAAAAGCGATCCTAATCTACGAATAAACATCCAAATGTTCCGAATACGTTAACGTGATTCGGATAATTCGGATGCGACATTCGGAGTGTTCGGATCGCTTTTGTTTTACAGAGAGATTTTTTTGAATTGTTTTCGGATAGTTTTATGGTTTGGAATTGTTTTGGCAACCAGGTTCCAGAAATTTTTAGAATGGTTAAATTCGCCCAGGTGGCAGAGTTCATGGACGATGACGTAATCTGCCATCGCTGGCGGCAATAACGCAATTTTATAATTAAAATTTAAATTTCCCTTTTTTGAACAACTGCCCCATCGGGTTTTTTGGTTTTTTATCGTTACTCTTTTTATGTTAAATTGGTAGTATTGGTTAAAATGGATAATTCTGTTTTCTGCAATTTCTTTGGCGATAGATTTATATTTAGTAAATTCTGCGGTATTATTTTTTCGTTTGATTTTCTTTTTTATCCGCCAAATGATTTTATATTTCATGGATCTATTTTACTATAAATTGTAACCCTGAGGCAAAGTCTCAAACATATTTTAAAACTCGTACAAATCCGACGGCCGTCGGATTTGTACGATAAAATTATTTTTTGGTGTTTCTTTCTTGACAACAGTCTTGTCCTAATAAAAAACCCCGTGAATAAGTCCACGGGGTTATGCGGTTTTTTAGTGCCGAGCGATTTGGAGGCCATAGTCCTTTTGGTAGTCTGTTGCTTGGTTTTGATAACACGATCGTCGGGTTTCTTTGTAGTATTCATCTAGGACAACCGCTTCAATGAGTTGCCGGTACAGGGCGATGATGGGGTGGGCGACATCGGCATGTAGTTTTTCGCGGCCACTCTCGTCAAGTTTGGCACGATTGTGGGGCAGTCGGGCGCCGCAACCGTTACAAAAACGGGCTTTCAAATGGTTTGAGCAATGACAGTAACAACAGCGGTCAGTCAATTTGCGACTTGGCATTGCCACAAACGGCCCTTTTTCACCCCCGATGATTTTTAGGCTATGTACCGCGAAACCATCATCGAAAGTAAAAGAAGCAAAGGCCAGTAGGCGTTCGTCATTAACGGGCGCCAAACTAACACTGACGTGGGTGATTTCCAACATGGTTGCACCTTTTTTATCAATGACCAAAAAATAGTAACCTAGATTCGCATTTGAATCCGAACACCTCGGCGAAATTTGTTAGAATGAACG
>CAZYSZ010000017.1:0-12798 GCA_964650025.1 uncultured Candidatus Saccharibacteria bacterium | reverse complement strand
ACCCTTCTCCAAATCGTTCTTTGATTTCATTAATCGCGGAAGTCAACGCCTTTTCATGTTTGGTTTCTTCGGCTTTTTTAGGTTCTTTTTTCTCTTCTTTTTTTGCCATGGAATTTTTTAATTAATATTATTTTTATTTTAAATCCTATTTTATGTTTAGGCTTTTTCTCCCATGAACGACTCCGTAATCTTAATATCTTTAACCCTAATAGTTTTACTTCCCGGATCTAATTTTGCCTTAACTTTTTTAAGGAATTGGCAATTCATGCATAGCGTTTGATACCCAGCAGGGTAACTTCGTTTTCTCAACCAAATATATAATGAAGGACCGCCCCAATACTTTGGCTTACCTAATCTCGTTGTTTCTTCGGTTCGATTATCGTTAACGTGATCCAAAGACAAACACTCCAACCTATTCTCATGGCACGACACACAAGCACACTCCCCACCCCCATAATAAGTCAAAACTTCAATTTTTGCTTCCTTATTTCTATTTTTATAGTAACTAGGATTAGCTAGCATCCTTTCTCGAAACTGCTTTAAACGCTTCTCTCTATTTTTTAGGTAATAGTTACGATGGTACGTTTTTGAATCCATATCTATAAACATTTTATATATTTATCCAGGTCACCACTGCGATATTTCCAGACACAGCCTTGTATATGGCTCCGATCGCAATGACGAAGCGATTACACCTTCTCCCATCCATCTTCTCCTTCTTTTGGTACCGGTGGTTCCTCTGATTCATCCAAACCCGTACCACCCGACATATCAGCGTTGGCGCCTTGGTTTTCTCCGTAGACTTCTCGGGGTTTGGCGCCGTCGGCGGCTCCGACAATGCCTTTGTCTTCTAGCATGTCAATTAAGCGCGCGGCACGTGAGTAGCCAATTCTTAAGCGCCTTTGCAAAAACGACGCTGACGCTTTTTTGGTTTCTAAGACAATTCTTTTGACGTCTTCAAAGAGTGGATCGTCGTCACCAAAGAAGGTTTCACCGCCTTCGGTTTTTTCCTGGTTGGATTGCTCTAGACTTAACTTCAAACTTTCAATTAAATTGGTTTGCGGTTCTTCTACGCGCTTCCCCATATCAGTCACCCAATCGGTAACTCTTTTAACTTCATTTTCTGAAACATAGGGCCCCTGCACGCGCGTAATTTTAGAAGATTTTGATGACAAAATCAGCATGTCGCCAAGGCCGATCAGTTTTTCGGCGCCGGAAGTATCCAACACCGTACGCGAGTCAATTTGTGATGCCACCTGGAAACTGATACGACTGGAAATGTTAGCCTTGATTAAACCGGTAATAACTTCAACCGAAGGCCTCTGTGTTGCCAAAACCAAGTGAATTCCGGTGGCACGCGCCATCTGCGCCAAGCGCACAATTCCGGCTTCTAATTCTTTGCCTTTAGCAGCCATCAAATCAGCCAGCTCATCAACGATTAACACAATATACGGCAACTGCTTGCCTTCGGCGATAACCCCTTTATTAGTGTTATAACTTTTAATATTTCGAGTGGGAACTTCGGAAAATACTTCAAAACGGCGCTCCATTTCACGCGCCAGCCATTGTAAGGCGTTGATAGTTTTGGCGGCATCGTTAATAACCGGGCAGAGCAAATGTGGAATATCGTTGTAATTTTGAAACTCCACGCGCTTGGGGTCAACCATAATCATTCTTAACTGCTCTGGCGTACTTTTATACATCAAACTTAAAATCAAGGAATTCAAAAAGATGGTTTTTCCGGTACCCGTGGCTCCGGCCACCATCAAATGAGGCTGGTCTTCCAACGCTGTGTACATGGGCGAACCTGACACATCTTTGCCCAAAGCAATATATAATGGCGAATCAGACGTTTGATAATTTTGATCGGCAATTAGATTTCGCAACACCACCGTCGCGCGCACTTTATTTGGCACTTCAATTCCCACTAAGGATTTGCCGGGAATGGGCGCTTCAATTCTAATCGGATGAGCCGCCAACGCTAGCGCCAAATTATTGGACAGTGTGGTAATTTTGGAAAGTTTTACGCCTTCCGCAGGTTTAAACGCGTACTGGGTAACCGTAGGACCCACGTTGACTTCCACCATTTCCACCGGGATGCCAAAATTTTCCAGTGTCTTTTTGATAATCAGCGAGTTTTCTTTAATGTTTCCCGACGTTGGCGAAGTTTCATTTTTGGAAAGCAAATCAATCGGCGGCAGAGAATATTTACCCTTACTTTGGGCGGACATTAACGTAACCGACACGGCTTTTGAATTGCCGGCTTCTATTTTTTTGAGCACCACAGGCCTGCCATCAGGTTTTCTTTGAGGCTCTTGTTTTTCCGGTTCCAAACCTTTAATTTTAAAATTAAGCGAATCGGTACTCTTGAGCGCCACGGCCTTTTTTTCTTCCAGCTTTTCCGGAGTTTGGTATTCCCAAATAAATTGCAAAAAGACAAATAATCCAATTAAAATAATAAACGCAAAAACGATGTTGGACACCAATAGCCCAAACCCGCCCATCAACAATTTGGCGAGCCAGCCGAATAATCCAATTTCCAAAAATTTAACAAAAAATCCCGACGCGCCAATTTGTTGAGTATTTAAATTTTCATTAAAAGCGATTCCCGAAACTCCAATTACCGTTAAAACAACCGCCAAAATAATCGCCAGCATTTTTACCTTTTTGTGCGATTTTAACAACACCAACCCGCCGACCAAAAGCGCCAAAATAATCGTCGTAATCGTCAGGCGCGAATTGCCAAATAAAAACTTCAACGCTGTCACTGTCCACCCGCCCGCCATCCCCGCCTTTTGCAAAAAAGAAAGCCCAATAATAATCGCCACCAAAAACAAAAACGCCCCTTTAATCCACTTTTTAGTCCGCACATGCAAAAGCGACTCCTTTTTTTTGCTTTGGCCTGCCGAAGCCTTGGCGAAGGAGGCTCCCCTTCCATTGTCCTTTTGAAACTTATCTTTTTTAGCCATGACAATTTTTAACGCATTAAAAATTGATACCGAGTACAAAATGCGTAGCATTTCTGTGCTTGGTATTCATTTTATTTCGTAATTATATCACGTATTTTCCCCGCTTGCCAAGTGTATAATTGTTGCATGAAAAAAGCCGATTGATCGATTAGATCAAAGGGCTTAAGAAGTATGATTTCCTACAAAGAGGCCATTACTTCGGCTGATCGTTGATAGGTGGCTTCTGTGCCGCACTTTTTGCAGGTGTTGGTTACCATGGCCGCACCACACTTATAGCAGTAATGCCCGGTAAAAGTCAGTTCTGGCTGGCTTCCAGATTCATCTGCCCGCAAATAGATCAACACGCCGGTGGTACCGAGAAAGAGCATTGCCCGCAAATACCTAAGGTATTCCCAATCATCTGCAGACGTGGCGCAAAGTGTGAAAGTGCGAAGGATGGTTTTGTGCCTACTCTCGCTTTTCTTCAACCCACTCCCAGCGTCCACACTCTCGATGTTTAGATCGAGACCGGTTAATCTTTCACGCCCGCCTGCCTCCTCGATTTGGGCTCCCCGATATTCCAGCAGGTCATTTTTTTTGAGATTGGCGACAATGAAGCGCACAACCTCGTTTTCATCTTCTGTGACGGGGGACAGTTTTACGGTCCCCTCGTTTTTATCAATGATGATTTTCATGACCACAGCCTCCCTTTTAATAAGTTGGATGTCGCTAAAAACCGACTTAAGAATACCATAGAAAGAGGAAAAAAGCAATCTTTTGGTTGCTGTACCTAATTTAGCCTAGGGAAAAGTCCCCTATTTTGAGCTCATTTCAAGCAAAAAACCGCTTTTCTAGTGACTTGTGAGTAGATGCGAGATTGCTCCTCGCAATGACGGAAAAACTACACTAAAAAAACGTCTTTGGGGACGGTTTCGTGAATTCGTAAAGTAGAGATTTTAGGATTCCAATTTTATCCCCAATTTACCTGCTATCAAAAGTAACCAATTTTCGTGGCGTTTTAGTTTGGCGGTGGTCATGGTTTCCTCTTGACTTGCGGTGCTTTCTTTTTTTACTAGCCCGTCTTCTGAATTTGTTAGATTATTAACACTTACTTTTAATTCTTCAAAATTTTTATTTGTCTCTTGTTTAAATTGAATAAATTCTTCCCTGGGCAGTAATTTCACGGACAAATCAAGCAAATCCTGCTTGGAGGCAGTTTTCTCAAATTTTTCATCGACATGCTCTTGGGCTGTTTGAAAACTATTTTTTATAAACGCCACCAATTCTAGAATATTGGTTATTTTTTCTTCTTCCATGGTTGAAATGATTTAACTTTTTCTTTGTGCTCTTTAATTATACTCGCGTAAAAAAGCGTGTCAAATTTGGAAATTACCGCTAGGAAAAACGTAGATTGCCACGTCGTCGCTCGCAAGCTCGCTCCTTAGAAACCCTCGGTTTCTAACGTGTCCGTTCGCTACGCTCACGGCACTGTTTTCCTCCACGGGGAAATACCCAATTTCCCCGACCCCCTTTTTGGCTCCTCGCAATGACGAACGAAAAAAATCACGCTCCTGCGCGATTTTTTCATCAATACGCATTCCTTTCCAGCTACATGCCCGCAGGCTAATTTTGCCAGCGGGCAAAATTTATGCGTAGCTGGCGTCGCCTGCACAAGCGACGGCGTTTCCGGCAAAAGAGACTCTCGGAGGCGCCCATCAAGCGCCGAGAGTGAGGCAAAAAAATAGTAATATGAAATTATTTATTTCATGTTACTATTTTTTATGCCGTGCTCTTTTGACGGAAATGCCTAGCGACCCCTATTTCTTGTGGAACCCCGTCCCCACCGGAATAATCTTTCCAATAATCACGTTTTCTTTCAAGCCTCGCAGCTTGTCTTCCTTGCCTTCCAGGGCAGCTTTGATTAACACGCGTGAAGTCTGCTGGAAAGACGCGGCGGACAAGAATGATTCAGACGCTAGTGCAACTTCGGAGATTCCCAATAAAATTTGGGCGCCAATCGGAGCTTGCTTTTTGGCGTCTTTTAGGCGCCCTACTTCTTCGGTAAATACGGACCACTCTACAATTTCGCCCGATACCCAGGTTGAATCGCCCTCTTCTTTAATTCTGATTCTTGAGAACATTTTTTGGATAATAACCTCAACGTGCTTGTCGTGAATTTCCACGCCCTGCGACGCGTAGATTCTTTGAACTTCTTTTAAAATATACCTTTGGGCAACTTCCAAGCCGGCGGATTTATACAATTTTTTCAAATCCAAACTTCCACCGCACAAAGGCTGGTTTTCTTTGACTTCGTCGCCCACCGCCACCAAAATGGCAATTCTTCCCGGAATTTGGTAATCTACCGTCAATTCTTTGCTAACTTTTTTGCCATCTTTAGCAAAAGGTTTAATGGTAACGATTTTCTTTTCTTCGTCAATCTTTATCACTTCTCCTTCAGCCAAAGACATAACGGCTTCTCCTTTTGGAGCACGGCATTCAAAAATTTCTTCAATTCTTGGCAAACCTTGGGTAATGTCTCCCGCACCGGCAACTCCTCCCAAGTGGTGGGTTCTCAAAGTCAACTGGGTTCCTGGTTCTCCAATGGCTTGAGCCGCGACAACTCCCACGGCTTCGCCCAATTTGACCATGACGTTTCTACCCAAATCCCAACCGTAACATTTTTGGCAAATGCCTCGGGCAGATTTACAGCTTAATGGAGATCTGATTAACACCTTTTCAATATCTTCTTTGGCGATTTGGTTGGCTTGCGCCCAGGTGATGATTTCACCTTTTTCTACAATGGTGATTTTTTTATCAAACTTTGACATCACGTCTTCCATCGCCAAACATCCGACTAATTTAAAGACATAATTTTGTTCAATGGCGTCGGCGTCTTTTCGTAGTGATTCCATGCCTTTTTTGTCACCGCAATCTTCTTCAGAAACAATCACGTCGTGAGCCACATCAACCAATCGGCGAGTTAAGTATCCGGCTGATGAAGTTCTCAAAGCCGTATCAGCGGTTCCCTTTCTAGCGCCATGGGTGGAAATAAAATATTCCAAAACATTAAACCCTTCAGTAAAAGAAGCCTTAACCGGCAATTCGATAATATCTCCGGCCGGGTTGTTTACCAACCCTTTCATGCCAGCCATCTGAACCAATTGCGCCCAAGTTCCTCGCGCCCCGGCGTTGATAATAGAAAGCACGGGACCGTCGGCTGGCAACGTAGTTTTTAGCAAGCCTTCCAATTTGGTTTTTACTGACTGCCAAATTAAGATTTTTTGTGAAGTCTTTTCTTCGTGGCTTAACAATCCTTTTTCATAATGGGTTTCAATTATTTCAACTTCTTTTTCTGCGTCTTCTAAAATTTGTGGTTTTTCAGCCGGTACAATCAAATCATCCATACCCCAAGAAATTCCGGACAATGTACAGTATTCAAACCCTAAAGTTTTAATAGCGTCTAAGGTATCAATAGACTGCTGACCAGGATATTTTTCAACAATATCACGCACCATGGCTTTTAGAGCCTTGTTATCAATATGTTTTGACACATATGGATAATCAGCCGGTAAACTAGCGTTTAAAATCAAACGACCAACGGAAGTTTCTATGATTTCTGGCGTCCCTTGGCTCGCCGAAGCTCCGCTTTGAGCGAAGGCGGCAGATTTTGGATTTGGCACTTTAATCTTGTCGTTTAAGTCAAGGTAGCCAAATTCATAGGCTGTAACCGCCTCTGATTTGCTGGAATATAACTTCACAGTCTTTTCATCTTTTGGCTCAATCATTTTTGACAAGAAGTAGCATCCCAAAGCAATATCACGGTAAGGACCGATAACTGGCATACCGTTGGCTGGCCTTAATAAGTTAAGGCTGGAAAGCATGATTTCGCGCGCTTCTTTTTGGGCTTCGTCAGACAATGGCAAATACACGGCCATTTGGTCACCGTCAAAGTCGGCGTTAAACGCCTCGCAAGCAAATGGATGCAATTTTATGGTATCTCCTTCGGTTAGTACTGGATGAAACGCTTGAATACCAAGCCGGTGCAAGGTCGGAGCTCGGTTTAATAGCACCACCTTGTCTTTTACAATTTCTTCTAAAATCGCCCACACTTCTGGCACTTTTTCATCAATCAATCTGGCCGCACCACGGATGTTGTAAGCTAATTCTTTATCTAAAATTCGTTTAATAACAAAGGGTTTGAAAATTTCTAAAGCCAACGATTTTGGCAAACCGCATTGTGAAAAATGTAAATCGGTTCCTACCGTAATAACCGATCTTCCTGAATAATCCACGCGCTTACCCAATAAGTTTTGTCTAAACCTTCCCTGTTTTCCAGCCAAAATCGCGGCCAAAGATTTTAATAATCTTTTTCCGCCGGTGGTGGCAGTTGTGGTCACCCCTTTTCTCATTTCATTATCAATCAAAGCGTCCACAGCTTCTTGAAGCATTCGCTTTTCGTTTCTGACAATAACGGCTGGTGCGGAAATTTCTTGCAAGTATTTTAATCGGTTGTTTCGGTTGATAACTCTACGATATAAATCATTTAAATCAGACGATGCGTAGCGCCCGCCATCTAACTGCACCATCGGACGTAAATCCGGCGGTAAAATTGGTAACACGTCAACAAACATCCATTCAGGACGCACCTTGGCGCGCAACATTCCTTGAAACAACTTTAATCTTCGCAGAATCTTTTTCTTGGTAATCGGCGGCGCTTCGTTACTTTCGTGCACAAGCTCATCGGTCGTTACCTGCAAATCAATGCTTTTGAATAAATCACGAATTACTTCCGCACCCGTGCCAGCTTCAAACATTTCGCCATATTTTAACGATAGTTCGTTATAGGCGACTTCTGATAAAATCCGCAGTGGCTTAATTTCTAATACCTCTTCGGTAACTTTTTCTTTGGCTTGTTTCAACTCGTTTTTAGCCGCCTCGGTGGCTTCTTTTTTAACTTTGGTTTTAAATTCTTGCTCTACCTGGTCTAAAATTGTCTGGCGAGCCTCGGCGTTAACTTTGGTAATAATATAGCTTGAAAAATAAATGACTTTTTCTAGCTGTTGCGAAGATTTATTTAACACCAGCCCCATGCGACTTGGTACTCCCCGTAAAAACCAGATATGCGAAACCGGAGTCGCTAATTTAATGTGACCCATGCGCTCTCTTCGCACAGAAGACTTGGTTACCTCAACCTGGCAACGATCGCACACTACGCCCTTGTACCTAATTCTTTTATACTTTCCGCATGCGCATTCGTAGTCTTTATCTGGCCCGAAAATCCGCTCATCAAAAAGCCCGTCCTTTTCAGGTTTTTGCGTCCGATAGTTAATTGTTTCCGGAGTCGTCACTTCGCCATGAGACCACGACAAAATCTCTTCCGGAGAAGCCAATTTGATTCTGATTGATTCTAGGTCTATTACTCGCATAATTTTTATGATCTAGAAACTAAAAATATAGAATCTAGAATGGTGAGTTTAATTATTTTGTGATATACTATATTAAATTAAGTTTTTTTGTTGCCCTTTCAAAGGAGAGTCATTATGAATTTGGAAGAAGTGAATTTACTCCAAACCCCTTGTTTACAAGGCACTACCATTGAGATTGAAGGACTGGGTAAGTTAACCATGTGTCATCAGAACCAAGGCTGTTTGACGCGATACGCAAGGTGTTTTGGGTCTACAAAGGCAGGGATATGGGAAAAGAAGAAGAGGCTTTGAAAAAAATCACTCTTCTTGACCTTGACCAAGAAAAAAAATTCGTCAAAGTCCGCATCACTTTCTAGTACTCTTGGCTTAGGACTCCGTTCGCCTGGAGTCTTTTTTTATTATAATTTTCTATGTTTTTTTATTATTAGGATGGGCACATTCGGGTAATGTCTGGCTTTGCCAGACTTTGCGCTATTTGAATGCTACAACTAGCTAACTATTGACAATACCTTTTGATTTGATATACTAAATTTAGGGTAGGATTGATCTGCATCAATTGCGGACCAATACTCTGCTTGTCAAACAAAAGAGTCCTTAACGGGGCTTTTTTGTTTGACAAATTAACGTTAGAATCAATTTGTGGCCCCGGGCCCGTAACTTATGTAGTAAAATCCTGCCCTTGACAAGCAGATTAGCGAGTGCAAGTCTCGCCGGGTCCACGTCAAGAAATTCATCTTCATTGGTGGATTTTTTGATTGCTATAAAATAAACTTCTGGATTCCCCCCTGCACGGGAACGACAACGTCGCTCGTATTCTATTTTCTATTTTTCTACTTTCTATTTTCTGAACTTTTTATCTCCCTCACCCTTTCCTTCACCTCAACCGCCATGCCCAAGGATTTCAATTCCGCTACCAGTAAGTTAAATGATGCCGGAATGTTTGGGTTGCGAATTGGTTCGCCTTTTAAAATACTTTCGTAGGTGGTGGCTCTTCCTACCACGTCGTCGGATTTGATGGTTAACATTTCTTGCAAGATGTAGGCAGCGCCATAACCTTCCAGCGCCCAGACTTCCATTTCTCCGAATCGTTGACCTCCAAACTGGGCTTTTCCTCCCAAAGGTTGCTGGGTAATCAATGAATAGGGGCCAATGGACCTGGCATGCACCTTGTCATCTACCATGTGAATCAACTTCATTACATACATGTAGCCAACGGTGATTGGACGAGGAAATGGCAAACCGGTTCTTCCGTCATATAAGGTTGACTGTCCGGATTCTGGCAAACCCGCTTCTCTCAATTCTTTTTTGATATCTTCTTTATTGGCTCCGAGTAGTGATGGCGTAACAGCCAGGTAATTTAATTTTTTAGCGGCAAAACCTAAGTGGGTTTCTAAAATTTGTCCCAGGTTCATTCGGCTTGGCACTGATAGTGGCGACAATACCAAATCAATCGGAGTTCCGTCGGCCAAAAATGGCATTTCGGATTCTGACAAAATTCTGGAAACGACTCCCTTGTTTCCATGTCGTCCCACTAATTTATCTCCCACTTTTACATGCCGGGTTTCAGAAATTTCTACCTGGATTTTTTTGATGACTCCAGGCTCTAATTTGTGCCCCAAATCACGTGAGAAAATTTTCACGTTGGTAACTTTTCCACGTTTTCCATGCTCCATTCTTAGCGACGTATCTTTAACATCTTTGGCCTTGTCGCCAAAAATCGCACGCAAAAGTCTTTCCTCTGGCGTCAATTCAGCTTCTCCTTTTGGCGAAATTTTTCCTACCAAAATATCGTTTGGCCCAACACTGGCGCCTACGCGCACAATTCCCTCTTCATCCAAATCTTTCAATTTTTCTTCACCGACGTTTGGAATGTCCGACGTAGTAACTTCTGGCCCCAGCTTGGTTTCCCGCACGTCGCAGGTAAAGTCTTCAATATGAATAGAAGTAAATTCAAATTCCTTAACTAGCTTTTCAGAAATGGTAATAGAATCTTCAAATCCCCCGCCTCGTAAGGTTAAAAAACCGACTAAAATGTTTCTACCCAATGCCAAACGGCCTTGATTAATAGAAGCTCCGTCAGCCAGCACATCGCCCTTTTTAATTTTTTCACCCTTGGTGACAATCGGTTTTTGGTGGAAACAAGAATATTGGTTAGTTTTAACAAAGGTTTGCAGTTCATACATTTCATCAACTTTTTTACCATTGATGACATATTCCACTTCAATTTTTTGAGCATCAACTTCTTTAATGACACCATCAGCGCGAGCCAAAATAACCTGACCAGAGTCCCTAGCTACGTTTCGTTCAACTCCGGTTCCTACCAACGGCGCTTCGGGTCTCACCAAAGGCACAGCTTGTCTTTGCATGTTAGAGCCCATCAAAGCTCGCGATGCATCGTCGTTTTGCAAAAATGGAATTAACGAAGCGGCGGCAGAAATAAACTGTTTACTGGAAACATCAGAATAGTCAACTTTAGAAATTTCCACTTCCGCTGGTTCACCTTTTACCCTGGCCTCAACCCGGTTTGGCGGAATTTCCGGCAAAATTTTTCCATTTTTATCAATAGGTACTGAAGCTGGCACAATAACATACCGCTCTTCTTCTTGGGCCGACAAATAATGTACCTCGTCGGTAATTTTTCCGTTTTTTACTTTAAAATAGGGGGCTTCTATAAATCCGTAAGGATTTACCTTGGCAAACGAAGCCAAGTGCCCCACCAACCCAACATTTGGACCTTCGGGAGTTTCAATGGGGCAAATTCGGCCATAGTGCGAAGGTTGCACGTCACGCACCTCAAAACCGGCTCGCTCGCGGGTTAATCCGCCAGGGCCGGTAGTTGTCAGTCTTCGTTTATGTTCAAGTTCAGCCAATGGATTTTCGTTATCCATAAATTGTGAAAATTGACTGGAAGTATAAAATTCTTTGACCACAGCCATTAAAGGTCGTGGGTTTATCAGTTGAATGGCAGTAATCGTCGCAGGGTCTAGTGTAGACATTTTGTCTTTAATAATCCTTTCCATGCGCATCAAACCCACACGCAATCTATTTTGTAAAAGTTCAGACAATGTTCTTACGCGCCGATTTCCCAAGTGATCCACCTGGTCGGGCTTGGCATTGGGATTGTTATTTAACCTGATAACTTCTTTGACTACTTCCACCAAATCTTCAATTTTTAACACCCGTTCTTCTTTTTCAATATCATGGGTTTTTTTGGAAGCGCCGGCTTTATCTAATTCCGGCAACCTCTGCCAAGTTTTCCATCGTCCTACTTTTGACAAATCATAACGGTCAAAATTAAAAAACATATTGAAAATCAGATCTTGCGCCGTATCGGGAGTCACCAAGTCGCCCGGTCGCAGTCTGCGGTAAATTTCCACCAGTGCTTCTTTTTGGTCTTTGCAGGTATCGCGACGCAGAGTTTCCTTGATATACTTTACTTCTCCAGTATCTACGCCAGCGAACGCTTTTTCTACTTTTTGGACCGTGTCCAATCCCAGGGCCATTAGCAGAGTAGTAGCCGGCACTTTTCTTTTTCGGTTGATTTTTACCCCGATAAAACCACTTTCTTCTGTTTCAAATTCCAACCAGGCGCCACGATTTGGAATAATCTTTGCCCCAAAAAAGTTTTTACCGCGATTAGTGCGCAAGGTAAAAAAAGCCCCGGGAGATCTGATAAGCTGGCTCACCACCACCCTTTCCACTCCGTTAACCACAAATGTTCCTCTTTCTGTCATCAACGGAAAATCAGCCAGAAATACTTCTTGCTCTTTTACTTCTTTGGTTTTTTTATTAACCAATCTGACTTTAACGCGCAGTGGTACTTCTAGCGAATCATTATTTCTTCGCGCATCCAAGCCGCTTTTGTAATTTGGCTTACCAAAATTATAATCCAAAAACCATAACTCAAACTCTTTGCCAGTGTGATCTAAAATCGGAGAGATTTCAGAAAAAAGTTCTTTAATCCGAACGTCCGTAAAATCATCCCACGTTTCCCGTTGCATTTGCAAAAGGTGAGGCGTTGGAAAAGAAAGGTTGGATTTGGAAAAATTCCTTACTTTTTGTATAATCTCAGCCATGGCAATTTTAAAAATAAAATTGAATTTTTAATTTCCAATTTTAAATTTTTAATAATATGGTGTCAAAATTTTTAAGAACAAAATTTTGACGGATTTATTTTTCTTTTTAAAAACGCAAAATTCCCTATTTTAGGTTAGGGAAATATTCTCAATCGATTATAACAAGAAAATTGTTAATTTATACATTAAAAAATAACCGATCTGAAGGTTTGTAAATTTTAGCAAAAATAAAGCAACGTAGCCACGTCTTTTAAGATGTAATCTGATTGTATTCCATGTCACAAAAAATGTCAATAGTTCGCGCCTGAAATTACAAATTTAAAATACTAAATTCAAAACGTGACGGGT
>CAZYSZ010000016.1:0-13301 GCA_964650025.1 uncultured Candidatus Saccharibacteria bacterium | reverse complement strand
GGCAACCCGTTTACGAATCCCGGTATTGATGTTTGTTTATCATCCATTGGCATTTAATTCGGTTAATGCTTTTTGATAATTCTCTTGGTCAATCGTTTTGTAATGCCATTCCAGCTTTCCTTCAAAAAAAGATACTCCAGCACCCTTTTTTGTTTTGGCAATAATCATTAATGGCCTATCGTGTTTTTTATCCAGCGCGCTTTCAATCTGGCCATAATCATGCCCGTCAATTTCAATTACATCCCAGTTAAACGCTCGCCATTTTTCAGCCAGCGGTTCCATGTCCAGCACTTCTTGTTTAGTTCCCATGGCCTGAAAACCATTATAATCTACGATCACCGTCAAGTTATCCAATTTTTGCTGGGCGGCCAACAGGGCGCATTCCCAGGTGGTACCGCAATCTAATTCCCCGTCTGACATTAAGACGTAGGTTTTCCATGATTCTTGCGAACGCTTAGCCGCCAACGCCATGCCTAATGCGATAGGAAGCCCATGGCCCATCGCCCCACTGCTTATTTCAACTCCACGAACTTCTGGTTCAGCCAGTCCAATATATTTTGAGCCTTCTTTGCCAAATTCTTCCAGATCTTCTGTGGGAATAATACCTTTTTGGGCTAAAAAATAATAGAGTGAAGCGGCCACCCAGCCTTTTGAAAGCACAAACCGGTCGCGATCTGGTTTTAAATCTTTATCTAAATTTAATTTGGAAAATAAAACTGCCATAATATCTAGGCAAGAAAAGTTGCTGCCCACGTGGCTTGTTTGCCCAAAATGGATCATTTGCAAAACTTTTTTCCTGGCGTCATTGGCAATTTTTTTATAATTTTCCATTTGGATTAATAATGTTTTTAATCGCATCAATAATTTCTTCCTTACTCTTGTTATATAGCATATTTTTAAAATCGTCCAACTTTTTAACAAAATCTTCAACATGCACTTGGCCCATTTTAGCGATGAAAATCTTCTGGTTTTGGGTAGAAACAATCCCCTCTTCGGCAGTAAGAATTTCTTCAAATAGCTTTTCCCCTGGGCGGATACCAGTAAAAATAATAGCAATGTCCCGATCTGGTTCAAATCCGGAAAGCCGTATCATTTCTTTGGCCAAGTCTACAATCATGACGGGCTTACCCATGTCCAGCACAAAAACCTCGCCTCCGCTTCCCATAGCCCCCGCCTGCATCACTAATAAGCAGGCTTCACGAGTCAGCATGAAATAGCGCTGCATATCCGGGTGAGTAACTTCCACGGGCCCGCCCCTTTTTATCTGTTCTCGGAAAATAGGAATCACACTGCCCCTGGAGTTTAGCACATTGCCAAACCGCACGGAAATAAATTTCGTAATATTTTTTTGGTTATACGCCTGACACAACATTTCGCCCACCCTTTTAGTGCTACCCATCACGGATGTGGGGTTAACCGCCTTATCGGTTGAAACAAAAATGAACTTTTCCACCTTACTGGATATACTGGCATCAAGCAATGATTTGGTGCCGAAAATATTATTTTTTACCGCCTCATCAGGCTGATCCTCCATTAAAGGTACGTGCTTGTAAGCGGCGGCATGAAATACAATCTGGGGCTTGTATAGTTTAAAAATATCCCGCATCTTTTGGCTATCAGTGACATCCGCCACCAGCCCCTGGATTTTTTGCTGTGGAAAATTACTTTTTAATTCTTTTAAAATGTGAAAGATGCCTGTTTCATCTTGGTCTAAACATAAAAGCAGTGACGGCCTAAATTTTGCAATCTGGCGCGCCAATTCGCAGCCGATAGACCCGGTTGCCCCCGTAATCAGCACTGCTTTATCTTTAATAAAAAGCTCTATTTGCTTTTTGTCCAAAACAATTTCCGGACGCCCCAACAAATCTTCCACATCCACGTCTTTTAAATTTTTCAGGGAAATTTGTCCGCTGATAATTTCATTTAACTGCGGTGCGATTTTTATTTTGCGTAGCCCTGCGGACCTAGCCAGTTCAATGGCCTGTTTGATGACTTTATTGCTGGCAGAAGGAAGGGCGATAATGACCTGTTCTATTTGACACTCTTCTATAACAGCCGGTATTTGCGAAATAGTTCCCAACACCCCGCAACCATGTATTTTAACTCCGCGCTTGATAGGATTGTCATCAATGAACCCGATGGGAAAATAATTATTATTTTTTGAAGAAAGAATATTCCTTAAAATCTGCTCACCGGCGTCGCCGGCCCCCACAATCAGCGTGCGTTGCTTATTACCCATTCTCTTAAACGCCAGCCCATGCAGATACATCCTTTTGGAAAGACGGATAAGGCTACACAAAACAAATACCAGCACATAGCTGACAAAAATGGTTGAGCGGGGGAAATTCAAAAAACGGGGGAAATAATTTGATATGAAAATAGCGGCCGTTAGCAGGGCAAAGGATACCGTGGTGGATAAAAAAAGTGAGATTAATTCACTAGAACTGACATAAGCCCAAGAAAAAGAGTATAACTTGCGAACGTAAAATACCGGTACCACAAACACTACCGCCATGAGCATCAAGCGTGGAAGAAATATAAAATACTGTGGCGGGATATGACCGTCAAAACGCACCAAAAATGCCAGCCACACCGAAAAAATAATCACGGCAATGTCGCAGGCAACAAAAAATAATACCCTAGTCACCGTGGTTTTTTTAAATAAATCAATCATCGTACTTTTTCAAAAAAAGTTTTAATTTCTTTGACCATGACATCTATTTCTTTTTTGGTGAGTCCCGGATACATCGGCAAGGTTAATACGCTGTCTGATATTATTTCGGTTTGGGGTAAAATCCCTTTTTTATAACCGTATTTTTCCCGGTAAAAAGAAGCAAGGTGGACAGGATAAAAATACACTTTTGCACCAATACCTCTTTTATTCAAGTAGCTTTTTAACGCATCGCGCACCGCCCCTCCGCCTTCTATATATATTGTATACATCTGAAAAACATGAGAATTTCCTTTCGGGATAGCGGGTAGGGAAAAACCCGGCAAACCTGCCAATTTCTTTGAAAAATAATCGGCATGGCGCTGACGGATAGCGATAATCTTATCAATTTTTGCAAGCTGACTGACCCCCAAGGCTGCGGTAATATTTGACATTCTGAAGTTATAGCCAAGCTGAACATAGTCCATATATTCAGATGAAGAAAAATAATTGGCAACCTCGGCCCTGCCATGGGAACGCAGTAATTTTAACTGCTTGGCGATGGCCGGAGAGTCAGTCACCACCATACCCCCCTCTCCCGTAGTAATGATTTTCGGCCCGCAAAAACTGAACATGGAAGCTACACCAAATGTTCCCACATTTTTGCCGGCTACTTTCGCGCCCAAAGATTCTGCAGCGTCTTCTATTAACATCAAACCATGTTTGTCCGCCAGTTTTTTTATTTCTTTTATTTTACAGCCAAGCCCGCCGTAGTGAACCACCATAATAGCCTTGGTTTTTTTGGTAATTTTTTTCTCAACATCAATTGGATCCAGTCCATAGGTTTCTTTTTCAATTTCCGCAAACACCGGCGTGGCCCCAACCATCAGACAAACATTAGCCGTGGAAATAAAGGTAAATGAGGGCACGATAATTTCGTCACCCGCTTTAATACCCAAAGCAATAAGCAAAGCGTGCATGCCGGAAGTGCCGGAATTAAAAGCCACCGCATGCTTTACGCCCACGTGCTTTGCCAACTTTTTCTCAAATTCTTCTATCTTAGGACCAATCGCCCAATCTCTGCCGGAGGAAATAACACTACTGACGGCTTGAATGTCTTTTTTGTCCCAAAAAATTTTAAATAAGGGTATATTCATTACCTAAATACTATCAGATTCCCAGCTTAAATCAATGAAAAATCAACAATCCAACAGCAACAAATAGAAGCTGTAAACCACAGCAAATGGTCAGGGTTTTTTTGGTGGAAAAGCCTTTTTGTAAAAGTTTGTCGTAAAAATGGCTGCGGTCACCCAAAAAAATTGACTTGCCGTTTGCCAGCCTGCGGATATTGGTAAAGACCCCGTCAAAAATAGGCAAACCAATAATAAATATAGGGGCCAAAACACTGTAAAGGTTATAAGGCTTTGAAAACAGAATGGCCGCAGTGGCTAAAATAAAACCTAGCGCATAGGCGCCCGAATCTCCCATGAATATTTTTGCTGATGGCACATTAAAGCACAAAAAGGCGGCCACGGCCCCTAAAAAAATAAGGGCGATGGCCGCGGCCAGTATGGCGTTGAAGGTTACGGCCAAATACAAAAACCCGGCAAGCGAAATAAGGGTTAGGCCACCGGCCAGTCCGTCCATGCCATCTTGGTAATTAACCGCATTAATACAAACAAAAATATAGATAAAACTTACCAGAATGGAAATAATGGGTATCGGTAAAAAAAGAAAATCAACGCCGGCGTAATGTAAGATAAGGGCCGGAATAAAGGTGCAGATTAACAGCAGAGCAAATTTTAATAATGGCTTAATGGTAGAAATGTGCTTCCATCTTAAATCATCATAAAACCCTAATATAAATACCATTAACAGAGCCGCAAAAAACCAGATAATTCTCGTGTCTGGAATTTGTACAAAAAGCACGGCCGCAGCAGCCACTGAAGCAATCAGCATCGCCAAACCGCCCAAAAGTGGAACGCTTTTAATATGGATTTTAAGCGCGTCGCCCTCAGGCCTATCAACCAAAAAACCGGTTTTTTTGGAAAGCCACATAAGCAACTTAACCGCTATAATACCCACCAAAAAGGGAATAAAAAAATAAAAGGCTATGTTCATGATTTTTTAGTGTCATAGCAATACACCCGCGAAGAGGCTTTACCATGAATACTAATATTTTTTATAAATACAAAGTTATTTTTTTCGTAAAATCTAATAGCCTGGGGCAATGTTTCGCCCACCACCACTTTAAAAACAGTAACATTTCTTTTTTTCATTTCGGTAGCAAAAGCCGAAAGAAGCTGGCTTCCCAGCCCCCTTCCCTGAAATTCTTTTTGTATGGCAATCACCAACAACTCGGCCTGGGGCAGTGATGCTTCTTTCTTAGGATACAACAAACTTTCTATGATTTTTCTCAAAGAAAAAAAAACTTTGGGCAACAAAATAACAAAAGATTGGAAAAAATAATGGGTCAAAAAATAGCGGTAAAACTTGTTCATATTCACAACTCCCGATACAAAACCAACCACTTGGTCACTTTCTTTGGCAACAACGCAGAAACTAAAACCTGATTCCATTAAGGCAATATAAAACAATTTCAAAAAAGCAGGGCTCAGAGAACTTAAAAATCCCCCACTTATTTCAGTTTGATGAATTTTGGCTATTGGCAAAGCATCTTCTTTTGTGGCTAATTCAAATATCATAAAAGTTTATTAATTTGAGCTTCCATTTTCTCCAAAAGAATATTTTTATCAAACTCTTTTTCGGCTTTTTTACGACCAGCTTGGCCCATGGCCATGGCTTTTTGACGATCTGACAAAAGGCCGATTATGGCTTTAGCCAGTTCTTGTGAATTTTTTGGCGGAATCAAGATGCCGGTCAACCCGGACTCAATGGCATTGCGACAACCCCGTACATCTGTCGTAACCACGGGTAAAGCCATAGCTGAAGCTTCCATAACGCTATGGGGAAACCCTTCCCTATATGAAGGTAATACAAATACATTCATAGCTGCATACAATTCATCCACATCAGTCCGCTCACCCAAAAAGATAATATTTTTTTGTCTAAAACTTTCTGGGTTAAAGCTGTCTTTTTTCTGCGGGTCATTTAAGCCAATAATCAAAAGTACCGCATCGGAAAACTTTTCTTGCACGCGTTTAAATGCTTCAAATAATTCCACATACCCCTTTTCTTTAACTAGCCTAGCCACAATACCAATAACCGGCGCGCCAGAAGAAATACCCAAGGCCTGCTTTTTTTTGATAATAAATTCCGGTGTAAATCTGGCACTGTTAAATTTAGCAATATCAATACCATCGCCGATAAATTCCGCCCTGCCCACTTTTATCATATGCTCTTTTTGGGCGGTTTCAAAATCTTCTTTATTCCTAAAAAAAATAAAGGTTGAACAGGCGGCGGCTATTTTTTCGATAACAATAAAAAATTTTCTTTTGAGAGGCTTGATATTTTCATGAAAATAAAAACCGAAAATAGTATTTATAATAACGGGCACTCCGGCTAATTTTGCAGCTAATTGCCCCAACAGTCCCGGCTTGGGGGTGAATGTCAAAACAATATCAAACTTTTCTTTTCTAAAATAAAAAAATAACCTGCAAAGAGAAATTACATCAAAAAACGGGCTGAAAACCTTTCTACTTATAATAATTTCTTTGACTTCTATCCCCTCTTTTTTAATATCGTTTAGCCATTTTCCTGGAGAACACACCACAAACACTTCATAGCCTTTATCTTTAAAAAACTTCAGTTCTGAAATCAGCAAAAACTTCAGCGTCACATCCGCCGCCACCACGAAACAGATTTTTTTATTTAATACCAGCATGCTTATAATACTCAATGGTTTTTTGTAAACCGTTTTTCAGGCTTACGCTTGCGCGCCAGTTAAATGCATGTTGGAATTTTCCGGGATTAACCACGCTTTTTTTGGCACCAGGCAGGTCGCGGTACTCTTTATCGGCTTTTTTTTCCAACAAGTTTTCCACCTCTACCACAATCTCATTGATTCTGGTTTCTTTACCTGAACCCACGTCAAAAATTCCTTTTTCCTTGCTCATTGCTGTCTCCATGAGGGCTGAAACCGCATCGTCAACATATAAAAAATCGCGCGTTTGATTGCCGTCACCCCCAATAATAACCGGCTGGTCATGCAAAATGTTTGAAATAATAGAGGGCACAACGCCCTCTTTCCACTGCCCCGGCCCATAAATATTAGAAAAGCGCACCACAACATGATTGGTCCCAGATTTTTCTAGCATAGCTTCCAAAAAAAGATTGGCTTTGGCATACGCTGAACCGGGGCTGGCATATATGGCTCCACCCGAAGATACCAGTACCAATCTTGCCCGCATGCTTGCTATGGCTTTAAAAACAGATTCAAGGCCGCGATATCTTTCCTGCCAAGACTTCAACTCTGCCTCACCTGCCCCGCTGCGAAGCTCCATAGGACCGGCCAAATAATAAACCGCGTCGGGTTTTTCTTCTTGGAGTATATCAAAGGCGCGTGAAGATAAAATATCAACATCTTTATCAATAATGACCACAGGCGCCCCGGTTTTATTTAAGGCTCTTGAAAGATGAGAACCAATGAACCCCGCGCCCCCAATAATAAGATATTTTTTCATAATTTTCCGGATAATTAAAGCTCAAACACATTACGCACACGAAACCGATAAACATAGGAATGCGAATTCTGGCAATAATCCCATAGTTATTAATAAAAAGCGAAAGAGCGCCCATGGCCATTAACCCGAATAAAAGCAATGGCAACGCGGGCTTATAGTACGCTAGATACTTTTTCATTCCGTTTTTCTTGATAAACCTGCCCATACCGTAAAAAGAAAGTACTATCAAAATATACCAAGGAATGGTTTCTGCTAAACCAACCACCTGCCTTTTTTGAGTAAATTGCCAGGGAAATGGCCCCAGTAAACTATAAGTAAAAGATAATATTGAGTTTTTCAAAAACTTTATGGGACCACCATTAAGCCCCGTTTCAATTAAAAATGTTGAACCAGTATCCACGGGTAATGGCGGAGGCGTGGGCTCTGCGACAACCGGTTTTGAAACAACGGGGTTTGAAGCAACCACGGGCACAGGCACAGGTACAGGTACAGGTACGATTGCCGGTTTTGGAGGAGTAGGTGGCTGGGGATTCATTAATGGAGAACTGGGACTATAAACTACTTCCCGGTAATAGGTAATAGATTTTGGGTTTAACAACACTTTGAAACTGTTAAATCCATAATATCCATTGCCAACAATCTGTGAGGAAAATCCTAACAGGAAAATAATAATCACCCAGTAAATGAATCTTTTTTTAATGGGAAAAACAGATAATAACGGCCAAGATACAATAAAACTGAACATCAGGGCATACCCCACATAAAAACGTAAATTAATTAAAGCGGTCAATATAATAAAAAACAGTAAAAACTTAATCCAAGAAAAGCGCTTGGCCATTTTCAATATCAATAAAATTCCAACAAATACCAACGGAATAACCACGGTATCTTTTAATAACAAGCTACCAAAAAATAAATAGCTTGGGTATGCTGTTGCCAAAAGGCCTGCTAAAAAAGCTGATCTTTTTGTTCCGCCCATTTCAACCACAATCAAATATACTAAAAAAACAGTAATTCCTGCCAGCCACACCGTAAAAAGCTGACCGACAATCATGGTAGGCACGGTAACCATATAAATAACCGTGATTAAAATAGGAAAAAAGTGATCAGCATAAAAACCTTTTAATGAAAAGTTTCCTTGCCAGAATCTCTGGGACAACTGGATAGCAGTTTGATTATAGCCGTCATAATCTGCACCACCACCAAAGGGATTAAAATGGTTATAATAAATAAATAATACCGCCGCCAAATGCACCGCCAAAGCTATGAAAAAAACAGTGTACAACTGTTTGTCCCTGATTCCCATGTTATAGGCAATTGCCACTGTAGCCACCGTTAAAAGTACCAAAAATGCAAACCCGACCGCCAATCCCCTGTCAAAAAATCCCACAGCAATCAATATCATTGCCAGGGCAATAAAAGCATATAATAACCAGTTTTTTTCTTTTAACATATTAATTCTTTAAACACTTTTTCATATTCTTGCACGCTTTTTTTAACTGAAAAAAATTCTGCCCACTTTTTACCCTCTACCGAAAAATTTTGCGCTAAAACAGGATTTTTTAAAACTTCCAATATCGCCCCTGCCATGGCCCGTTCATCGCCAACCGGCACTAATATACCATTTTCGCCTGAAGTAATAATTTCTTCCGGACCAACAGGGCAATCAGTTGAAACCACTGGCGTCCCGCACGCCATGGCTTCAATAATTACATTTCCAAAGCCTTCTTGCAAGGAAGAAAGCACAAATACCGAAGATTTTGCCATATATTTAAATGGATTTTCTTGAAAACCCAAAAAGGCAACGCTCTCCGATAAATGCATTTTATGAGTGAGCTGCTTTAACTTTTCTTCTTCCAGTCCTCTTCCCAAAATAACCAACCGGGCGGATTTTTCTTTCACCACTAAAGCAAAGGCTTTCAAAAGAGTGGGGTAATCTTTGCAGGCCACCAGGCGTCCCGCGGCAACAATAACGGGGGTTGCAGAATTTAAAAACCATGAGTGGTTAACCGATTCTTGCGATAATTGATATATTTTTTCATCAATCACCGGATTATAAATAACCCTGATGGCGCAATTACTACTAATAGTTTTTGCTAAATCATTGGCAATTCCGCGAGAAACGCAAATAATAGCATTGGCTTTCGGATAAAAATAATGCGCCAATAATGGCATGAAAAACCGGGCAAAAAAACGGCGCCATGGGGTTTTGGCAATGACACCCAGCATTGAAAAAACCGAGTGTTCGGTAATAATTATTTTTACCGAACTTCTTGCAAAAATCTTGGCAACCAAACAAATAATATTAATTCGCGGAAAAGCGGAAACAAATATATCCAGTTTTTGATTTTTAAAATAATGCACTAACGCAAAAAAAAGCCCAAAACTATAAGGCGCATCAAGATTGGTAATGTGAATATCCTGATTTATTTCTTTTATAAAATCTCCTTCTTTTTTCCCCAACACCAAAGACACCTGGTATTTTTGCTTATCAATAGAATTTACCAAATTTACCACATTGCGCTCCGTTCCCCCCGGTTCAAGCGTGGGTAGAAAAAAAGCAACCCTAATTCTTTTATTTTCCATGATAAAAATCCTTGCAATTATAACAAAATCGGTATAGTATCATACTATAATTTATAGGGGGAGAAATCAACTATGGATACTATAAAAACTATCATTCTTTGCGGCGGAACCGGCACACGATTAAAAGAAGAAACGGAATTCAAGCCCAAGCCATTAGTGGATATTGGTGGCAAGCCCTTACTTTGGCATATCATGAAAATATATGCCCATTTTGGCTATAATGATTTTATTTTGGCGTTAGGCTATAAGGGCGAAATGATTAAAGATTACTTTTTAAACCAACATCACCATGCCAACGATTTTTGGTTTAACGAGCGCGAAGGAGCTATAACCAAACTATATAAAAACCAACAAAACCAGGATAATTTCAATATTTTATTTGCTGATACTGGTCAGGAAACTCCACATGGTGAACGCGTATTAAAATTGAAAGAGTACCTCAAAGACGACGACATGTTTATGGTTACCTATGGCGACGGTGTGGCCAATATTGATATTGATAAATTGGTGGCTTTTCATAAAAGCCACGGAAAAATCGCCACCATAACGGGCGTTCACCCTGAATCCCGCTGGGGGCTGGTAAACACCGACGAAAATAATATTATCACGGAATTTGCCCAAAAGCCCATGCTGTATGACTATGTTAACGGCGGCTTTATGGTGCTAAATAAGGAATTTTTTGATTATTTACAGTCGGGCGATATGATTGAAGACCCGTTAAAAAAACTCATTCCCTTAGGCCAAGCAGCGCTTTATAAACACGAAGGTTTCTGGTTAGGCATGGACACCTATAAAGACTTTTTACATTTAAACGAACTTTGGAAAACCGACCCTAAATGGAAAGTGTGGGACAAAAAATCGGTCCAAAAAACTATTTTAGTTACTGGCGGAGCGGGGTTTATCGGCTCAAATTTAGTACACGAATTAGTAAAACAAAACCAGCGAGTAATCGTCATTGACGATTTATCCAGCGGTAAAAAAGAAAACTTGCCGGCCCAAGCCGTTTTTTACCAAGCCGATGTGTGCGATAAAAACATCGCCGACATTTTTAAAAAAGAAAACCCATCTATTGTATATCACTTTGCCGCTAAACCCTTAGTCCAAGAGGTTTATGAAAACCCCTACGAAGCCATTGAAACCAATGTCATGGGCACGGCCAACATTTTGGAAATCTGCCGGAAGCGCAGAAATTTGGAATCCATTATTATTGTTTCTTCAGATAAAGCATATGGAAAATCCTCCCAACTTCCCTACACGGAAAATCACCCCCTTCAAGGCGACCATCCTTATGATGTTTCCAAATCATCAGCCGATTTAATTGCCCAAACTTATGCCAAAACCTATGGCCTGCCGGTGCTCATCACCCGTTTTTCCAATGTTTTTGGACCGGGCGACCTCAATTTTTCACGGATTATTCCGGGTATCATAGAATCCGCCAAAGAAAAAAAAGAACTTTTAATCAGAAGCGACGGCACCATGATCCGCGAATACACCTATGTCAAAGATATTGTAGACGGGTGCATTAAATTAGCCGATTACAAAAAAGATTTCGGCCAGGCCTTTAATTTTGGATCAGAAAATGTGATGAACGTTTTAGATGTGATAAGAAAATCCGAAGAAGCCTTGGGAACAAAAATAAATTATAAAGTTTTAAACACCGCTAAAAACGAAATCCCCGCGCAATATTTGGATTGGTCCAAAGCCAAAGATAAATTGAATTGGCAGCCCGCCACCAGCTTTGAACAAGGCATTAAAGAAACATTCAATTGGCATAAAAACCTCCACTTTGAAAATTAAGAAATAAAAAAGGCGCGTTCATAGATATAGACGGGTGTCTATTAGATGAACGCGCCCGACGTCAGGAGGATGCCACATTAAAAGCGGCTACGGCGGCCGGGATCACGTGATCCCGGTGCCAGGGGATTGTTGGTTTCGGTAGAGCGTCTACTGGGAACCAACTCCCGTGGCCAACCACGCCGTCTTCCATTATGCACAAGTGCACGAGGGAAACGGCGTGTCCGCGCGGTTCCTCCGGGTTATTCAGTACCACCACCTGACACTTAGTCAGGAGGCAGCACCCGAACTCTCGGATTTCGAGTCGGGCAAAGACGTTGTCAAACGTCTCGTCCGTCCGAAGGATTGAACCTGGGGCGTGCCATGGCTGCCCAGGGTAATCCTTGTCGTCCAGCGCGCGCTGGACGAGATAAACTTCGATGTTGCCGTTCGGGGCGCAGCGGAGGCACACCGCCTCCAACCCCATAAACGGCACGACACGAGCCAGAGCATTGAACAGCTCTGTCCCGTATGGTTGCCTGGGGTTTACAAACCCCAATAGCCACACCAAAATTTTTTTGATAAGCCACAACAGCATGGCTCACCTCCTTTCATTGTAAGAACCAATGGTGATTTTAACATAATGAAATAAAAGAGTCAATGTTTGAACCCAAGAAAAAAGGCGTCCCGATGTGTATCAGAACGCCCTGGCCCAGTAACTCCGCTTACTTTCATTATGAATCGGAAAACCCGAGTTCCGCTAGCGCGTTTTCAAGTCGTAACGCCGATTGCTTGCTGCCATCAAACTGGATGGCCGGGATGCCGAATGCCTTGGCTGCGTTGACATACGTATCGATGTCGTCAACGAAGACGCAATCGGCCTGATTGACATCTTGCTTTCGTAGAAATTCAATCACGTCGGCGAAAAGATCTGGCTTCTTGCGACCGCGTTCGGCGGAAATGAAGACTTCCTTGAACTTGAGGCCGTGCGTGCCAACCAAGTGGTGGGTGATGTACCTGACGCCTTCAGTGTCCCCGTTGGATATGACCACCAATGGAAATTTTTCTTGGAGCCGCCTGTAAAGCCTGGCTACTCCTTCAATCGGCTGAAGATGGTGGCACCAGAGGGAAACAAACAACGAATAGGGGCATACAGTATCAGAGATACCGTAATACCGGATTAGCTGTTCCCACACCTCGCGGACTGTGAAGTCACCGGTATCAAGGCCGTGATACCACCCGTTCTCGTGAATTATCCGTCCACTGACCGCAAGTAGTGTGGTCCAGTCCAACTTCTCCACGCCAAACCCTGCCATGATTTCAGCGATGAGGTCTGGGCGTATCTTGAACGTGGTCAAAATGTTCCCCATGTCTGTCAAAATGTAGCGTTGCATTTTTTTCCTTGTCAGTAAAGGATTTAAAGCTGCAAAGGACACTAGAAAGATACTACCATATGCCTGGGAAAAAATAAAGCCCTTACTTCCATCCGAGTACTTCCTGGAGGATTTTTTTATGATGCGACAGCAGATTTTTGGGGATAGCATCAAACCACATTCTTACTTCCGGCTTTTTGTCCAATTCAACTAAAAAAATGATGGCGATGGTGTGTCCCCGTTTGTCAAGGAGTTCAGAAGTATAATGGGTGTTTA
>CAZYSZ010000015.1:0-13549 GCA_964650025.1 uncultured Candidatus Saccharibacteria bacterium | reverse complement strand
ATAGATTGACTACATTTTACCCAATATGGTCAAATTAGCCACCCCTTTTGGCCACCCTTCTTTCATCAAAATTCTGCCAACTCACCAGCAAGGGACCGGCGATAAAAATAGAGGAATAGGCTCCGCAAGTAACACCGATAATTAACGCCAGCGAAAAATATTTTAACGTTTGACCGCCAAAAAAGAATAATGAAATCATAACCAACAATACCGTAACAACGGTACTAATGGACCTGCCGATAGTTTGGCTTAAACTCCAGTCAACAGTTTCACTAAAATGCGCCATGCCTTTTCGTAAAATATTTTCACGGATCCGGTCAAAAATAACAATGGTGTCGTGCACCGAAAACCCAAGAATCGTCAAAAGCGCCGCCACGATCGGCACGGTAATTTCCACGTTATATAATTTACCCAAAATAGAAAATACGCCAAGCGGAATTAAAATGTCGTGGAATAACGCAATTAACGAAGCCACGCCGTACTTCCAAGAAGCCACCGGACGAGAAACTTTCCGAAAAGCCACCGCGATATAAATCGTAATTGCCAACAACGCCAAAATAATGGCAATTTCGGTTTTATTTTTTAAATCCTGCCCAATAGATGGCCCGATATACTGAAAACTTTTTTCCTGCAAAGGCGCAAGAGTATGCAGTTTGGTAAGAATTTGCTGATGGACAGCTTCGTCAATACCCTTAAATTGCAAAAGTGCTCCCTTGGCGCCGGTGGGTTGGATAACGATATCCCCCAATTTAAATTCTTCTAAACTTTTTGAAATTGCCTCGTTACTTGGCCGTGTGTTGGTAAAATCTACTTCCATATTACTGCCACCAGTAAACTCAATACCAAATTTTAAACCAAAAACAACCAGTGAAGCAATCGCCCCAATAATTAAAATCCCAGAAATAAGGTAATAAATTTTTGAGTATTTGGTAAACGCAAACATTTCCGAACTTATGAACGAAAGAACTTATGAACGAAAGAACCTGTTGTTCTTATGTTTTTTAGTTCTTGAGTTCTTTGTTTTCTACAACATCCACTTAGCTTTTTCCATCCTCTGCCCGATAAACACCATAAGTAAAATTCTGGTAATAAAAATGGCGGAAAACAACGATACGATAATGCCCAGTGACAAGGTTAACGCAAACCCTTTAATAAACGATGTGGAAAAAATAAATAAAATGGCGCAGACAATCAGTGAATTTAAGTTACTGTCGCGAATTGACGGCCAGGCTCGGGCAAACCCCTCATTAATCGCCACCGGCAAAGCTTTGCCTTGCTTAATTTCTTCTTTCATACGGGCAAATATCAAAATGTTGGCATCCACGGCCATACCGATAGACAAAATCAAGCCGCCAATACCCGCTAGGGTCAAAGTAATTGGCACCAATTTAAAAATGGAAAGTGTAATGGCAACATACACCAACAATGCTATAGAAGCTAGAAAACCGGGTAAACGGTAAAATAATATCATAAATATCACCACCGCCAACAGCCCAAACATTCCCGCCATCAACGATTTTTGCAACGAAACGGTTCCCAGGGTTGGCCCAACCGTTTCCTGCGAAATTGGCGCACCGATTTTTACCGGCAAAGCTCCGGAATTTAACCTACCGGCAATACTATTGGCAGTTTGCACCGACATGTCGCCGGTAATGACCGCCGTACCGCCGGTAATTTTGGTCTGAATCATCGGGGCATACAAATCATTACCGTCAATTTTTCCATCGTTGGTGGTGTCTATGATAGAAGCTCCATCCAATAAAATAGCCAAGGGCTTGCCAATGTTGCGCGCAGTAATATCTTCAAATAATTTAGCGCCTTCGACATTAAACTGCAATTGGATTTGCGGCTTATAGGTGGTCTGATCAAACACTACCGTGGCCTTGGTTAAATATTTCCCGGTCAGTTCTGTGGGTTTAATGTAAGGGTTTTGCAGTGCTAATTCCCAGTTAGTAATTTTAGTGATATCCTGGTTTTTTTCCTGCACGGCTTGTACTTCTTTTATTTTATCTAAAATTGGCTTAGCCTCCGTCTCTGACCTGATTTCATCAAATTCCAAATACGGCGTTTGCCCAATCATTTGTATGGCTTGCGTTACATCTTTTACCCCAGGCAATTGGACCATCAATTTATCAGTGCCCTGAATTTGAACTACCGGCTCAGAAACCCCAAACAAATTAACACGCCGTTCTATTACGTCGCGAAGCCCCGACATGGCGCCGGTTTTATCAATCACCGTGCTTAAATCCGCCTGGTAAATTAAGCTCACCCCACCTTGTAAATCCAATCCCAACACATAAGGCTTTTGCCAAAAATGCGGCAGTGTCCAGTGCAGTTTAGAATTTAAAAAGTCCACGCCTTTATCATAATAATTCGGGTAAGCAAAATTTCCGGCCAGAACCGCCAGAATCACCACCCCAATAAATATCCAGTGTTTTTGTTGCATAAATAGTCGCGAAATCATGCGGAATTTCACGCGGAAAAACGCGAAAAAAGTTTCTGTATATTTTTAAATGCTACTATATTTAAATAAAAAACGCAAGATTGATAGGCAATCTTGCGTCTGGTAAAATTTGGGTTGGGGATTATTATTCCTCAATCAAAAATTTTCCTTCCACTTTGTAGGTTCCTTCCAGTTTTATCTTGCGTTTCGAACCTTTACCCAACAGGTCCGAGATATTTTTGCCGATATCCTCAGCGCATTGCTTCTTTTGGGGCTTGTCACCATCCTCGGGGTCAAGGAAGTCATCACATTCTTCGGCGACAGCGACATCTTCACCTCCGTTGTCCACCGATTTTTTTTCGGGTACAGGCGGAGACTCCTGCTCTTTGACGTTGGGCTTTAACTCCTGGCTTGCTTTTAGGAATTCTTCGATCGCCTTCCGAATGAAAGCGAGGCCCTACTCAAATGCCGGAATCGAATCGCAAACCGTACGCATCAGCATTTCCGTCGTCATGTCTCTCTCCCTCAA
The DNA here is from genome assembly GCA_964650025.1 of uncultured Candidatus Saccharibacteria bacterium. Classification (GTDB taxonomy): domain Bacteria; phylum Patescibacteriota; class Minisyncoccia; order Minisyncoccales; family Staskawiczbacteraceae; genus VGLO01. The sequence goes on along the minus strand of CAZYSZ010000015.1, from coordinate 10,577 downwards.
AAAAATTGTGTGTCCTGATAGTTACAACACTGCATATTTACAGCTGGGTTTCAGGATGTTCCCAGGGCTACACCCTATCACTAAATCTATTTCATGTCAATAGCTCCAAAATCTTCAATTCCAATTTATCGCTCCCCCTATCATAAATCGCAAAACAGGGTTTGTAACGCTGGCCTGCGAGTTCGCCGGGGTTGGCTAATTGGCACTTCCCAATTTTTTCAAGCCAAGGCCTGTGCGTGTGGCCGTAAAAAACTAAATCGTATTTTCCTGATTCGGCCGCTTTTTTGGCAATATCCGGATAATGATTGATAAAAATCTTTTTTCCGCCCGATTCCAATTCCAATTTTTCTGGAATCTCATCCAAATTAAAATCCCCGTTACCCCGGACAAAATGTATCGTGCCATTAAATTTTTTTACCGCTTCATCAATCGTGCCCTGGTTACAAACATCTCCGCAGTGTAACATCACATCAATCTTTTGCGCATTCAAAAAATCTATCGCTTTGTTAAAGTTAGCCATATTGTCGTGCGTATCCGAAACGATTGCGATTTTCATAATAATTTTTTACCTTTTTTTCAAATACTTGATTGCAAGAAAAAGTTGTAGCGGTCGCCACTGATGGTGGTTTTTAATAAATCTTTTTTTGAAAAATCGGTGGTGGTAAATTGCAAACCTCCGACGTTTTCTATAATGGCGACTGGCGTTGCAAAGCGTCGCAGGCGACAAAGGGTTTAATACCCCGCGCGTTAGCGCGGTTCCCTTGGGCGCGCCTTTGTGCGCGCTGGGGTCGGAGGCTTTGCCCTGGGGTTTAATACCCTTTATTTTTATCAATATAAAAATCTGCTTCTTGTTTAATTAGCGCTGGTTTGTCAGAAGTTTTGGTAATTTTAACACACCGCCCATCGGCAATCGCCACAACTTTTGATGCAACAACAATAATAGTTTCCTCTTTTATTTTCACCTGCAAAAAACTTTCCTTTATTACTTTCTGTGAATTACGAAATGCTCGTTTGAGAAGACTTTTCGCATCTTTTTTCCAAATTTGGACTGCAAAGGTGCCATAATTTTCATGCGTAGCCCTTGGCTACGCCTGAAAATTCTATCACCTTTTCGCCCGCAAATTTGAAAAAAATCTTGCGAAAGCATTTCGTAATTCAAAGTTATTAAAGAAAGTAAATCATCCTTGGGTGGTAAAAATATTCTGGTTTTAATAGCAGTAATTTTCACGACAAATTTCTAACTTCTCTTAACTCTTTTTCTACAATATCATTTTTATCATCATACAAAAACCTTCCTTCAAACTTTTTACCGGTTAAAAATAAGGGGAACCAAAACTTGTCATCCGGCCACATTTTTTCAAATGGGATTTTATCGTTATCAAACCACTGCGGTTTCATTTCTTCGGTTTCTTCTGGCGTACCCACAAAATCGTTGGAAGCAAAAATATGGACTTCCCACACATCGCCCTCTTTTCCCTGCCAAACAAATTCCGTCAGTCCGATTTTTTCCATACTATTTACCACAAGCCCCGACTCTTCAAATAATTCCCGTTTTGTCGCGTCCTCAATACTTTCGCTCTTATCCACCTTTCCACCAAACCCATTCCACTTACCCATCCCAAATCCGCGCTTTTTTAAACCAAGTAAAATCTGGTCGTTTTTATAAATCAATAAAAGAGTTAATAGCTTTTTCATGCTTATACTTTACTGACCATTCACGCACGCGTTAAAGTTATTTACCTGCGCGTTATAGTTTGCGATAATATTTTTAGTTTCTTGGTTTAATTGGTTGTACTGGTTAATTAAGGCGTTATACTCGTCTACCAACTGGTTATACTTTGGGTCGCGCTGATTGGTATTATCAATTTCATCTTTTTTAGCATCTATTTGCGCCGAAAGCTGGTCTAATATATTTTTATTATTTTCAATTTCAGTTTTTAAGGCAACGCTTGGGCTTTGACAGGCGGAAAGCGGCAAGCCAAATTCTTGCACCGAAATCCACACCGTTTCGCCCTTATACATTCCCCTTACCACCGCCACGCCGATGTCGGTAAACCGGTTATTTAAAATATTTGCCCGATGCCCCGACGAATTCATCCAAGCTTCCACTAATTCCTGTTCACTTTTAAAATTTCCCGAAATCAAATTTTCACCCGACATAATATATTGGTAGCCAAAACTTTTTACCAATTGACCAGGGTCAACACCGCTTGGCGAGACATGTTCAAAATATTGTTTTTTAAACATATCATTAGCCTTAGCCAGGGCCGCCTTATCAAGCTGTGCATTTTCAATAAGCGCGGGTAATTTACCATTGTCAAACCGCTGAGCATTCGTCTGTGCAATAATTTTAGTTTTAGTAAAAGTCGCACCACTATCCTGTCCGCCGATGTTAAGCGGATTGGGCGCCAAAATTTGCTGTTTGACCTGGTCAATAGTGTTTTGCAGGCCCGTTTTTTGAAACTGCGCCACATTTTTGGCACTGGAATGATAAAATTTCAAAAGATCATTTCTAAACCAAAAACCCGCACCAACCAACAATGCCAATATTAAAATGGTTAACCAAATTTTTTTCATAGTTTTAATGTTTGTTTGTCAAATCCAAATAACTTTTCGTGATATGCCATGATAAAATTGGGAATTTGTGAGTGCATATTTTCTGGCTTAGGCATTGAATTGATCGGAAACCACTTTAATTCATCAAATTTATGAGGTTCGCCATTTTTCACCATTTCAGGCTTTACCTGGACTTTAAAATCAAACATAATCCAGTGATTTTTTTTACCACCATGTTCACGAAATACCGTGCGATAGCCCAAAAAATCTGTCCCCACAATGTCGGCACAATACTCTTCTTTAATTTCTTTTTCTAGAGTTTCTTGGACGGTGTCTCCCAACTCAATACCTCTGGCTCCAATGTCCCACTTGTCATGTTCATCACGAGCATTGATGCTCCTTTTTGCCATTAAAACATTTCCTTTGCCGTCATGGCAAAGGAAAGCCACTGCAATACCAATATAATCAATTCCTTTTTGCATAAAAGTTTTACTATAAATCAATTTACATGCCTTAACTTATGATTTTCTTACATTAGTTTATAATCCCCTTTTTCCGATACGCCTTTTTAATCTTCCAGTAATTACTATCTTCTCCCGACCCGGACTCTTTTTTTGCTTTCTCTTTCATCAGCTTGGCAGGGTATTTTTTATTAACCCGATCAAGCTTGTCAGCAATTATTTTTTGAGTATCAAATCCCAAAAGCACCGACATCTGGATGGCGTAAATCAACACATCCGCCAGCTCTTTTTTAATTTCCGGCAATTTTGCTTTATCACTTTTTATTTGGTCAAGTGACAAATTTTCCCATTGGAATAATTCCAAAAGCTCCGCCCCCTCAATCATAATAGATTTTGCCAAATCCGAAGGCCGCAAATCGTCCCAATTTCGAGCCTTCAAAAACTGATAAATTTTCTTTTCTAATTCTTTCATGTTACTTTTTCGCCACGTTTTGTTGATGTTCTTGTGTATTTAGCATTCCGCATTTTTTATACTTTTTTTGTGAACCGCATGGACATTCTTCGTTACGACCGACGTCGTTTCCGCGGTTTTCCGCGCGAATTTCCGCGTGATTCTGCGGAGCGCCAGCGTGCAAATGTGCCGTCAAAATATTTTGAGCAATCGTGCCGTCGATTTCTTCTAACAATTGCGCAAATAATTTGCGACCTTCGTTTTTGTATTCTACTAGCGGATCCTTGCCACCATAAGCGCGCAGTTTTACGGACTCGCGCAGGTGATCCATATTATTTAAATGATCCTGCCACAAGGTATCAATCACTTTCAATCCCACAAATTTACACAGCTGGCTAAAGTTTTGATCACCTACTTCCTGTTCTTTTTTAGTTAAATCGTTTTGAAAATTAGAATTTTGGATTTGTTTAGAATTTAGGATTTCGGGTTTAGGATTTGTTAAAAACGCCAAGCGTTTTTTGTATATTATTTCCCGGTGCTTGTTCATCACATCGTCGTATTCCAAAATATGATGCCGAGCATCAAAATTAAAACCTTCAATTTTTTTCTGGGCGGATTCTAACGCACCAGAAATCATGTTGGCCTGAATCGGCTCATCGTCAGGAACTTTCAATGCAGTCATAACAGATTTGATTCTATCTCCGCCAAAAATTCTCATTAAATCATCTTCCAGCGAAACAAAAAATTGGCTGGCGCCCTGGTCACCTTGCCGGCCGGCGCGTCCGCGGAGCTGATTATCAATTCGGCGCGCATCATGTCTTTCAGTTCCCAAAACATACAACCCTCCCAAATCACGGATTTTTTTTGATTCTTCTGGAGTTGTTGGATTTCCCCCCAAAATAATATCCACTCCGCGCCCGGCCATGTTGGTGGCAATCGTCACCGCCCCCATTTTTCCGGCCTGGGCAATAATTTCTCCTTCGCGCTCATGATTTTTAGCATTTAACATTTGATGTGAAACACCATCCATTTGCAATAGTTTTCCCAAAAATTCGTTTCGTTCAACTGACCGCGTGCCCACCAACACCGGCTGGCCTTTTTGATGTAATTCTTTTATTTCTTTAATCACCGCTTTAAATTTACCCTCTTCGGTTTTAAAAATTTTGTCAGGAAAATCTTGGCGCACCGCGGGCTTGTTGGTGGGAATTGACGCTACATCCAAACCATACACCTTGTCCAATTCTTCAGCAGAAGTTAACGCGGTGCCAGTCATACCGGAAATTTTTTTGTACTGACGAAAATAATTCTGAAAGGTAATGGTAGCCAACGTTACGGATTCTGGCTGAATAGCAACGCCTTCTTTGGCTTCCACCGCCTGGTGCAAACCGGCAGACCAACGGCGCCCCGGCAGCATGCGCCCGGTAAATTCATCAATGATCATAATCTGGTTATCTTTGACCACATAATCGCGGTCGCGCAAAAACAATGTTTTGGCTTTTAAAGCTGATTCTAACTGATGCGTGGCGGTAATATCATTATCCTGCCAGGGGTCAGACCCCAAACTTTTTACCACTTTGTTTTGGCCTTCATCAGTAAAGTTTACCGCTTTTAATTTTTCATCCAAAACGTAATCCATTTCTTTTTCCAAATGCGCCACAATCCTGGTAAACTGTTTATATTTATCCGTCGCGTCTTCGGCCTGTCCCGAAATAATCAACGGCACGCGCGCTTCGTCAATTAACACCGAGTCCACCTCGTCCACAATTACATAGTTATGCCCCCGCTGGACCTGTTGCGCCAAATCCACCACCATATTGTCGCGCAGGTAATCAAAGCCAAACTCGTTATTGGTGCCATAGGTAATATCGGCATCATACGCTTCTTTTTTGGACGCTGGCTTTAAGAAGTTTTGTACTACTTTAAAACCGCCGACTTGGTCACGCTCTTGGTCTTTTTGAGTGTCTATATATGAAGCGTCATACACGTATGCTGATTCACCCGTCACACACCCGGTCTTAAGCCCCAGCGCCCCATAGATCTGCCCCATCCAAACCATGTCACGCTTGGCTAAGTAGTCGTTGACCGTGACAATATGAACACCCTTGCCTTCTAAAGCGTTAAGGTAAGCCGGCAACGTTGATGTTAGGGTTTTTCCCTCTCCCGTTCTCATTTCCGCCACTTTGCCTTGGTGCAACACCAAGCCGCCGATTAACTGCACGTCAAAATGCCGCTGGTTTAATGCACGCCGCGCCGCTTCGCGAACCACTGCAAAAGCTTCGGGTAATAAATCATCTAAAGCCTCTCCACCTGCTAATTTTTCTTTAAATTCTAAAGTTTTGTGCCTTAACTGCTCATCCGAAAGTTTCTGTAACCCCATCTCAAATCCATTTATTTTTTCAACCAAAGGCCGCAGATTTTTTACCTGTTTTTCATTGGCATCCCCAAAAATGTTTTTAAATATTGACATGTTAATTTTTGTGAACATTAACACCGAGTACTAAATTTTTAAAAAAATTTCAGTGCTTGGTATTTAATTATAACCTAACTCTAACCAAAATTTACACTTTTAGCAATAAAACAAGTGAGTGAATGATTTGACACCAATATACTTATATGGTAAAAAGATAATCAGTTACTTGTCAACTCATCTTACCCGTAACTGGAGGCCACCATGGACGTATTCATTCTACTTGCACTTTTTGTCTTCGCCACTTTTACCACTTTAATAATTTTCAAATGGTTGATCATTTTTAATGCACTAGGTCATTACATTTGGTTTTTCTGGTATTGGCTAAAAGGCAAGGTTTTCCATCAAAAAAATTATATCCCCCACGATTGCGGTGGCGGAGTATCAGTTTTCTACCTACGCAAAGACGTTCCCGGCAAAAGAGTACTGCTACTATGCTCGCTCTGGGGATTGCGACCGTTGTCAAAAGCGGAAATTGCCTTTTTCTACGAAGGAGGATTTATAGAAAATTTTGAAGGCGGAAAATGGCGCATGCCCGCCGGATACCACTTCGATTTCATATCAATATTTGTGGACGAACCTGGAGAAGTACAAATCGCCGATGAACTTACGGCAGTAAGCAGTACTCTTGGAGTGCCAGTAGTTGTAGCGGCACAAAAACTAGAAAAACTGGAAAACTATGAAAGATTAAAGTGGTTGACCAGTTCGGGCATGAGACTGCTATTTGTCTGCGACAAAAGCGTCAATCGCCTCTTCTAAAAACCAAAACCAGGCTTACACCTGGTTTTTTTCTTTGGATTTTTTTATCCTACGGCGTGGAAATTCTATGATACGGGTTTTGTGTTTTTTGATTTCGCGTTCCATTTCGTCTTTGGATTCTATGATGGCTTTCATCAAATCTTCGCCATGCGCTTTGGCCATCATTTTTTTACCGGGCAAATCAATGATGACTTCGGCGACAAACACATCGCCTTTTTTATGGTGCTGGCTTTCTTTTTGGATTTCTACAAACACGTCAAAAGAACTTTTTGACAGGGTTTTCGCAAACTTTTCTAATTTCCCGATTTTTTCGTTAATGAATTTTTCCAGCGATTCGGTTAATACGATATTTTTTGTTTTGATGATGATATTCATTTTTTTAGAATCTAGAAAATAGAAAGTAGAAAATAGAACATGGACACGACGTCGTAATTCTATTTTCTATTTTCTAGATTCTATTTTCTCGTTTTATTCTAAATATTGCACCTCTACTTCCAAACTTATATTATATTTTTTCTTGACGGTTTTTTTGACCAAAGTAATTAGCTTCAACACATCTTTGGCGGTGGCGTTACCGGTATTTACAATGTAGTTTGAATGTTTTTGGGAAATCTCTGCTCCTCCGATTTTTTTGCCCGTCAAACCGGCTCCGATAATAAACCACGCGGAAGGCACAATAGGGAAAGGATCTTGTTTAACTTTGTCGGCAAATAAATTTTGAAATTTGGGGGCAAGATCTTTAAAAGCCACATTTTTAAAAACACTGCCGGCATTGGGGTATTCCAATGGGTGTTTTTCTTTCCGGTAATCCATGTGAGAGTTAGCAATTTGACGCAAAGCCTTCTGGCTACCCTTTTGAAGTTTTAAAGAGGCCGACAACACCATCCAGTTTTTTTCTTTAAAAATAGAAGATCGGTAAGAAAAACGGCATTGTTTATAAGACAACTTTCTTAACCTTAAACGATTGTCCAGCGCCACGACTTCCAAAATTAAATCTTTAGTTTCTCCGCCAAAAGCCCCGGCGTTTCCCCGAATGGCGCCCCCAAATGTCCCCGGCAGACCCCCTGCCCATTCAAGCCCCTGTAAGGATTTTTTAATTGAAAAATCAACTAATTTGCCCAACACCATCCCAGCCGGCGCTTCAATAATGTAATTTGGTTTGACAACGACTGGAGACTGATCTTGATTTTTTACCACCAACCCCTTTACACCTTTGTCAGCAACCAACAAATTACTGCCACCGCCCATAATAAAAATTGGAATCTTAAGTTTTTTTACCAACTTAATGGCTTTTACAATGTCTTCTTTTTTATCAGCCAGTAAAAAATATTCTGCCGGCCCGCCAATTTTAAAAGTGGTATGTTCTTTTAATAACACCCCTTTTTGCAAGGCAGGCAGTTGTTTTTTTAAGGTTTCAAAGATGCTATCTTGCATTGACCAGTTGGTTAATTTTTTGGCGTGTTAGAATTCCTACAAATCCAGTCTGTGGAATTTGATATTTTTTTTGGAAACGCATGACGGCCAGCTTGGTAAAACTGCCGAAGATTCCTGTCACCATGCCCTCGGGGTAAATGTCACTTCCTTGCGATTTTAAAAATGTTTGCAGGCAAGATACATCGGCGTTGTTTGCAACCCCAACGTATAAATTATTATTCAGCGTCGCGCAGGTATTAACCGCTCCGCCGGTTTTTGCCAAAATTTCCGCGATTTTTTGTTTGAGTGCGGTAATTTGATTTTGAAGACTTTGGATTAAAACCGGGTCTTCCTGTAATGCGCCGCCGGCAATGGAAATAGTAAAAGTATAAGGGTAACTTAATTCAGTGCCCTCAAAACCTGAAAGTTTTGATTGGAGCGTTGGAATCACAATCAAAGAATTGTACTTACTACCAAAATCCTTAATAGTGATTTTACCTTTTTGATTACCATCAAGTTTTACAAAGTTTACCGTATAATTATTATTTTTATCATAAATAAGATACGGCACCGCAAAATTAAGACCGGAATAGCTGGAAAAATCCAAAACCAAGTCACCGTTTCCCCCAATGATTTTTTGCCAATTACCCGACCAGTTTTTGGTACTGTTTTGCATGGTCAAAGAACTGTTGCCAATCAATGGTAAAAAAATCAAGGTAGGATTTATTTTTAAACTGCTTAAGTTTTTATCAAGATAGCAATAGGTCTGTCCGGCCAAGCAATTATTGGCAACAATGGCTACGGTCCAGTCGGTAAAGATTTGAGAGAAATCAACCGTAAAACCATTTTTTTGCAAGGTCTCGTTAATGCTTGGAATGCCCACCAGTTGCGAAGACAAAGAATCGGTCAAAATGCGTAGTCCGTAGTGATCCACCAAATAATGTATAAATAAATCTTCAACCGCATAATCATACTTGGTGTCCTGCCATTCGGTCAAAGGATCATTTGGTTGACTTAAAAAATCTTGCACCCGGCGCTGAATATTACTGCCCTCATAAATGTCTTCGTATCCCAAAATAGTTGATGCATAGTCAGACCGTGCTTCGGAAAGCCAGACTTCTTCTTGCGCCCCCTGTAACCGGGTTTTTTGATTAAATTCAATAAGGTGCACAAACTCGTGCGCCAAAAATCCTTTCAACTGATTGCTTTCAATTTGCGCCAACGGCATATACAACATTTCACGTTCATTGGAACTTGGTGCTTGTAATTTACTATACTCATCAGTAGACCTAAAATATCCGCCAAGATTATTTTTTGTTTGCCCAAAAAACAACGTGATTTTACTATCACGGTCAATGCCCGGGTTCCACTCAAAACCATACACCGACGTAAGTTTGGGGTAAATATGGTTGGAAAATTCGCTTGATAAGTTTTCGAAATTTGCCAGTACATCGGCTTTTTGCGCAGGACTTTGCAAGTTCCACCAATCAGTCTGAACGTAAAAATAAAGGCCGAATGTAGTTTTAACCAGCGTTGATTTGACCTGCGAATTACCACTAGCGTCGTAGTGAGGATCCACGTTAAACGTTACCACATCCCCCACATTAGCGGCTTTTACGTTCGGTGCAATAAAAAAACCCGCCATCATGATGGCCAAAAAAATAAAGGGTATTAAACCCCGGGGCAGAGCCCTGGACCCACAGCGCGCACAAAGGCGCACTGAAAGGAACCGCGCTAACGCGCGGGGTATTAAACCCTTTGTCGCCTGCGACGTTCGCTCGAGAACACATGTTGCGACATGTGTTCTCGGCTCACTAGCCTGGGCAATAACGACCATGTTATATTTACCGATCAAGATATTCATAAACGATTCCTTATTTTAACATACCTTACCATGACTTCTATAATCTAATGTACGCCGGCTCGGTATTTTTATAAGTTTCTAAGACTATTTTTCTGACTTCTTGCGTATCTTTTGGATAAAAACGATTAATATTGGGCAAATTTTTTAGCAAATCTTCTTCGTTTTCACTCCCCAACAAATTATGGCTCATGCCCTGGAACCGGTAATGTACATTGCCCACCGCTCCGATCAGTTTAACATTAGCATTGGCATAACACACGTCATTTCGCAATTGTTCGTAGTTTCGCATGATGACAAACGGAACCATGGAATAGACATACGGCTTCCACCCCGATTGCGCCAGCCCCGCGGCCAAACCCATAAACGTTTGTTCCATAACGCCGGTGTTAATATACTGGTTGGGATATTTTTTGGCAAACTCGGCCATGTACGAAAAACCGACGTCCCCCACAATTAAAATAATGCGCGGGTCACTTTGCAGTAATTCTTCCAAAGTTTCCATAAAAACCCCGCGCGCATTGCGCGCCGTTTTTTCTTTGGCCACCTCGTTGGGCAACCCGTTTACGAATCCCGGTATTGATGTTTGTTTATCATCCATTGGCATTT
>CAZYSZ010000014.1:4679-13952 GCA_964650025.1 uncultured Candidatus Saccharibacteria bacterium | reverse complement strand
TCCAACCCGATTTTATTGGTCATTTCTTTGATTTCCATTACTTTATTAAATATATTGATAAAAATTTAAAATATGGTATAATGCAACTGATCTAGAATCACTACTCTGGAGAACTATATGTTCAAAGCAATTGAGCAGGGATTAAGGGCCTATAAGGCAGCCGTGAGGCGGCGAGGTGAGGCGTGATCGGGCGGAAAGGAAAAAACACAACTGGCCACCCGGCACCATGAGCTACGCCAGTGTAGGGGTGCATAATAACTGGCTCATGCGGATGCATGGCATGAGAGATGCCCTTGGTCTTAGTAAAACGGAAAAAAATCCACAAAGAAGTCGGCTACCACTGCCCATGAACCAGGCCCGTGTCAAGGTTTAGCAACCAAGACTCGGGCTTTTTTATGCATATTTTTTCAAAAAATCTACGATCCTCTGCACTTCTTCCATAGAAATATTAACGTGGGTGGGCAAATTTAGGGTTTTTTGGGCTAAATTCTCGGCGTTGGGGCATAAGCCGGGTTTATACTGCATTTTGTCCAGTTGCGTGTCTTTTGGGTCTATAGGACTAGTATACCAGTTCCCCAGCAAGATGTTTTGTTTATGCCAGGCTTCATACACAATTTCATGGGCTTTGGGGTGGGTCACAACGAATCTCAAAAAAATGTTCCTGTCTTTTAATGGTAATCCAAATTTGGTGTTTTGTAACTGTTGATAATAAAACTCGGCGATTTGAAGGCGATGCGTGTTAAGGGTTTCTAATTTGTTAAACTGATTTTTCGCCAACATGGCCAGCGCATTAGGCAAGGCTTTAGGAAAATAATCCGGGCGCTCACCCCTTTTTTCTTGCCAGCTAACGGCTTTTGACAACACATGCGTCCACTGGGAAAAGATTAAAAATAATTTTCCCAGTTCTATAAAGTCATACAACGGCAAGATAATAAAATGTAGCAACAACGGATGCAATAGTTGTTGGAAAATCCAAAACATCGAAGGTTGGCCAAATTCTTTTTGCAGGGCTTCCAGTTTTTTTCCAATCTCATCATTATTAGTTACCGCCATTCCACCGTAAACGCAAGAAATCACCTTGTCGCGCGAAAAACTGAAAAACCCCGCGTCGCCAAACGTACCCACCTTCGCTAAAGCTTCGGTGGGCAAGCCCACATTACTTTTATATTCCGCGCCCAGAGCGTGTGCACAGTCCTCAATGATTATTAAATTATTTTCCCGAGCAATTTTTAAAATTTCATCCATGTTGGCTGGTAAACCGAATGTGTGTTGTACGATCAAAACCTTAGATTGCTTCGTCGCTATCGCTTCTCGCAATGATGAAAGATCAACATTAAAATCATTAGCACAATCCACATAAATAGTATTCAGTCCCGCCCACAAAATCGGGTTAATCACGGCGTTGCAGGTAAATGCTTGTATTAACACGTTGCTTCCTTTTTCCAAATCTAACGCCTTTAAAATTGCAAACTCTGCACTCCGCCCGCTGTTGAAACTAAATGCATATTTTACGCCAATGTATTTTCTAAATTCTTCTTCAAATTTTTTTACGGCTGGACCATTTTTCCACTTCCATGGCTGAAATAATAATGTGGTTGCTAAAACTACGTCATCTTTTTGGACGTTTGGGGATAGCGATATTGAAATGGGTTTAAATGGTTGAAAAATTTGAGATTTCATATATAATCTACTTAACAATACCCTAACCCTATATACAGGAGTCGTTATGTTTCGCAAAATGGAATACCCAGAAGCTGAAAAGCTCTTTAACGCAATCGAGGCTAATTTCGCAAACTTTGGGGCAAGTGATGAGATCAAGAAAGAATACGCCATAAAAAAGGTTGAGTTCTACCGAAACTTTGTCCTTAATCAGGCCATCACACCACCAGCAAATGGACTCCATCCGACCCAGGCATATCTCGCCCAAGATATTAGGATTTGGTTTTCCCAAAATTACCAAATTCCCAATCAGCCGGTATTTAGTTTCTAGCTTTTAGGGTCGGACTTCTAAAAGTCCGACTTTTTTTATTTCTCAAATAATCTAATCAGTTCCCCCGGTACCCGACCCTCCAACAACACCGCGTCGCCAGCTTTGCAAAATGTGGTGACATGCCCCCAGATTTCACTTGGACTGTCACACAATATAATCCCCTCTTCGGACATGCCGTTTTCCATGGCTCCTTTTTTTATTTGTTCAAATTGGTCGCGGGTGGTGATGATGGCTAAATCACAAATTTCAGCAATCTTTTTACCGATTTGATAATGGACTTCCTTGGATTTTTTACCAAGCTCAATTAAACAGGGCATGACAACCACGCGCCTGCCTTCAAAAATATGCAGGTAATCTAAGTCTGCCGTCACGCCGTCGGGGTTTGAGGAGTATGATGAATCGATAATTGAAATTCCATATTTTGCCTTCTTTAAAGTGATGCCGGCCTGCTCAGGCTTAATGTTTTTACAGGCCAGAGAAATTTGCTCCAGGCTCATGCCTAATTCTTTGGCGGCCAAGATAGCACCCAGCATGTTTTGAATATTATGCCCGCCAACAACATTAACATTAAAGTGTGCCATTTCCGCTTTGCGACTGATGACCTGACCCAACCAAATTTCACGCACGGCGACGATAAATGAAATGGAATGTTTTTTAATTTCTAAATCTTCGTTCCAAATATCGCTTTCCAGCTTATCTTTTTTAACCGCATAAAGCAGGGCGCTTTTACCGGTGCCACCCGTTTTTTTACCCATGATATTTTTATATAAATCTAAACAATGGGCGTTATCACCGTTTAGTATCATCACGCCATGTTGAGACAATCTATTTGCCAGTTCCCGTCCACCCTCGGCTGAAAGCAAATTTTCCAAAGAACCGAATGTCGCCAAATGCTGCTGGTTAACCCCTGTAACTAAACCAATGTTTGGTCGCACCATGTCACATAATAAATCAATGCCACCTTTATTATACGCCCCCATCTCTACAATAAAAATTTCGTGCTTACCGGTTAAATTTTGTAAAATAGTTTGAGCAATACCAATTTCTGAATTTTTATGATCTGGCGTTGAAAGCACATTAAATTTTGAAGACAAAATCGTGGTTAAGAATTCCTTGGTAGAAGTTTTACCGTAACTGCCTGTAATACCAATCACTTTTAACCTGGGGAATTTTTTCATTTTCTCCTTGGCCTTTTTTAAAATCCTGGTACGTGCCATGACAAAAAAGGGTTGAGCCAGCAACACAATCACCGAAACAAATACGGGCAATAAAATGTCAAAAACGAGTAAGTAAAATACAGCTTTGACGCTTAAAAGATAATAATATGTCCCCACGCCAAATACCAATACCCCAGCACATAAAATGGTGGTCAAAAGAATAGCTTTGAGGGTAAATTTGGGCAACCGGACATTTTTTTTATAAATTTGCAGGAAAAATATCGAGTTTTCAGCGACATATGTAAACAAAACAATGTATAAAAATACCGGGTTGATAAACAACAAAAACAGTAAAAACAGTTTTACTAAATAGAGTGTGTTAAAAAATATTTTCTTACCCTGATGCGTCCGAAAATGGTCAACAAAGCGACCAACGTGGTAGTTTTTCAATTGCCAAAGGTAAACCCAAAAAAGAACAAATTTGATAGTTCTTATTGCCCAAAAAAAACCTATGAAATTTGCCAAAGAAAAACTCATCTAGGTAATATTTTTTAATGATAAAAGTTGGTCGTAGTACGTTGAGGCTGGCAGATTTTCTAGGACTTTTTGCGCTAATATTTCCGGTACTTCAATTTGCAATGAATGCTTGGCGCCAGGCACAACCACTAAATGAGAATTACGAATTTTGCCCTGGATAATTTTGGCATCAGCTAGCGGAGTTGACGTGTCTTTATTTCCCCAAATCAGCGCGGTTGGCACCTTAACAAACGGCAAGCGCCAAGACAAGTCTTCAGAAACCACTTTCATGTAAGTATCTTTCATGACTCCCCTAACATAAGGATAGTCACTTTTTCGTAAAATAAATTTATAAAAGGCTTTTCTGAATAACTGATAACCGGGAACAAATGAAAATATTTTAAAAATTTTAGATAACCGGTAAAAAAAATTTTTCATTACCGTCACTTTTCGCACGCAAGATGCCGAAACCAAAAAAAGTTTTTTTACTTTTTGAGTATATTTTACCGTAAATTTTACCGATAGCGACCCGCCAAACGAATGCCCCAACAAATAAAAACTGTTATTAAGTTCGGGGATTTTTTCACAAAATTCATTAAGCCACTCCACATAGCTATCCAAATTCCATGCTGATGCTGGCTCGGGCGTGGTGCCAAACCCCGGTAAATCCGGAATAATAGCCATGATATTTTTTTCTGCCAATAATTCCGCCACCTTGTGCCACCGCCCAGAATTTGACCCCCAGCCATGCAAAACGAGCAAAGGTTTTCCCTTACCAAATACCTTATAATTAGTCTCAATATTTTTTACCGTAACTTTCTTTTCTACCATTTACTCTTAGTCTTAATAGCCTTCAACCCTGAATATTTTTGCAACACTTTAGGAACTTTTACACTGCCGTCTTTTTGTTGATAGTTTTCCAGGATGGCAATCAACGTCCGACCGATGGCAAAAACAGTGGCATCATTGGTGTGCACAAACTCCATGCTACCGCCTTTTCGTTTTAACCGGGTGGCTAACCGGCGCGCCTGATAATCGGTCATTAAATCGGATGTATGGGTTTCCCGGTACTTTTGTTGCCCGGGCATCCAACATTCAATATCAATTTGACGTGCGTCGGGACCACCCATGTCTCCCGTGCAAATCATTACCACTTGGTATGGAATTTCCAAGGACTGCAATAAATATTCCTGGATTGCCACAAAAAAGTTTTGCTCTCTAACAGAATCTTCCGGCTTGGAAAAACTTTCCATTTCAATTTTGTCAAACTGATGCATACGTAAAATCCCCTTAGTATCTTTTCCGTAAGACCCGGCTTCACGCCGAAACGCTGTTGAATAACCGACATAGCGCAGTGGCAAATCTTGTTCCAAAATCACTTCATCCATGTGCATGGGACCCAATGTGTGTTCGGCGCTACCAACCAGGTACACATCGTCGCTTGGAATATGGTATCGCTCTTCTTTTGGTTCCAAGCGCGCCATTTTAGAAAACACTTCCGGCTTTACCATAACCGGCGGAATAACCGGAACAAATGGTTTAGCGTCAAAGCCGGGGGTAATGGAATCAGCGATAATTTTTATAGTTTTGGGGTTAGTCAGTGTAGAGAGCGCATACTGAATTAACGCAAATTGTAACAGCGCCAGTTCGTTTTTTAAATACGTAAAGCGGGCACCAGAAACCTTTGAAGCGGTTTCATTATCAATTAAATCCAAATCTTGACCAAGTTTCATATGGTCTTTAACCGGAAACGTAAATACGGGCACACTTCCCCACTGCCTGATAATTTTATTTTCTGATTCGTCTTTGCCAACCGGTACGTCATCGGTAACAATATTAGGCAATTCCCATAGACGATCTTTTAAAATTTCTTGTGTTTTGCTGATGCGCTCATCTATCGCTTTTATTTCGTTGCCAACCAACCTTAAATGTTCGATGATTTCGGGCGTCGGCTTGGTTTTAGAATTTTTATTGCGCTCGGCCTTAAGTACTTCCACTTGGCTAAGTAACTTTTTACGCTGATCGTCTAATTCAATAATTTCGTCCAAATTAACGTCTTCGAGTTTTAGTCGCTTTAATAATGATTCCTTAACCTGGTCTTTTTTGTCCCTGATTAAATTTATGTCTAACATATTTTTATATTATCACGATTACTAATAATTAACCTCTGTTGTCTAATTCGTACGAATTAGACAATACCAGCCTTTGCATTTTTTATCTCTCTAGTTTTTTAAAAACTTAATAAACTCACCAACGTACCGATCATTTAGCGAGTAAATATTGTTGATGCTCACCTGCCTTGATTTTACTAAATTAGCATTTTTCAATATTAACAAATGACGAGAAACGCTTTTAAAAGAGAGGTGAATCAACTCGCTGATCTGACTGACCGTTAATTCTTTTTTAGTAAATAAATGCCTTAGCATTAAAAACCTTCGCTCATTACCCATCGCTTTAAAAATTTTAACCAACTCTCTTTTATCCATACCATTAACATAGGCTAATTCGTGCGAATTAGCCTATTAGTTAAATTGTTAAAACTTCATTTAATATTCTTGAAATTTCGAATGTTTATATTTTTAATCCGACGCATTTAGTATTGAAGACTTGTATTTTTCCGGCTCGAAAGCGTTTAAACGCTTGATTTGAATATTTCCCATCCCCATTTCCCTTAACTTACCCTCTAGTTTATCCACAAAATGCGTTTGGTCGTATCCAAGGCAAATGATATCGGGGCTTATCTCTTTGACGACGATGTAGGGGCTCATATTCTCGTTACCCAATCGCGCCTGGTCAACTAATCCGCATTCTTGCACGGCTTCTAATCTTTCGTTTTCACCAAACTTCGGCAGACGCCCCTTAGTTTTGACAATCGTAGAATTACGCCCCACCACCACAACTAAATAATCGCCAAATTCTTTAGCTTGCCGGAAAAAATCTTTATGCCCTTCATGCAGACCGTCAAACGTGCCGAAAACGAGAACCTTGATCATATACTTGATTTACGATTTATGAGGATAGTTTATGATACTAAATTTGACAAATTGTCTCAACTACTTGACATTTACTTTTAATATGCTAATATTAAGTAGTGGGCAAAGAACTGTTTGACTGTCACCTTTTCTTTTTTTCGAAGGAATAACCTATGCAACAGTATTCAGTGGAAGTGCGATTGGTTTGGGGCTTCTACACTCTTGGTATTGTTGAAGCCAAGTCCGTAGAAGAAGTTTGCGCCAGGCTGGGCATCAATCCCTCTCCATATCCAACTCATCGTGCAACGGGGTTTTTCAGACACAAAGATGACACCATTCAAATCAAGCAAATCCGTACGATTATTTCACCCCTCGATCTCAATGAGCGAATTGTGTCTGCGAAAAAGATTCTTTAAAAAGTGAGAGAGGTGGGGATGACAATCATTTCCAAGACCCGACGAATCCAACCGTCGGGCTTTTTTTACAAAAAATCCGCCTTTCGACGGACTTTTTTAATCCATGCTTTACGCCTTCGGCTTCATCAATGGGAAAATCTGTGCTTCCCTGCCTGGCTTATCAACTAAAAAGCTAAAAAGACGGGATGATACACCAAAACCAAACGTCGGGGGCATGCCGTATTCTAACGCTTCCACAAAATCGTGGTCGAACATTTGGGCTTCCTCATCCCCTTTCTCGCGCAATTTTTGCTGGTCGGCAAACCTTCCAGCCTGGTCAATCGGGTCATTCAATTCGCTAAAGCCTTTGCCATTTTCTGACCCGGCAATAATAATTTGAAACCTTTCTACCAAATCCGGGTGTTTTTCCATTCTTTTGGCCAAAGGTTCCATGACCACCGGCACGTTAATCAAAAACCCAGGGCCGGCAATGTTTTTTCGGCAATATTTCCACAAATTATCTATCGCGCGGGTTTTATTAAAACCATTTTTATCGTAGTCAATTTTCAGTTTTTGCAACGCTTTTTCCATGTCCAGCAAACTGGCTTCCATGATATTTACCTTGGTATATTTGCTGATCGTAGAAACAAAATCGTATTTTTCCCAGGTTTTAGAAAAGTCCACATCAAGCCCGCGAATGTTAAACTGTAACGTGCCGAAGGTTTTTTCAATAACATACTTATACATTTGTTCGGCAAACTTCATGCCTTCGTGGTAATCCGAATAAGCCTGGTAGCACTCCATTTGAGTATAATCCTGCAGGTGCTCGGGCGACATGCCTTCGTTGCGAAAAATCCTGCCAATTTCAAAGGTTTTTTCAAACCCCGCCACCATCAACTTTTTTTGCCAAAGCTCCCCTGCTGAAATTCGCAAAAACACATCGATATCAAGCGCATTATGATGCGTAATAAATGGCTTGGCATCCGCGCCGCCCGTGGTAACTTCCAGCACCGGAGTTTCCACCTCCAAAAAGCCTTTTTCCATTAAGAATTCGCGCATGGAATTCCAAAATACCGCGCGCTTTTTTATCATGTCTTTGACTTCCGGGTTAAACAAAATATCCAAATACCGCTTGCGTAATTTTTCTTCTTCATCCTGCAGGCCATGCCACTTTTCCGGCAACGGCACCAAAGACTTGGCCAACATTTTGTATTCACTAGCTTCTATCGTCTTTTCACCGCGCTTGGTTTCAATTAAAATTCCTTTTATTTCTACAAAATCCCCGATATCAAAGTGATCAACAAAAAACTTGTAGCCTTTTTCCCCAAGCTTATCTTCTTTAATTAAGCCTTGGACTTTACTATCTTCCGCATTGCCCGACCCATCATTGATATCCAAAAACGTCGCTCCCCCATGCTCGCGCATGGCTAGGATTCTGCCGGCTAATACAATTTCCTTCGGCACGCCAGAGCCTTTGGCGGAGGCGGCTTTGCCTGACAGTTTATCAAAATCCTCCAGCGCTTCCGCCACCGAATGCGTACGCTTTGTCGTCGAGGGATAGCCCAAAAGCCCTGAATCTTGCAAAGATTTTAATTTTTCGAGGCGCACTTTTTTTAGTTCGTCGATGGTAGACATATTTTTTAATGATAGTGAGTTAATTTTATCAAAGTTATAGAAATTAGTAAATCATTGACAAATTCTTTAGGTATGATAAATTTATGTTAGCGGGCACCTTGATATAATGTATGGATTTTTTGAGAAGGATTTTTTATGATTACCGATGTAATGTTTCAAAATGAGGCGGCTCAAGCACTGAAAGACGCACAGGTCAATGAGGCGGCTCAGGCGCTAGAAGATGCGCAGACCAAGGAAGAAAAAATTCTTGACCGCATCAATTTGGTTTCAAGAGCTACTGACAAAGCGTACGTCACAGAAGAAACAAAAAGCTCTTCACTCGAGATTCTTAACAAAGAACTCGAGGTTGCCCAACAAAAAGTTGACGTAGCGCTACGTGAGTGGCTCACAAAAATCGTGAGCAAATAAAATCCGCCCGTCATTCAAACCCGTGCCGTATTCATTCGCACGGGTTTTTTTATTTTACGAAAATTCCGCTTTCGCCAAGGCTGTAGACGGCACGACGCGGGTGCGACAACAGTGGCGGAGATTGCCGCGTCGCGTGCGTAGGTCGCACCACGCAAAGACGAAAACTGGCGCCCCCCCCGGGGCGCGCCCCACAACATTTA
>CAZYSZ010000014.1:0-4669 GCA_964650025.1 uncultured Candidatus Saccharibacteria bacterium | reverse complement strand
GGGCGGGCCTTCCCGGCGCCGCGACCTCCGGCCGCCCCCCCAAATCCCCACCCGCCGCCCCCCCGGGGGCGCCCGACACTCACATTGACGGACACTTTACTTTTTCATTTTTAATTGCAATTTTTAATTTTGACTTTTGCATTTTGAATTCGCAATACTATTTCTTGCTGAAATAGTATTGCAGTATATCATGCGTCACAGGCAGGGTCGCGGCTCTTAAACCTTGTACGTCTTCGATGGTTACTACTACCACCATTTGGGGATTATCGTAAGGAGCAAAGGCGGAAGACCAGGTGTTGTAAATTCCTATTTTGCCAATTTCGGCGGTTCCAGTTTTGGCGGCGACGGTAACGGGTAGGGTGCTTAATAAATGACTTGATCCGTACTCTTTTTGCACACCATCGCGCATACCCTCGCGTACTACTTGTAGATTTTCTGTGTCAATAAAATTTTGTCGCACAATAACAGGATCAAACTGCTTGATTAACCGCGATAGGTTAGAGGGTTTACCCTGAGCAAAATCGGAGGGCGTACCCGAAATAATTTTACTGACAATTTGAGGCTTATATAACGTTCCGCCATTGGCAATATAACTATACGCGGCGGCCACCTGCAAGGGCGTTACCTGTAAATCCGACTGCCCGATAGCTAAGTTATAACTGTCGCCATCCCACCAGGGCTGACCGCGGGTCTCCTTTTTCCAAGCGGGACTTGGCACAAACCCCGGGTATTCACCTGGCAGATCCACGCCGGTTTTTTGTTCCCAGCCATATAGGTCCAGATACTTTTTAATGCCTGCCGGTCCCAAGCCTTTTTGATCACCGTATCCCCCACCAACGGTATAAAAATAAATGTTGCTTGAAACGGCAATGGCTTTTTTCATATCCACCCAGCCGTGTGGCGCAACTCCACCATATTTATAAACTACACTGGGGTCATATTGGCTGTGCACCAAAATATACCCAGGGTCGTTGATAAGTTTATTGGGATCAATAAGGTTTTCCTGCAAAACTCCGGTGGCTTCAAAGGGTTTTATGGTTGACCCCGTGGGGTATTGCGCCGAAATTGCTCGGTTAAACAACGGCTGATTGGGGTCGTTGACGATAGCGTTAAAATCGGCTTGCGAAATGCCGCCCGAAAACGCATTGTCATCATAAGAAGGGTAAGAAACCATGGCAAGCACCGCACCGGTGCTTGGATCCATTACCACCGCCGCACCTTTTTTTGAACCGATATTTTTGATACTTTTTTCCAAGGCACTATAGACAGCTTTTTGCAGACCAGCATCAATGTTTAATACCAAATTATTACCGGAAACTTCTGACAAAATAACTTTGTCGGCTTGGCCCTTATCAGCCTGAAAACGACCAGGTATGCCTTTTAAGTATGACTGGTAATATTGCTCAAGACCGGTTTTACCCACCTTGTCGGTGCTGGCATAATTATTATTTTCTAAATCAGTTTTACTGGGGCGGCCCGTATAGCCCAAAATATTGGAAAAAATTGGACCCATGACATAGTTTCGCAGGGTGTTTTTTTCTATCATGCAATTTGGCAAATCACCCATTTTGGCTTCCAAAACCAAAAGAGTTTGCTGGGGAATATTTTCAGAAACCAAAACCTTAACCGTATTTGAGGTTATAAAAGTATCGCTAATTTCTGCCGGGTCTTTGCTTAAAATATGCGCTATGGTTGAAATTTCAATGGGCGCATTGGGATTGGTATCGGAAAATTTCCGTTTGTCGCAAACCAAATCAAAATCCGGCGCATTTAACACCAGCTTTACGCCACGGCTATCGTAAATAATCCCGCGCTCGGCATTGATTACGTTAATGTTTCCCTTATTATTCTGACTGGCAATAAACAATTGCTTGCCTTTAAAAGTTTGCAAGTAAAACGTTTTACCAAATAGTATCAGGGTAAAAATCATGAAAAATCCGAACAACACATAAATCATGGTTTTACTTAACGGAACTTCGAACTTTTTTTCAGAAAAACCTAACTCTTCCGATTTTTTATTTGCCAGTGTATCCAAAAAAACGTGGTGAGTTTCAATATCACCATGCGATTGCTTGATTTTGTATTTACTCGTATCCACTCGTAGTTGAATGTCTATAAAGTCGAAAATCCGTAAAGCCCTGACTTTGGGCTTTAGGGACTTGATGGACTTGATGGACTTTTGACTATTTAAACAAGCTTAACTGCCGTGGTGACACCAATCTGTCAATATACTGGTACGCAAAAAATACCAACAACGCCAGAATAGTGTGGTACCCAAGGCTAATATAATCCAACCGATCAAGAGCTAAAATACCGGCGCCGGTATTAGAAAAAATACGATAACATGCTTGATAAAAAATAAGGCACACTAAAAAGAGCGGTAAAAAATAAAGCAGCATATAACTGCCCATCCCCTCCTTTATAAAATATATCGCTGTTTTTATGACCACATACACCAACACTAACGAAACTATGCCAGGACCAAAGAAAGATATTGAATATATGTCAATAAAAAAACCGACAATGATGGCAAAAAAAATATCCAGATAATGCTCGTCAAACTTTTGAAAAAAAACTACCGTAAAAAACAAAGTAAATACCACATTGGGCGCCACGCCAAGCAAACTAATATGCGTCAAAAAAGTGTTTTGAATCAACGTCAATAAAAAAAATATCAAAGTTACGACAGATAGTTTTGTCCACACGTCTGTAATTTTCAATGATCAATTTTCAATCAATTCTCAAATTATTTAATTTTCAAACACAAAGTTTTGATAATTATTTAATTGATACTTGATTGAAAATTGATACTTGATAATTATTTTTCTTTCTTATAGTCCGTTATCACAAACAAATTATCCATATTTTTAGCATCAACCAGTGACTTAACTTGCGCAGTCTGAAATGGCTTTAAATCGTTTTGATCAACTGAAGTAATTTTGCCAATCAGCAAATCTTTGGGGAAAATCCCTTCTTGACCGGAACTTAGCAATGTGTCGCCCGGGTTGATTTTGGCATCGGACGGGATCAAGTCCAAATACACCGCCAAGTTGCCGCCGCCTCTAATGGCGCCCAAAATCGGGGTCATTTTTGGATCTAACGTTAGAATTTTTACATCCACCACACTTTGCTTATTGGAAACCAGCACGACCTGGCTAAAATTTTTATATACCTTTAATACTTTTCCCACCAACACTTTGGTGCTGGTCATGACGGGCATATTTTGGGCAATACCGTCTTGAGAACCCTTGCTCATCAGCAGAATATCACTATTGGCGCCTAGTCCAATCGTTTGCGCCAACACCATTTTAAAACTATTTGCTTGGGTATTTTGGATAACTTCTTTTATCGCCTGGTCTTGTTTTGCCGTATCTTGTAGTGACGCAATTTGCGATAATAAATTCTGGTTTTCTTGTTTTAAGTTACTGTTTTCCTGCAACAAGCCGCCGGCATTAAAAAAACTGCCGAAAAATCCTGACACATTATCCCCCACTTTCCAAAGCATTTTTGACAACGGCGAAGTCAAAACATAAAAGGTATTTTTTATGGGTGACTGGAAAATGTTTAAAATAAATATAAATAAAGCCAGAGCCACCAAGCCAACGGCAATATTTCGCCACAAAAAGTTTTGTTTTTTCAGAAAAACATTCATATGAATATTTAACTCTAACAAAGAAAGTTAAATACTACAAATTTGACCTAAAATAAATTACCTGATAACATAACATTAGTTCCCTTTCTCTATTAAAGGAGTGTAAAGTGATGACTGATGCAGATTTATTTGGGGCGATGATAGACCTGCATAAAATCAACAGATCACTGTGTTGGCTTAGGGCTTGGGCCAAAAAGAAGAAAACTACCGAAACTGAATTTCTCGAATGCAAGGAAGACGAGGAATTTCACGACTGTCCACACTACGACATGGTAATGTATGCCATATTGGCATTAAACCCCAAGATTGCTCGTCGTACTAGTAAGGGATACGTTGCAATTTGCCCCGCACGACTAGCCAAGCTAAAATTGTAGCACCGTATGGCGCTTCCCCAGAAGCGTCTTTTTTTGCAACAAAAAACTGTCGCGGTTTTTAGATTAAGTTCAAGAGCTCAATCCCAAAAGACTTTCGAGCTATTTATCGTGGAATTTTGAGCGAGGCGAAGGAAAAATTGCAAAACATATGCTAATACGTTTTGCAATTTTTACACAGCCGCAGCCAAAATTACAAATAAAGAGCCGAAACGTGTTCGGCTTTTTATTTTGAGTATTTTGGGATTGAGTGCTAGGGTGGCGACTACCTACTTTCGCGTTCATCACACTATCATCGGCCTTGGTGTATTTCACTTCTGTGTTCGAAATGGGAACAGGTGGGACAACACCAGTATAATCGCCACCACAGAACTCAATCTGTGGTGTTTTACTCAACTTTTCAGATAAATTAGCGGTCAAAGTAATCCGCCTCACCGGCGGACGCGCCGAAGAGGCGCGAGACAAGATAAATAAAATCTGTATCTATTTTAACTTACGCTAAAAAATATAATGATTTATTAGTACGCCCCGGCTGAACACCTTACGGTGCTTACACCTGGCGCCTATCGAACCCGTCATCTACGGGAAATCTAAGAGTTCTCATCTTGGAGTTGGCTTCGCGCTTATATGCTTTCAGCGCTTATCC
>CAZYSZ010000013.1:12339-14041 GCA_964650025.1 uncultured Candidatus Saccharibacteria bacterium | reverse complement strand
TTTGGAAAAAAGATGCGAAAAGTCTTCTCAAACGAGCATTTCGTAATTCAAAGTAGATTAGGGTCGCCTTTTTATTTTCTTCCTTCAAATGCGGATTCCAGAGTTTCTTCATCAGCATATTCCAACTCGCCACCGACAGGCAGGCCCTGTGCTAGGTGGGTGATCTTGAAGCTTGGAACTTGAAGCTTGGAACTTGAAGCTTCTTTTAGCGCACGTTCTACTAAAACCGAAGTTGATCGGCCTTCGGGGGTGGGGTTTAGGGCGACAATAATTTCAGAAAAATTACTTTTAGCAACCCGTTCTTTTAGTTGCGCGATTCGTAAATTTTCGCCGTCGGTTTTGCGCAAAGTCAGCGTTCCGCCCAAAATAAAATACAAGCCTTTGAATTTTTTCGTGTTTTCAATAGATAATAAATCATTTTCTTTTTCCACAATACAAAGCAGTTGTTGGTTGCGCGCACTGTCAGAACAAATATCGCACAAACCCGTCTGATTTTTTTCAAAAGGTTGAAAGCAAAGCGGGCAAAGCATGATATTGTTTTTTATTTCCTGCAGCGCGCTTACCAGTTGTTCAACGTCTTGTTTTGATTGGTTGATGACATAAAACACAAACCGCCCCGCCGTGCGGGAGCCGACGGTAGGGAAGCGAGCAAATAAGTCTTTGAGTTTTTTGATGGAGTCCATGAATGTAATACTAATCTACGAATAGACTTGTCCCTAAATAAGCTTTCGTACGAAAATTGAATATTTTGAGCTAGAAATTTGATAGAATTTTGAGGCTTGCCCTACGGGCCCGCCTCAAAATTATAGCAAATTTATGGCCAAAATATGCAATTTGCAGTAAAAGCTTATTTAGGGACAAGTCTAATGCATCCGAATGCCACAAATGCGGTCGCGCGCCAGCGGGCACACGACACCGCCGTCATTCCAGCGAAAGCGGGAATCCAGTTCTTTGTTACTCTAGTCTACCAAACCTGAAGGATATGCAAAAGCCTTGACATGTATTATTTAAAATGCTATAAAAAGCGTGTGTACGAAACCCTAAAATGGACGATGGATTAGGAGGTTCGCATGTCTAAGTCGAAAGAGCAAAAGAAGGCTCGTAAAGCCTTCAACGTCATGGCTGCCAGGGTAACTGGTGGCACGAAAAAGAAAAAGGTAAACCCCGCAATGTTACGGCACCCACTAGCTCCGACTGGCGGTAACATCTCTCGGCGTTCGAGGGTGAAGCTTATCAGTTAAACCATTTTGGAGGATTCCAATGAAAGCGTGTCGTCGTACGTACGCCTTTATCCAAGGCTTTGATGACCAAGTTAGTGCGCTTGCGGTTCGCTACGGTTGCCAAGTGCTCGAATTCAAGACAGAGGATTACATGCGTCGTGCAGTTGTTAAAATGCCCGGCGGCCAGGGTTCATCCGACTTCCACCGCGAAATGCTCGACCAGCTTAGCGCAAGCTGGGTTGCGTAACAAACAAGGAAGGAAAATGAGGACAGCCACCATTTTTCAAAGCCTCGCGACACTTTGGTGTCGCCAGGCTTTTTTCTTGTATTTTTTTTCAATGTATTCTATATCCTGTTTTTAAAACGTTCTAAAAACAAAGCATAGCGTTCATGGCGACAAAAAACCACGCTTTTGGGCATGGCCGGAAAATGGGGCGGAAAATGGGAAAATGGTGGCTGTCCCCATTTTCTCGGAAAATGGG
>CAZYSZ010000013.1:0-12239 GCA_964650025.1 uncultured Candidatus Saccharibacteria bacterium | reverse complement strand
CGGAAAATGGGAAAATGGTGGCTGTCCCCATTTTCTCGGAAAATGGGGCGGAAAATGGGAAAATGGTGGCTGTCCCCATTTTCCCGACACTTCGTTGCCGCCGAGCTTTTTTCTTGCAATTCTTTCAAATGTATTCTATGCCCTATTTTTAAAACGTTTTAAAAATAGGGCATAGGGTTTTGAGTAACAAAAAGCCACGCTCTTGCGTGGCCGTGTTCGGAATTTTAAAATTTGGGATTTAAAATTTATTTGGAAATTGGTAATTGGGATTTGGGAATTCCACCGAAATTACTCGCTACTAATTTCGGTGGCATAGTCTCCTTGTTCCAAATTTCTAAAGCTAACACGGTTTTCGTCAAAGTAAAGTTTTGTAGCTCCAGTGGGGCCGTTTCTATGTTTGGCTATGATGATTTCGGCGATGTTTTTTTCTAGGGAATTTTCGTTGTATTTGTCTTCGCGATAAATAAACATGACCACGTCCGCATCTTGCTCAATAGCGCCGGATTCGCGTAGGTCAGAAAGGATGGGGCGGTGCGGAGTTCGTTGTTCAACCGCGCGGGAAAGCTGGGATAAAACTAAAATAGGAATATTTAACTCTTTAGCTAAGGTTTTTAGAGCACGCGAATTTTCGGTTACCTGTTGAATCGGCGTGGCGTATTTATTGGTATGGTCCATTAGCTGCAAATAGTCAATGACGAGTAGCCCCAATCCTTTGTCTTGTTGGAGGCGTCGAGCCATCGCGCGAATTTGCAAAATATTGGCGGTGCCAATGTCATTAATATACAGCGGTGCTTCTGACAAGCTTCCCATGGCGGTTTGAAGTCGTGAAAAATCGTTGTCGCCGTCACCGGCTTGCAATTTTCCGGTTCGCAGTCGCCAGGAATCAATGTTGGCATGGCTGGCCAACAATCTTTCTACTAGCTGATCTTTTGACATTTCAAGGGAAAAAATTCCGACCGGCAGATTTTCATACACAGCCACGTGCTTGGCAATGTCCATGGCCAGTGAAGATTTTCCCATGGAAGGCCTGGCGGCTAAAATAATCAAATCAGACCGTTGTAGTCCCGAAAGCATATTATCAAGTTGTTTAAAACCGGTCGGAATTCCGCGGTAAAGTCCGGTGTGGTGGGAAAGCTGCTCGATTCGTTCGTAGGCTTCTGGCAAAATATCTTTTAAAGGAATAAAAGACTGGGTTAGCGACTTTTGCCCGATGCTAAAAATACTTTTTTCGGCGCGGTCCAATAGTGCGTCAACTTCCTGGGATTCATCAAAAGCGTCCAGTCCGATTTCTTCCGAAGCGGAAATCAAATCTCGCAAAACCTTTTTTTCTCGTACGATTTTGGCATAATTGGCAACGTGCGTGGCGGTGGGCACTAAATTTATTAAAGAAGTCAAATAAGCAGACCCACCGATACCGTCTAGCTGCCCCTTTTCTTTTAACTTTGATGAAACCGAAATAATATCTATTGGCTCCATTTTGGTAAAGAGGTCGGTCATCACCGAAAAAATTTCTTTGTGGATGTTTTTGTAAAAGTCTTCGGCGTTGACAAAATCCGACACCTTGATAATGGCGTTTTTGTCCAACATCAAACCGCCCAGCAGTGATTGCTCGGCTTCAATGTTTTGCGGTGGTTTTTTGATATTGGCTTCGGCCATCAACGAATATGCTACGAATTTTGTTTATCTTTTTGTATACCAAAAAGCAGGGTGGGGGACAAGCGTTGACATAACAGGGATATTATTATACACTTAAAATGGTTGTTTACATATCTTTTCGGGGGAATACTATGAAAAAGAAGAAGCCCGTGTTTTCAGATGCGGAGTTAGAAAACCTAATTCGCGATGCTCTAATCTCGTACCACCAGGCCCAAGAAGATTCTGACCCTAGGAATTTGCCGGAACTTACTTTAGATGAATTAGCTTTTTTTACAAAAGAGAAATCGGCAGAATTTCTCAAGAAACTTCTTGAGGTAAAAAACAAAGAGTAATGTGTAGACAAAAACCGGAAGATAACTTCCGGTTTATTTTTTACATTTTTTTCAGTACGGTGCCGTCTTTGGTGTCGTCCACCAAGTATCCGTATTTTTCGATTTCGGCGCGAAGCTCATCCGATTTTTGCCATTCTAAATTTTTTCTAAACTGTTCCCGGGTTTTAACTAATTCCAAAACTTCTTTTGGCACGTTGGAGGTTTTTAGCTTTTTAAAATCAATGATATCAAAGATGCCGTTAACTTCTTCAAAGAATTTATAAATTTGGGTAGCGGATTTTTTATCTACCAAATTCTGGTCTAATAATTTATTGGTTTCTTTGATAAATTCAAACAAAACCGCAAATGCTTTTGGTGTATTAAAATCATCAGCTAAGTTCACGTAAAAATCTTTTTTCAGGTTTTGGATTTGATAATTTAGAATTTTGGATTTGTCTCGGATTTCGGATTTCGTACTTCGGATTTTCCGCAAAAATTCTTCTATTTTTTCCAGTGACATTTTCACTTCAATCATCACCGATTCAGAGTAATCAATGGGGGAGTGCCACAGATTTTTGGCGACCCAAAAACGCAGTTGCTGGTAGGGATGCCGTTTTAAAAATTCATCAATAAAAATAAAGTTTTTTAAAGACTTGCCCATTTTTTGACCTTCAACGGTCAAAAATCCAGTGTGCATCCAATATTTTACCAGCGGACTTTTACCAGAAAACGACTCCATTTGTGTGATTTCCGCTTCGTGGTGTGGAAAAATAATATCGCGTCCGCCACCATGGATATCGTACTGTGCGCCAAAAAACTTTTCGGTAATGGCCGTGTCCTCAATATGCCAACCGGGCCGGCCTTTGCCAAACGGGCTTGGCCAGATGGGTTCGCCTGGTGTTTCAAATTTCCATAGGCAAAAATCCCCGCGGTTTTTTTTGTCTTTACTGTAATCTATGCGCGAAACCGAATCTTCGGCCTGCAACACCGTCCGACCCGACAGCTTGCCATAATTTTTGAATTTGGAAATGTCAAAATAAATACCATCTTCAATGGCGTAAACGAAGCCTTTTTCTTGTAGTTTTTGTACCTGGTTGATAATTTCCTTAATATAATAGGTGGCGCGGGCATATTTTTTGACACTGGTAACTCCTATTGCCTTCATGCTTTTTAAATATTCTTTTTCAAATGCCATGGCCAGTTCCTTGGCTCCCACGCCTTTTTCCCGCGCTCGCATAATTATTTTGTCATCAATATCGGTAATGTTTTGCAAATAAAATACTTCAAAACCCAGGTGTTTTAAATATTTAACAAAACAATCAAAAACCACATAGGTGCGCGCATTACCGATATGGGGAAAGTCATACACCGTCGGCCCGCAGACAAATAAATTTATTTTTTTACCCTTGATCGGTTTTAGAAAATCTTTCTTGCCAGAAAGGGTATTGTATATCTTAATTTTTTCCATATGCCAATTGTATCAGATTTTATTTGAATTGTTAAGCCTTGGTGTGCCCTTGCCTTTTTCACCCATAAGGCGTAAGTCTATTATTGTCATGCGCTTCCGATAGCACAAAAAGTAAACGTTTACTTTTTGTGCTATTACTTTCGGGTCATATGTGCATTGTTTTTGAAAACATAATAATTTACAATGAATACATGAAACACACATTTTTTCAAGGAATAAAGTTTTTGTTGGTCGGGGGATTTGCCACCCTGGTTGACTTGGGTGTTTTTGATTTAGCATTTTGGGTTATCGCCGGAAATCCGTTAATTTCCAAAACACTTTCTTTTTTAGTTTCTACGGCGATAAAGTATGGGGGAAACAAATATTGGACGTTTCAAAAACATGAAGTTCCAAGAGTTTCCGAAGTGGTGCAATTTGTGGTAATAACGCTGGTGGCACTGGGAATCGACCTTTCCACCTTTCATTATGCGACAAAAACCCTCGGCCCGCAGTTTGGCGTTTCATTACACTTATGGACTCAAATTAGTGTGATTTTGTCAGCGCTGTCATCGGCCGTAGTCAGTTTTTTAGGATATAAACTTTGGGTGTTTAAAAAGCCCAGGGGCGAGTCTGGTGTTGATTAGCTGTAAAAAATGAAACCCCGGTTTTTACTCCGGGGTTTTTGTTTTGTCGGGATTGATTGTTGGTGCTATTTGGATTTTTCCCTTTCTTGGGCAATTGCCGAAAAGAATAGGAAAAAGAGCACTACGAGGGCCGTGCTGATGAACAATACCAGCCACGTTCTTTCCTCGCGATTGGGTTTTGTTCCCAACAACAATCCCATAATTGCTACTGCCCAGACTAATAAAAACATTCTGCGCATGGCATCTCCTTTATAGGTCTGGTGGTCTGCGTTTGCTAATAAAATCATAGTCTTTGCGCATGGCGCTGTCAATGTCTTCGAAAACTTTTTAAAATTAAAAAGGGGCGATCTTTCCGATCGCCCCTTTGAAGGTTAAGCCTTCTTGGTTTTGAGAAGCCTGAGGGCTTTTTGGTAAATATCTTCTGCACTTGGGAAATATCCATTTTCCAGTGCCCGGTCGGCGCAGGCAATCATGCCCTGGGTATCG
The DNA here is from genome assembly GCA_964650025.1 of uncultured Candidatus Saccharibacteria bacterium. Taxonomy (GTDB): domain Bacteria; phylum Patescibacteriota; class Minisyncoccia; order Minisyncoccales; family Staskawiczbacteraceae; genus VGLO01. The sequence continues at coordinate 7,695 of CAZYSZ010000013.1, read as the reverse complement.
CCAATTTCGGCAAACCAGTTGGCGTGTTTTTGCATTTCGTCGACTGGCGCCGATGTGTAGCATTCTGCTTTTTGGCTGACAAGAGCTTGGGGCGGATGTTCTTTTATTAAATCGTAAAGTGATCGCGAGCATTCGTCGTCTCTTTTCTCAAGCTCAATATCTGCCAGGCGCCTAATCCAATCTTTGGGCAGGGCTACCCTAAGTTTTTGCGCGATGTAGAAAACATCGTCTAGACGCCAAAACCGTTGAACTTCCGGGCCGTCGAGTTTAGATATTGCGACAAGAAGGTGTTTGATGCCTTCGCGGTCGCGTAGTGCCTGGTAAATGTTTGCGGCGCTGGCATATTCTTTTTGGAGAATACGTTTTCGTGCGCGACGACGTAGCGGGGCGTGGAGCTTTGGGTGTTTTACGGCATCATTAAGGTTATTGTTGTATAAAATTTCAACACTCTCAATGATTTGGCTGGCCTGCTTCCAAGCCTTAAACTGGATAAATAGCTCCAGTTTGTCGTCTTGTCCATCCATTTTGGAGATACCCGATAAAACATCTTGTCGTGACGGCTTTTTGCCAAGAGCATTAAATAAGTTCATGGCAGAATAATAACTACCCCGGCGAAGGCGATCACGAGCTTCGGCCAAAATTTGTCGGCGCGGAATTTTTTTGTCAAAGTGTCGGCTGTATTCAATTAAATCTCCCCACTGATGGTTTAGGAACATGTAGCCCATGGTTCGCCTGACAAAGTCTTTGGAGGGTTCAATGCCAAGCTCCGAAAACATTTCCAGCGAATTTTTCAAATCGCCCTGCATGAACAATTTTTCGGCCCATCGCTGTTTGCATTCCAAGAGCTTTTGCTTGATCAGTGCCCGGGTGGTTTTGTCTGCGGATTGCGTAGCGTTTTTCATGATATTCTCCTGTCAAGGATCGGGTAAAAGATACCAGCCAAACGTTGGCCGGATACCACAATTTAGCATGTAATTTTTTGATTGTCAACATCTTGCTGATTGTTTTATTAAAAAGTAAAATATGTTATTAACTTTGAATTACAAAATGCTCGTTTAAGAAGACTTTTCGTAATTCAAAGTTATTAACAGATTAACTTTTATGGCAGAAACATCAAAAGAGGACGAGCCATTTTTGAATGCAGTAAATCCTCAAGATTTGGAACATATGGTTGAGCCTGCTTTAAATGTCAATCAAATAGAAAATATGCATCCCGATAGTGTCGATGTATTAAAGGCGCAACTGGAAAGCGCCTTTGAGTTGGAGCAGGAAAAATCTCAACCGATTGGGCGTATTAGAAAATCATCCGTTGATCGAGTGGTCGGAAAGGTTTCTGAGGCCAAAAAAGAAAGCCTCATTAAAAGACAGGAAAAAAGGTTTAAAAACTATGTAAGACTTAATTTCTATTCGATGATTGAGGAATTTTTCCAGCACGAAATCGAAAAATCGTCAGAGGAAATAGATATTATTTCTCTTGCCAATTATGCTACCAACGAGGTGCTTAAAAAATACCAGTTAGATGAATTTGATATACCCCCAAGGAATATTCATCTGATGGTTCCCGGTATTTTAGATGAATTAAAGGGTTTGTTTAGCAAAAAATCAACAGAATTTACTGGGCACCAGTATCCTTTGGGAGAATTTATTAAGATAGATAAACCCCGATCTTATGGCAGTAAAACTCCTAAACTTCACTTAGCTGAAATGATTCATGCAAAATCTCATAACGCGATGCAGATTACGAACAGCGAAGTGAATAAAAGCGACGAAGATCTTGGCTCATTATACAGAAGTGGATTAAGAGTAATTTCAAGAGATGGCAAAAATCATTATTTTACAAATCTTAACGAAGCGGTTACAGAGACATTAACACAAACATTTTTAGAGGGAATCATTGATGATTCTGACAATAATCCGATATTTTCTCAGGAAATAAAAAAGTTCGAACAACAAAAACAAGAATTTAATTTTTCTTACCCAGAACAGAGAGAAATTTTGAGAGTTTTAATAGGTAAGATATATGTTGGGCATGAAGATTTTGAAGTGCCGGGCGATGTATTCGACATTTTCGCAAAAGCTACAATGACGGGAAATATTTTGCCTCTTGGCAGATTGATTGATGGTGTTTTCGGCAAAGGTACTTTTCGTAGAATAGGAGAATTGGATAAAAATATTAAAGAACTGAAAGATTTTGTAAGTTCGCTTTAATTTTAAAATTTTATTTTATGCAAAAAATCGCGTTATATAGCAAATACCGCCCTGTCGCTCGCAAGTTCGCTCCTCAGAAACCCACGGCTTCTGATACTCGCTTCGCTCGCAGTTTCCTTCACGGGAAGATACCCAATCTTCCCGACCCCATCTGTGCGGCCGATACTTTTTGAATTTAGAGATTAATACTAATTCGATTATTTAAATCTAATCATTCATGGAAAATAATATAGCCCTTTACCGAAAGTATCGTCCGCAGAATTTTGGAGAGATTATCGGACAGGAGCATATTGTTAAGACTCTGCAAAACTCGATAGCGTCGGGGGCGGTTTCGCATGCTTATTTATTTTGCGGGCCACGGGGAAGCGGGAAAACTACGATGGCGCGGATTTTTGCGAAAGCTGTTAACTGTACAGCAAAGTCTGGCGACCGGCCTTGCGATAAATGCGATTCTTGTTTGGAAATTACGGCTTTTAAATCTTTGGATTTAATTGAAATTGACGCGGCCAGTCACACGGGAGTGGACGATGTGCGGGAATTAATTGACGGCATAAAGTTTGCGCCGGTAAAAAGCAAATACAAAATTTTTATTATTGACGAATGCCATCAGTTAAGTAAGTCGGCTTCTAATGCGCTCTTAAAAACCTTAGAAGAACCGCCGGCGCACGCTATTTTTTTGCTGGCCACCACCGAAGCCCATAAAATGTTGCCGACGATTATTTCGCGATGCCAACGGTTTGATTTTAAGCGCTTGCATGTGCCAGAAATTATCAAGAAACTGGAATTTATTGCCAAACAAGAAGAAGTTGATGTTGAAGATTCAGCACTGGCCCTGATTGCCCTAAATGCCCGCGGATCGTTTCGCGATGCTGAATCGTTACTAGACAAATGTATCAGTTTTTCCGGTAAAAAACATAAAGTTACCACGCAAGAAATTAAGGAGTTGTTGGGAATCGTGGAAGTCGGCCAAATTTCCAACTTTATTGATTTGTTGCTGGCCAAAAATACCAAAGACGCCATTCTATTTTTAAATTCACTGGTTGACGGGGGAGTGGACTTACAAGAATTTACCAAAACCCTAGTTTTTTACCTGCGCCAAGCCTTGTTACTAAAAATAAATCCCGACACTGCCGGCGCCGAGGCGTCGGGGTTATCTAAAGAGGAAGTTCAAAAATTACAAACCCAAATCGAAAAACTAACTGAAAAAGATTTACAAATGTGGCTACAACTTTTTATTGAAGCCGAAAATAATATCAAACACGCGATTATTTTACAGTTGCCATTAGAACTGGCGGTGATTGACATAACAAATAAAGAGAGCTAGAGTATCTATAGGTAAAACATTCCGGGGTCGTCTAATGGTAGGACTTGGAGCTTTGGCCTCCAATATTTAGGTTCGAATCCTAGCCCCGGAACAAGACAGGATTTTGAGCGTATTCTCGTTCGAAAATAAGCTCATTTTCCCAGATTTTGATAGGTTCTAACCTATCGCAAATGAGGTTTATTTCATTAACCACCTTTTCCATGAGAAGATGCGGTTTTTGTATTGAGATTGAGAGTATTCTGTTGTTTAACAACAGGTTCGAACCGAGCGCCGAAAGTATCTCTCGCTTCTGTTCCAGCGTGCCATTTTAAAAGTTTTTCCTCGCATTTCTGGCAAACGTAAATAACCACCGCCTGCGACCAGTGAGGTCGCTCAAACCAAATCGCCACCAGTGGCAGAAACTCCGTCTGAACCGTCAAGTCCAGAAGAACAGCCGATGGACTTCACTGGTTCCATTCCTCCTGACTAACGCCTTAACGGGTACGCCTCAACTATTTGAGACACGACCAGTTTTTATTTATAAAAAATGGCGACCTTTTTAGGGTCGCCCTTGTCTTGTCTATGTTTTCGCTTCTTCTTTGAAAAAGCCTTTGAATTGTAATGCCAACTCCGCTTTCTGCTTCATCCAATCAACGGCTTTTTGGACGAGAGCGTCAGGGATTTCCACATCGCCAACTTTTACACACGACTCGTCCATCTTGAATTCGTCGCATATATAAAGTTGCTTGTCGTCGATGGTAATCGCGAGATTGTTCGCTTCGGGTACGACAATCCGTTGTATTGCTTGATTCCATCCGTGCGCCCAGCCACGGACGCCATCGCTTACTTCACAAGTGATAATTTCTGCTTTCATCTTCTTGCTCCTTTGAATTGTTGGGGTTCAAGAAAAGATGGTCTTGTCTCGAAACTTTCGAGACAAGGCCTCTGAAAGAAAATCACTCGATGACATGTTGCACCGCAGAGATTTTCTGGGCTGGCGTCGTCTTTGCCAGCAAGACCTGTGCGAGCTGTTCGACGAACAGTTTTGCGAACCACGTGAGTTCGCCTGTCCCAAGATGTTGGCGCAGGTATTGTACCGCCTTCTTGGTTTCGTCAGTGCGTTGCTGTTTCATTTCCTTTTCGGAGAGTTCTGGTGGTTGAGGAGCGGGGTCGCCCTCGCTGATGAGGATGTGGTTCGTTTTCTCTGGAAAGAGAAACTTGGGCAGAGCTTCCGTCAGCCGTTTGTGGAAGTTGGAATAGTCCACATCACGACCGCCGTGAGGCAGGCGCATAGGCTTGCGAGGCTTGCCGTTGCAGACCAGCTCCATCAGCTTCTGGAGAAGCGTCGTCTGAAACTTGGTTTGACCCAGTTCCTTATCGAGCCAGACACCTGCCTCGAGCAGACCGAGAAAACTACCCTGATGAAGACCTTGTCGCGCCCACCTGCACTCACCTGAACAGAGGCGAGACACGACCAGTTCCAACCACTCGTGGGCAGTTTCGGGTCGCCACGCGACGACGAGCAGAGAGACGAGCGCAGACGTTTCCCATTCTTCGTCGCTGAACTTTTCAGCTTCAAAGAGTTGAGCGAGCGTCTGCTCATAGTCCCCAGTCTCGACGATTTTGAGAACGGGTGAGACAACGTCCCACTCCAGTTCGATCATCCTGAAGATGCGAGCAAGTCCGTCAATCATAAACACCTCCTGTTGGTAAGAGCTAGGACACAATTAAACACTAGCAAAAAAGGTTCGTTTTTGCAACTAAAATATAAGTGTCATGAAATTTAGTTTTTCTCTTTTTTATTATAAAAATATTTGTTAGTATTAAATCATAATGAATACACTAGAAAAGAGGATATACAAATTCTTAAAAGTTAGAGGATGGGACAATCTTCGTCCGTCTGATTTGGCAGAGTCAATAATCATTGAGGGTGCAGAACTTTTAGAGTTATTCCAGTGGTAAAATCTATCGTTGGAGTAAATAAAATCTAATAAGGGAAAAATAGAAGAAATTAAAAAGGAATTAGCTGATGTATTGATTTATGCTACCCAGATGGCGGTACTACTCAATCTTAGCACCGAGAAAATTATCAACAATAAGCTGGCAAAAGTTAATAAAAAATACCCTGCCAAGCTCGTGAAAAAGAAAGCTAAAAAAGATTCTGGGTCGGGAGAAGATAGTGAATATTGGAAAATCAAAAAGGCGTATAGGGAAAAGGGGTAGAAGAATAAGGTATTTTCAATCTAAGTAGCTATCAAACAAGTTCTAATATCACACACGAAGCGGAACATTTTGGAAACGTTATTTTAAGCTGACTCAAGCGAAAGGAGTTTTTCATGCAGATTGAATGTTTTGTTCTTTGGCACTACTGTGGTCAGGATGGGCAAGTGACCCGTGCCTCGTCCACGACGTTTAGGGGCAATATTCGCCAGCTTCAAGAGTGTTTGGTGGTAGATGTTTTCGGTAAGCCACACTTGAATGATCAGGCTCCTTACGTTATTCCAGTACAAGTTATTCGCCTTCCTGAAAGTTTTGAATGCCTCATCAGGTGGCGCGAAAGTGATGGGACAGGCTCTGTTTCGTGGTTTGGCGGTAATATGCGAAGCCTTCAAGAATGGCTTGATAAGCGCCAAAAGGAGCAGCCGGGCATGGTTCCTTTGCAAATCATACGCCTTCCCATTCCGGGTTGGGCGCCAAAGTAGCATCAGATAAAAACAAAAACCGCCTCGCAGTAATGCTTTGCGGTCTTTTTTGCTTCCTTAAATTGTGAGTGGTATTGTTTTACTGGCGGGTGTATACTTAATGTATGAAAGAATATTTTTCAAAAAAATATCAGCGGGCGAAACTAAATTTTAAGAACTTCCACCAAAAAGTGATTGTGCGGGTTTGGGGATTGGCCAAACGGCTGGACCAGAGTCATCGCCAAAAAAACGAAAAAAGAAAGTAAATTCAAAATACGGGCATCAGTCCCGTATTTTTTTAAAGATTTTACTCCCATCCAAGGGGAGACCTTTGTCCAAGGGGAGACCTTGGATAAGTAACTGTAGTCCCGATCCAAGGTCTCCCCTTGGACAAAGGTCTCCCCTTGGACAAATTATGGGGCAGGGCTTTTGGGGAGGTGTAGAAAAAAATTTGTGTTTTCTTTTGAAAGCAAGTAAAATGTCTCTATGGCAGAAACAAAGCAAGATAAATATAACGCCGTGTGGGTTTCGCATTCTTCTATGAATGATTTTTTGAAATGCCCGCGGGCTTATTTTTTGCATAATATGTACAAAAATCCGCGGGGGAAAAAGATAAATATTGTTAACCCGCACTTGTCGCTGGGGATTGCGGTGCATGAAACGTTGGAAGGGTTATTGGCGCATAAAGTCGAAGATAGGTTTAACAAACCTTTGATGGAAACGTTTGAAGAAAATTGGCAGAAGGTTTCGGGCAAGGTTGGGGGGTTTAAAACTCCAGAGGAAGAAAAAGAAGCGAAAGATCGGGCGCGCAAAATGATTGAGCGAGTGGACGAGCACCGCGGGCCGTTGACGCAACTGGCGGTAAAATTAAAAGAACATGCCAACAATATGCCTCCGAATTTTTATTTGTCGCCAGAACACAATATTATTTTGTCAGGAAAAATTGATTGGTTACAGTATGTGCCCGAAACCGACTCCGTGCGTGTGATTGATTTTAAAACCGGAAAAAACGATGAGGATAAAGATTCGTTGCAGTTGCCGATTTATGCGCTTTTACTTAATGCTTTGCAAAAACGAAAAGTGTCCGGCGGGGCGTATTGGTATATTGATAGAAACAACGAACCGACCGATGTCATTTTGCCCGATATTCAAAGTGCCCACCAAAGGGTTTTAGCCACCGCCATCAAAGTAAAAAACGCCCGAGAAAAAGGCGTCTTTGAATGCCCACGTGGTCCGCAAGGCTGTTTCGCCTGCAAGCCATTTGAGAAGATTCTAAAGGGAGAAGCGGAATTGGTGAAGGTGGATGAAACGAGGAAGACGGAACTTTATATGGTATAATTTTTAAATTTTAAATAAACATATGAAAAAAGAAAAATTATCAATGCAACAATTCATGCTCATAGTAAACGGTCCATCTTGCGGTGGAAAATCGGCAGTAATAAGTATTCTTTTAGAACAATACGGCGGTATCCTTAATGCTAAGAGTGATCAGATAAAATGGCT
>CAZYSZ010000012.1:0-16206 GCA_964650025.1 uncultured Candidatus Saccharibacteria bacterium | reverse complement strand
TTTTTTGTTCATTTGGAAGTTTTTATGGTCTCAAAAGGTTAGTCACGACAATCACCAAAGAATATGCCAAGACGGCTACGCCGACTCCTACCATGGCCCACACTACGGCATGCTGGGCGGTTTTTATTTTACTTGGGTCACCATTGGCGGTCAAAAAGGTAAAACCGGCGACAATAAACATTAAAATGGCAATGCCAATAAAAATGGGCCAGATAAAATTCAGTATTCTATTAAAAAACGTCCACACGCTAGTAATGCCGTTTTGGCCGGGTTGCTGAACTTCTGCTAACGCAAAAACGGCAACAGGAAAAACTGCTAACATAATTGAAGAAAGAAATAGGACTAATTTTTTATTCACGCGCATGGTGGCCACATTAAACCGCGACGACAAAGGTATTACCAATAATCATGGGCAGTGAGAATGACAGTATCCCTACGACAACACCGACTACTCCCCAGATCATGGCTTTTTTAGCCTGTTCTATTTTGTTTGCCTCACCATTGGCGGTAACAAACAAAAATCCGGCGATAAGAAACATTAAAATTGAGATACCGATAAATATTGGCCAAATGAAAGACAAAATTCCCACAATTACCGCCCAGAGGTTATTGGTTACATTAGGCAAGCCTGGCGGCGCGGCGGGGTTTAGAGGGGCGGCCATAGCTAATAAGGGCATGGTAAAAAAAGCGACTGCAACCAGAGAGATTATTTTTTTATTCATTATTTTGTCGCGGAATAATGCGGAATCTTACGCGGAATTTTGCGGAAAGTGATTCCACGTTTTTTTCTGCGTTAATTTCCGCGTGGTTTCGCGGGGTTTTTAAAATCAAAGCAATGCAATCCTTCTAAAACCGAAAAATTGCACTACCCTGGTTTCAAACTAGAACGACTATAATCAAATCACTTCCTAACTCAAACTTTCCCTATTAGATGTTAAAAGTGTTCTGAATGATAAACGGTAGAGAGAATGCTAGTACGCCCATAGCCACTCCGACAACTCCCCATAAAACGAACATTCTGGCATCCCCCACTTTTTTTGGATCCCCCTGGGCTACGACAAACATAAATCCGGCAATAAGAAACATTACCACCGCAAAGCCAATAAACAGCGGCCAAACTAAGTTAAGGATGGCATTTATTACACCAGTTACATCAAGAGTCGTATTTGCTGTAGGAGTAGCTGGTGTAGAAATTTGCGCAAACGCCAAGAGAGGCGACGAGAGTAATACGACCGAAGAAGCAAGAATGGCTAATTTCTTTTTTGTATTCATGTAATACAAGGTTTACTATTTTTTTAAGATACCCAACTCCGTTAAGATACGCCACACAGCCATCTTAACGGAGTTAGATTCATTTCCTAACTCAAACTTTCCCTATTAGATGGTAAAAGTGTTCTGAATGATAAACGGTAGAGAGAATGCTAGTACGCCCATAGCCACTCCGACAACTCCCCATAAAACGAACATTCTGGCATCCCCCACTTTTTTTGGATCCCCCTGGGCTACGACAAACATAAATCCGGCAATAAGAAACATTACCACCGCAAAGCCAATAAACAGCGGCCAAACTAAGTTAAGGATGGCATTTATTACACCAGTTACATCAAGAGTCGTATTTGCTGTAGGAGTAGCTGGTGTAGAAATTTGCGCAAACGCCAAGAGAGGCGACGAGAGTAATATAACTGAGGCAGTTACGATGGCTATTTTTTTTGTGTATGCTTTCATGTGTGTTAGCTTAAATTATTATTTTTTCACGAACATTTCTGCCGACCGACGAGATAGCGATTTTTTTACTGTCAATACGTTGGATTGCAGTGAAGAAAAGTTTAACTACCTACTAGAATCCAAGCGTATTTTTGACGATAAATGGGATAGAGAATGCTAATACTCCTACGGCCACTCCTACGATTCCCCACAAAACAAAGCCTCTGGCAGTTGCAATTTTGGCTGGGTCTCCTTGGGCCACCAAAAATTGGAAGCCGGATAGAATAAACATCAAGATGGCAAAAGCGATAAATAATGGCCAGATGACGTTAAAGATAATATTGATAATTTCTACAATCCCAAGAGTGTCTCTGATCGCTGGTGTTCCCAGCTGGGTATCGTCTAACTGCGCAAACGACAATAGGGGCAATGACATTAGCATTGCGGACGCAACGACGATGGCTATTTTTTTGTTCATATTTGTTTTCAATTATTTTTTATTGCTTACGTATCACCCCTAATCGACCCGTAAAAACAGGGGTGGTACTAATCTTATATTTTGCGCTTCATGCTAGAATCCAAGAGTATTCTTTACGATAAACGGAAGCGAGAACGCCAATACGCCCATGGCCACTCCGACGATTCCCCACAACACAGCGTTTCTGGCGGTGGCGATTTTGGCTGGGTCTCCCTGTGCGACTAAAAACATAAAACCTGCTACTAAAAACATAATGACGGCAAAACCAATAAACAAAGGCCAAATAAGATTTAATACAATATTGATGATGTCGGTAACGTTTAGGCTGGCATCGGTGGCTGGTGTTCCCAACTGATTATTATCTAACTGCGCAAACGACAATAGGGGCAATGACATTAGCATTGCGGACGCAACGACGATGGCTATTTTTTTGTTCATGTAAGTATTTTTACAAATTAAATAATTTACTTTTTTGAATCGACCTTTATTTATATACACATCATTATTTTATACTATGCGCAAAAAATATTCTATACAAGGTTATCCACAACCATTATTTACATCGTCATTGCGAGCCATCAGGCGAAGCAATCTCTAATCAAGGACAGGGATTGCCACGTCGCCACAGCTAACGCCATGACGAAATGAGCGAAGGCATGTTGTCACAAAAGTGACTCTCCCTAGCGCCCCCGGTCACTTTTGTGGCAACATGCCGGAGCGGGTGACGGGGATTGCCGCGTCGCCTGCGGCTAACGCCATGACGGGTGGGCGAAAAGTTACACCGTCGTCAATGATCTTATCAGTGCAATTACTGCCATGCCTCCCAGTGTAACTGCCAATCCTATGGCCGCGTAAATGGCTGCGTGTTTGGCTTTGTCAATTTTTGAAGGGTTGCCCATGGAGGTAATAAACAAAATTCCAGCCCATAATAAAACCATGATGGCCAAGACCCCAACAATGTCGGTAACGTAAGTGGCAACTTGGGTGATTAAACCGGGGAAGCTGGTGATGCAGGGACTCGTCCTAGTATTATCAACGGTCGTGCCTTGGGCAATACAACAAGATGCAAGATCGGGGTAGGCGGGACTATATGCGCCATTATCGCAGGCTGGATTATTACCTCCTGCGCACTCAGTGGGAGCGCCGCCATTAAAAAAGCAAAGGGGATTGGGAAGTGTTACGGAAAGGCTAGTACATTCGCTACTTACGCATTCATAATTAGAGCCAAAGTATCTGATGCAGTCATTAGTAGTGGTGCAGGTTGAGTTATAGCACTGACCTCCGGCATTGCTTGGGGCGCCTGGGATAGCACAAAGCTCGGGGGCGACGCAAACAGGATCTGTGGGGCAAGCGGCCAAAGTAAAACTTGCCGCACCAAAAAAGAATACCGAAAGAATTGTGGCAAAAAGTATCTTTTTACGCATTATTTTTTATGTAAATTTAAGACGTTTTCAATATATTCCACGCGCATCGGTAATTTTTCTTTATCGTAAGTGTCAACAAGATCGTCAAGTTTTCTTTCAACTTTACCTAACCTGTTTTCAACCTTATCAAATCTTTCATCTACTTTTGCAAACTTCTGATCAACATGTTCTTGAGCAGATTGGAAACTGTTTTTTATTAATTCCACCAATTCGGCATTGGTAACTACTTTTTCTGTGCCGTTTGGCTGATTAATTTGGGGTTCCATGTTCTATTTTTGAAAAAAATATTTATTGCGCCCTTCGACATTTTTTAGCTTGCCTTCTATGTTGGTCAAACGCCTTTCGAGTTTTTTAAAATCACTATTCACACGAGATTTTTTTGATAGTTTATTTAGTTTTTTCATATTTTTTTCTGTTCGGTAACCTCTCGCAGTTCTTCGTCGTTGCGAGGAGGACTGCAGTCCGACTTGGCAATCTAGCATGGAACTAGATTGCTTCGTCGCCACGGCTCCTCGCAATGACGTTGCTTTTGGGACGTGAGAGTTTACTGCTTTGCAAACAGTAGTGCGTAGTGATAATCCCCTGCCGCGAATTCTTTTTTTAGGGTAAAGTCCGCGTCGCCTGCGATTTTTTTTATTTTTTCGGGGGGCGCCAGATTTTCTTTTGGGCCGAACGGCGCGCCGGCCAGCCAGTCTATGATTAACAACTGTCCGCCGGGTTTTAAAATTCTTTTGGCTTCGTTAATCATAGCACTTCTGTTTTCTGCCTGGAATAATACGTTGGGGATAAGCACGATGTCTAAATAGTTATCGGGTAGCGTTGAGCCACCAACTTCTTCTAAATCACACAAAACCATGGAAATATTAACCAGTTTTTCCAGCGCCAGTTTGCTTTTTAAGGCTGATAACTTTTCTTCTTGCACATCCAGCGCGTAGACTTTCCCCTTTTTTAATTTCCGCGCTAGCGCCAACGTAAAATCAGCCGACCCGCAACCAAACTCGGCCGCCAGCATGTCGTCTTTAATATCAAGGTTGTTTAATACTTGGTTGACGTTGAGCATTTCGGACATTTGCGTAAAAATTTAAAAAGTTAAAAATATAAAAATTTAAATTGTGCTTTTTTGGTTCTTTAAAAAGAATATATATCCGTTAAGTGACTTTTCCAGTTCCCTGCCTTCTCGGTAGAGGTTATTAAAGCTGTCTTCTGCCATGTATTTTTCGTCCAGTGCTATATATAACTGGTCTAAAATCTCGTTAAGAGATCCCCTTGAAATTCTACAGAATTGAATATTCTCCTGGTACGAATACCTCCCAAATCCTTCAGCAATATTTGAAGAAATAGAAATCACGGCTCTTCGCATTTGCGGTACTAGAACAAATAATTCGTGTTTAGGAAATGTTTTAATGATTTCAAAGATATTTTTTCTAAATTTACGACTAAGTTGCCATGCCTTAATATCTTCAAAAGTTTTAGCCATGTGTGTAAAAATCTAAAATCAGTGTACTTCGTTATTTTTTATATTTTTAATTTTTTACGTTATTGGTGGCACCAGCCATTTTACCAGCGCAATCAAACCTTCGGCGGCTGTTATTAGGGCAACACCAATAACCGTCCAAATGATAATTTTTTTGGCTTTTTCGGCCTTGGCCGGGTCACCACCCGCAGTCACCAGTAAAATCGCCGCCCACAAAAACATGATGGCAACGATTGAGCCAAGAATAGACAGAAGGAATGGTTTAATGATCAGTGTCCAAATAAGTAAAAAATTACCCGTAGGAGCAAGCGTCAATGGATTCTTTACTTCAATCCCAAACCCGCCGGCGGGAGGTGGAGTTTGAGCAAATGCCGCTCCGGCCACACCAAAAAACAAAATTGAAAAAAAGGTGAATAAAATTAAATTTTGAATTTTAAATTGCATTTTTGACTTTTGCATTTTGACTTTTGAGTTATTCTTTCAAACACGTCCCCGACGCCACTTTGTCCCCTTCCTCCAGCCGCATAATTCGCACGCCTTGAGTGTCCCGGCCCAGCATCGAAATAGACTTTGTAACGGTTCTAATAACCTGTCCTTTTTGGGAGATGACAATTAAGTCTTCGTCGTCGGCTGAGTCGTCTAATATAGAAGACAGGACAATCTGGCCGGTTTTGGTGGTGATTTTGGCGGTTTTGACTCCCGACCCGCCTCGGCCTTGGATTTTGTATTGCGAAACTTCGGTTCTCTTTCCATAACCGTTTTCCATCACGACCAACAAATGCTGTTTTACTTTCTTCGCCTCGCCAGAGCCTTGGGCGGAGGCGGGTTTGCCGATTTCCGAAACCACATCCATCCCCACCACTTCGTCGCCCTTTTTCAAACGAATGCCTTTGACTCCCGCGGCGCCACGTCCCATCGGGCGAATATCTTTTTCGCGGAATCTAATCGCCGCTCCCGATTTTGTGACCAGCATAATATCATCTTGCCCGGTGGTTTTTACCACTTTTTTGAGCAAGTCGCCCGGTTCCAGTTTAATGGAAATAATTCCGGATTTTCTGACATTTTCAAATTCGTCAATGGCGGTTTTTTTAATTCTACCATGTTTGGTGACCATAACCAAAAACTTTTCCGGACGCGTTTCTCCGGACTTTACTTTGTGCATGGGAATTAACGACAATACTTTTTCGTTAGTGGAAACTTCCAAAAAGTTCATCACACCCCGACCCCGAGCCACACGGGTACCCTCGGGAATTTCATACACCTGCGTTTGAAAGACTTTGCCGGCATCGGTAAAAAACAGCAAATTGTCATGCGTGTTGGCTGACAAAAAGTGTTCTACAATATCGTCTTGCATGGTTTTCATGCCCATAATGCCCTTGCCTCCGCGCTTTTGGATTTTGTACGTTGCCGGGTTAATCCGCTTAATATATCCGCCGGTGGTCAGCGTTACCATGGTTTCTTCCAATGGCACCAAGTCAATTTCGGTAATTTCGCCCAGCTTCCCTTTGACCACGCGAGTCCTTCGTTTATCACCAAATTTTTCCTTAAGCACCGCCAATTCTTTGACAATCAAGGCTTTTAACTTTTCCGGACTTTTTAAAATTGCCAGCAATTCTTTAATCCTTTCTAAAATCGCCTTTAATTCTTCTTCTATTTTTAACCGCTCCAAGCCTGCCAATGTCTGCAATCGCATTTCCAAAATAGCCACGGCTTGTCGGTCAGTTAACTTAAACCTTTTAATCAAATTAACCTTCGCTTCTTCTTTATCTTTAGAAGCCCTGATGGTTTTAATAACCGCGTCAATGTTGTTTAACGCAATCATCAAGCCTTCCAAAATATGCGCACGATCTTTGCATTTTTCCAATTCAAATTTAGTCCGGCGCGTAATAACTTCTTGTCGATGCTTGATAAAATATTTTAACACATCGGCAATACCCAAAATTTCCGGCTGAATGCCGTCTACCAATGCCAACAAATTTAAGTGAAAGGTTTTTTGTAAATTGGTAAATTGGTAGAGTCGATTTAAAATTCGCTGGGACTGATATCCGCGTTTAACATCTATTACAATACGCATGCCTTCCCTATCTGATAAATCTTTAATGTCTTTTATGCCCTCTACTTTCTTTTCTGAAACCAATTCAGCCATGGACTCCACTAATTCGGATTTTAATACCTGATACGGAATTTCCGTAATAATAATTTGCTCGGATTCGTCTTTTCGCGTTTCCACGTCAGCCTTTCCGCGCATAATAATAGAGCCCTTACCCTGTGAATAGGCAGAAATAATTTCTTTTTGGTCATAAATAATGCCACCGGTCGGAAAATCCGGCCCTTGGATAAATTGGAACAAATCCGGTGTTTCGGCTTTGGGGTGATCAAGCAAATACACGGTCGCATCGATGAGTTCCGTCAAATTATGAGGCGGAATGTTGGTGGCCATGCCTACGGCAATTCCCAGCGATCCATTCAATAGAAGCTGTGGCAAGGGTGAGGGTAGGACAGTCGGCTCCCGTTTTGTCCCATCGTAGTTATCCATGAAGTTGACCGTGTCCATGTCGATGTCTTCCAGCATCGCTTCCCCGATTTTTGACAACCGAGCCTCTGTATATCTGCTCGCTGCAGGCGAATCTCCATCAACGCTACCAAAATTTCCTTGAGGTGCAACCAAAGGATAACGCAAGTTAAAATCTTGAGCCATTCTGGTTAAGCTATCATAAATTGCCATGTCGCCGTGCGGGTGGTATTTTGCCATCACTTCTCCCACTACCGCCGCGCATTTTCTAAACTTGGCGCCGGCCCCAAGCCCCAACTCATTCATGGCAAACAAAATTTTGCGGTGGACCGGTTTTAGTCCGTCACGAACATCCGGCAAGGCGCGCGCCACAATCACTGACATGGCGTAGTCAATGTAGGATTCTTTCAATTCATCCACAATTTCCCGCCGGTTAACTTGCCCAATGGCGTTGGTGCCCGGGTCAGAATCCGTGGCCTTGCGAACTTGCTTTGTCTCGCCAGAGCCTTGCGCGGAGGCGGATTTTGGTTTTTCTTCTTCTTTTTCTTTGGCCATGTTCGTTTTTTATTTTGTAAATTTGAAGGTGGAAATAAGCTGATTCATACTACTTAAGCCTGAGTTTGGAAAATTTTTATCAATTGTCGGACCCACGCCACAATCATCTAAAGAAACTTCGATAATTTCATCTTTTTGAACGGGGATTGCTGTTAAATAACCACTGCATCCATCTTGATTTATTGTGTATTGGTAGGCCTGCTTGTCTCCGACACTCACCGTCTTCGGGTTTTTCATATCCCTAAAGTACGCATCACTTAAGGCTCCATTAACAATACGTTCATTTTTTAATGAAACGCCAAGAGTTCCGCTGGTGGATGATGGGCATAAAGACACTAGAGTTGGATTTCCTGCACCATCATATCCTCCTTGACCTGGGCAAAGGTCTTTTATTGAATAACTAAACTCAAATCCGTACTGTGTATTCGTATAAGTTTTCCAATCTGCCGTTTGGTCAGCGCTGGAATTCTGTAATGCGTCCGCTATGGCTTTTCCTTGGGGGCTGTTTACGATATCGTTAACACTGGGCAAATTTTTCACTGAATCGTCCTCTAAACTTAGACTGGGCAACTCCATGGACTTTAAAGAATCTCCGATGTTCAAAATATTATGCGCCGTGTCTTTGACCCAAAAATAACCCATAATTGCTGTTGCAATCGCCACAATAATTACAATGATAGCAATTTTTTTGGGTTCGGAAAGGGCACGTAGTTTTGCTATGAAAGTTTGTTTCTTTTCGTCCGCCATAATAATTCAAACTGCAAAAATATATAATATAATTGGGCGTTCGTTCGGAAAAGAATAATTGCTATTCTTCTTTTCCTCTCTTGCTGAGCCAATTATCAAAATGCAAAATGACAGTGTAAAATGCAAATTTTAACGCGCACAGTTCATTTTTAATTTTGAACTGTCATTTTGCATTTTGATTTTTGAATTTTTAATTTTGTAACACCACAATCTCCATCGCTCCTTCCTTCGGCAAATCTTTTTGTTTGACAGTCAGTTTATCAACTGGCGTGACATCTTTTTTACCCATAGCCTTTAAAAACGCATCCACGCCATCAAGTTGGACTTTCAGCTTTGGCAGGGCGTAGTGCATTGGGACAACGATTTTTGGCTCTATTTGTCCTATCACCTTGTTAGCTTCCGATGAATCTATTGTAAATGTCCCACCCACCGGAATCATTAAAATGTCTATTTGTCCTATCTTGTCCAGCTGTTCATCGGTTAGTTGTTTTTGTCCAAAATCTCCCAAATGGCAAAACCGGATATCTTCCGCCTCAATCGTATAAATCGTATTTTTGCCCCGTTCTTTTCCGGCCACGTCATCATGAAACGAGTCAATACCCTGTACAAAAACCCCCTTGACTTCATATTCGCCCGGGCTTTCTATGACAAACGGATTGCCTTTAATGGCAGAAATATTATTATGGTCGTGGTGCGTGTGGCTTACCAATAAAATATCAGCCGAAAAACTCGGTACTTTCAGTCCGATCTTTTCATTAAATGGATCAATGGCAATTACGGCTTCATGGTCTTTCCCATTAGAAACCGTAATTTGAAAACAAGATTGTCCAGCCCAAACAATTTTAGCCATAAAATTGTAAATCACAAATTGCAATCAACAAATCACAAATAAATCCCAATTTTCAAAATCTGAAACACGTTTTGAATTTTAGTATTGAGATTTGTAGTTTATTTGGAGCTTGTGATTTTGAATTTGTAATTTATTCCGCTATTTTATCACAACCATTTTTTTGTTACAACTCCTTGCACAATTACAAAAATCATGTATTATGTACCTACGTAATAATATTAAATTGGCTAGCTGGTCCCGATGGACATCGGGGCGCCTGGCTAAAAACAAAAAATGGAAAAAGCGATTTCAAAGCAAAAGAATAGTGATTCGGCGATGCCTCCTTCTATTGGGTCTATTGTTGAAGGTAAAGTGGTGGCCAGAGACCGGTCAGCGCTGTTTTTGGATTTGGGCAACCAGGGCACGGGAATTATTTTCGGGCGCGAGTTTTATGAAGTTAAAGATGTAATTAAAAGTTTAAATATTGGCGATATTGTGCATGCCAAAATTGTAGAACTAGAAAACGAAGATGGCTACTGCGAGTTGTCGCTACAGGATGCCACTAAAGATATTAATTGGCAAAAATTACAGGAACTAAAAGACAGTGGGGAAATTATTAAAGTTAAAATCAGCGGGGTAAATAAAGGAGGGTTGTTGACCAACATCAACAACATCCCGGCCTTTTTACCCGTTTCGCAGTTATCGCCAGAAAACTATCCACGCGTAGTTGACGCTGACAAGGCTAAAATTTTAAAAGAGTTACAAAAATTCATTGGCAAAACCCTGGAAGTGAAGGTCTTGGATTTGCTGGCGACGGAAAACAAATTGATTTTGTCGGAAAAAGCCAAAACTGAACAGTTAATGAAGGCAATGCTTAACCATTACAAAAAAAGCGATATTATTGAAGGAAAAATCACTGGCATTGCGGATTTTGGGGTGTTTATTCGTTTTCCTCTGTCAGAGGAAAACGCGCAGAACAACGCGGAAATTAACACAGAAACACGCTGGAACGAAAGCGGAAACATTAAAAAAGATGAAAGCATTGAAGGCTTAATTCACATTTCAGAATTGGATTGGCAATTGGTGGCTAATCCATCGGAAGTGGTAAAAGTGGGCGAAGTGATTAAGGCGCAAATTATTGATATCAATAATAACCAAGTATTTTTATCACTCAAAAGCTTGAAAGAAAATCCCTGGGAAAAAATTGAAAAAGATTACAAAAAGGGAGACAACATAGACGGCAAGGTGATTTCTTTCAGTCCATTCGGAGCCTTTATAGAAGTCCTCCCAAAAATCCGCGGTCTCTGCCACATTTCCGAATTTGCCAGCCAAAAAGAAATGGAAGATTCCCTAAAAACCGGCGAATCCTACCAATTCGAAATTTTACTGATTGAACCCAAAGAACACCGGATGAGTTTGAAGTTGGTAAAGTAACGAATTTGGGTGAATTGACGAACGAATTCTCACGAACCACGAATAAAAGCCGCGCGCCGAAAGGCGCGCGGCTGTGTCTGTTAAATTCCCTAAAGTTATGTTACAATAGGGTTATGATACCTCAATTTGTAAAACCCTTTTTATGGTCTTATGACGTTGACGCTATGGACATATCGCGCGACAAAAAACGCATCATAACCAATGTGCTAAATTTTGGCACCAGCCAGGCAACGGATTGGATTTTTAAAACTTACACCAAGCAAGATGTAAAAAATTGCTTAACAAGCCCTCTGCCAGGAGAATGGAGTAATAAATCGTTGAATTTTTGGTCTTTGCTTCTCGATATAAAACCCCGACCAACCCGCACAAGAACGCTAAATTAAAACACATGTTTTACGATATTTTAGACAAAAAAAGAATTGGTTTATTGCCACTTTTTAAAAGCTTTAAAAAAAAGTTTTACTTAGCCGGCGGAACCGCTTTAGCTTTGCAAATCGGACACCGGGACAGCATTGATTTCGATTTTTTTAGCGAAAAAAGTTTTGACACCAAAAAATGGTTTGAGCACTTACGGGAGGTTTTTGATGGCCACATGTTGCTTAATATTCAGGAAGAAAAAAACACCTTAACCATTTTGGTTGACGATACCGTAAAAATCAGTTTTTTTACGCATAATTACAAACTCATCAAAGAGCCGATAGATGACAAAAACATCTCACTGGCTTGCGTAGAAGATATTGGCTGTATGAAACTATCTGCCATCACCGCCAGGGCGACTAACAAAGATTACATTGATTTGTATTTTATTTTAAAGATTATGTCTCTCGCCGATTTACTGGAATACGCCCACGTTAAATATTCACAGCTGGAAAGAAATTTAATCTTAAAAAGCCTTGTCTACTTTGACGATGTAACTTTGGAGAAAATCCTGTTTAAAAATAACAACGACGTGACTTTTGAGGAAGTTAAAAATACCCTAAGAAACGAGGTTAAAAAAATAAGTAACGTATAAAAACATGAGAAACTGGTCTACAAACTTAGAGCAACTTAAAAAACAGCCAGAAAAGTACGCTATTTGGCGGTTGGAACAACTGATTAATTGTGGTTTGGGTGAAGAAAAGATCAATGAAAAAGAACTGCGAAAATACTGGTCAAAACTCCAACTGGACCCGTCAAAAAAAACTTTTTTAAGCTTTTTACTTGCAAATCCTATCTAAAAAACAATTAGCGCTTCTTGATGTTATTGGCAAAGAAAGCCAAATTACCAAGAATTTTTATCTTGGCGGAGGTACAGCTTTGACGGGTTTTTATTTACACCACCGTTATTCTGAAGACCTGGACTTTTTTTCGGAACAAGAATTTGATGTTATGTCGATTCAGTCTTTTTTTAAAAAAAATAAAGCGGTTCTGGGGTATGATAAACTCGAATTTCAGCAAAGCTTCAATCGCCACCTGTTTTTCGTGGACTTTAAAGATGAAACCGTAAAAATGGAATTTACTTATTTTCCCTTTGCTCGGATTGAAAATGGGCAACAGCATTACGGCATCAACGTCGACAGTTTGCTAGATATCGCCGTCAATAAAGTTTTTACGATTTACCAACGCACCAAGGCGCGTGATTACATTGACTTATATTGTATCATCAAAAAAAATAAGTATCGCATGTCCGACTTGGTTTCATTAGCCAAAACAAAATTTGATTCCACGATAGACCCTATTTTACTTGGCGCGCAATTTATCAAGGCCAAAGAAGCGCCAGATTTGCCTAGAATGATTGAAGAGATCGACCCAAAAGATTGGCAAGATTTTTTCGTGCAAGAAGCCCAGAAGTTAAAAAGCGAAATTCTTTCATAAAATGGAAGACAGCCTGAAAGTCGGCGAATCCTACCAATTCGAAATTTTATTGATTGCCGCCTAGTCAAAAGACGAGGCGAGCTTCGCCCTTTTAGGGCGAGAACCCAAAGAGCATCGCATGAGTTTGAAGCTGGTGAAGTAAAAATATTTTTTGTAAATTAACAGGGCAGAGTTGAAAAACTCTGCCCTTTGGTTTGTTGGTGTCGCGGTTAAGTGACCTCTGCCAACTTGGCGGTCAGCCGAACCAGCATGTTCGGCACAGTCAGGACGTGGTCTGGTGCACGCGGAATTTTGACCGCGCCCTTAATTTTCTTTCCCTGCTCATCTTTCGGAAGAAATAGGAATGGATTGCCGTTGGGTTCGAATAGGTCCACGGGTGCCCTGACGTTGATACTCAACGCCCGCGCGATCCCGTCGCGGTCGGCCGGGTTGTCCCAGGCCTCCAATTCGTATGTGCATTTCGCACACAGAGCTTCCTGGAGCTCGGCTTCCAGCGTTTCCATTTTGGCCTTATAGTTGGCCTCCATTTTACCGGTGGGGCGAACGTACTCATATTTCGCCCTGTACGCTCGCCGTCTTGGGCCGCCGCGTCCGCTATGACAAAACCAACGTCACGAAGGTTCGCTGGGTATTTGTTCAGCGAATATCCCATAGTCGATTCAATGAAACGCCGACCGCCTTTTGGGAAATTAGTTTTCTGGGAACCTCGGCGTTCCCAACTCCAACGCCGCAACTCCCTTGGCAGTCGTTTTTCCGCACCAAAGCGAAAGAAAATTTCGATCTTAACGACTGTTGCCAGAATCTCGCTCAAGTTCATCATGACACTCTCCTTTGTAAGGGGAATTGGGGGTGCTAGACACTTATCAACTATATCATATATAAAATCTCGTGTCAAGGGCTTGGAAGATGGTTTTGAAAATGCTAAGATTACTCCATAATAAGGCGACCCCAATCTACAAATGACACGCTAATCTACGAATGCGGAAAACGTATTAGTAGATTCGAATGTGATTAGTAGATTAGTGTCGCTGTTTTCAGATGAAACTAAATCCCCTCTTAAAAAACTTTGTCTTTATTGTCTTAATCCTGGTCGTGGTGGCGGGAGTTTTTAGTTTGTTTTATGCGCCGGGTGAAAAACCGACGCAGGTTTCACTTTCGCAATTGGTGCTAGATGTCAATGCTGATAAAATCAAAAAAATTGACGTGGCTGGTGATACGGTTACGATAACTTATGCCGATGACCCTTTAAATCCTTCGGGGCAGGCTAAAACTGCTCAGTCAATGAAGGAATCAAACTCGGTATTGCCCGATGTGTTGGCAAATTTGGGCGCTGACAAAACTAAACTGCAAAAAGTACAAATTAGTGCATCGGTTAAAGCAGAAAGCGTGTGGTCGTGGTTGTTGCCCGCACTTTTGTATGGCATTTTACCCTTATTGTTAATTGGATTTTTCTTGTGGACGATGATGAAAAAAACTGGCGGCGGAGCTGGTCAGGTATTTGACTTTACAAGGTCCCGCGCCAAAGTGTTTGGAGCTGACCCCAACAACAAAGAACGAGTAACGTTTAAAGACGCGGCGGGACTAAAAGAAGCCAAAGAAGAATTAACTGAAATCGTGGACTTTTTAAAATTCCCCAAAAAGTATTTGGCGATGGGAGCAAAAATTCCACGCGGAGTTTTGCTTCTAGGGGGTGCTGGTTTAGGAAAGACACTTTTGGCGCGCGCAGTTGCCGGTGAAGCCAATGTGCCGTTTTTTAGCATTTCCGGATCGGAATTTGTGGAAATGTTTGTGGGAGTCGGGTCAGCCCGCGTGCGGGATTTGTTTGCCACTGCCAAAAAAGCGGCGCCCGCCATTATTTTCATTGACGAACTAGACGCCATTGGACGACACCGAGGCGCCGGCATTGGCGGGGGACATGACGAGCGCGAACAAACTTTGAACATGATTTTGGTGGAAATGGACGGTTTCCAAAAAGACACCGGAGTGATCGTTTTTGCAGCTACGAATCGCGGAGATATTTTGGACCCCGCACTTTTGCGACCCGGTCGATTTGACCGAAAAATCACCTTGGATGCTCCAGACGTACATGATCGCGAAGAAATTTTAAAAATCCACTCAAAAAACAAGCCACTGTCTTCCAATGTGCATTTTAAGGAAATTGCCGAAAGAACCCCCGGATTTTCCGGCGCCGATTTGGCCAACATTGCCAATGAAGCGGCGCTTCTGGCCGCGCGGCAAAACAAAACAGAAATATTTTTGATGGATTTTTTGGAGGCCATTGAAAAAGTGTTGCTAGGGCCGGAACGTAAAAGTCATTTACTATCTAAAAAAGAAAAAGAAATTACGGCGTATCACGAAGCCGGCCACGCACTAGTTTCAAGTTCAATTCCCGGCACCGACCCCATCAGAAAAATTTCGATTATTTCACGTGGCATGGCCGGGGGGTACACGTTTAAGGTACAATCCGAAGAAAATAAATTAAGAACCAAAACCCAATTTTTGGCGGAAATCTCGATGCTCATGGGTGGCATGTGCGCCGAAAAACTGATCTTTGGTGAAATGACTACGGGTGCGAGCAATGACTTAGAAAAAGCCAGCCATTTGGCACGCAAAATTGTCAAAGAATGGGGTATGTCGTCTTTGGGGCCGATATCATTTGGCGACAAAGATGAAATGGTGTTTTTTGGAAAAGAAATTTCTGAACAACGAAATTATTCTGAAGCCGTGGCCACCAAAATTGATAAAGAAATTGAAGAAATTTTACGAGGCGCCGAAAAACGAGCCACCGAAATTTTGTCCAAACGCCGTGACATGCTGGAAAAAATCGCCAAAGTGTTGGTGGAAAAAGAAACGATAGAAAAAGAAGAGTTTGAGAAGATAATGGGAAACGGAAAACCCCAAGCCACAAATCATAAGCCACAAACAAATCCTAAATTCAAAAAGTAAAAACAAAATAAAATACTCGTACAAAACTGACGGCCGTCAGTTTTGTACGAGTATTTTAGGGGCCTGTAGCTCAACGGCGGAGCAGACGACTTATACTCGTCCGGTTGGAGGTTCGAGTCCTCCCGGGCCCACATTCGTAGATTTGTAGATTTTTGGAGCTTGTCCGCCTCGCGGCTTCGCCGCTCGGCGTTGGCTTCGCCAAGCCAATTCCACGGTTTTTTGAACGAAACGGCAAGACGGCCCCCCACG
>CAZYSZ010000011.1:0-17197 GCA_964650025.1 uncultured Candidatus Saccharibacteria bacterium | reverse complement strand
AACGAGCATTTCGTAATTCAAAGTAAATAGACCTCTCGCAAAATAAGCTTTTGCTACAAATTACATATTTTGCCTATAAATTCGCTATAATTTTTAAGCCTATCCGCAGGATAAACTTAAAAATTCTATCAAATTTCTAGTCTAAAATCTGCAATTTTCGCATGAAAGCTTATTTTGCAGGAGGTCTGATGAAAAACCAGGAAATCGCTAAAATATTTTACCAAATTGCTAACTTTCTAGAAGTGGAAGGCGTGGCTTTTAAGCCTTTTGCGTATCAGCGGGCGGCCCGATCTTTGGAAGATTTAAAAGAAGACGTGGCACAAATTTATCTGCAAAAAGGCAAGAGTGGTCTGGAAGAAATAGAAGGCGTGGGAAAAAATCTGGCTTTTCAAATTGAAGAATATTTAAAAAAAGGAAAAATGGCTGGTTACGAAGAATTGAAAAAAAAGTTGCCCATGGACATGGAGCAGTTGATGCGGGTGGAGGGACTGGGGCCAAAAAAAATAAAAGTGTTGTATGAAAAGTTAGGAATTAAAAATTTAAAAGATTTGGAAAAAGCGGTCAAAAAACATCAGATTGCGCCATTGTTTGGGTTTGGCGAAACGACGGAAAAAAATATTATGCAGGGGCTTGAGTTTGTCAAACAAAATAAAGGCAGGGTGTTGTTGCAGGAAATTTTACCGGTGGCGCGCGAAATTTTAAAAAAACTGGAAAATTTAAAAGAGGTCCAGAAAGCCAGTATTGCCGGTTCCCTGCGCCGCAGAAAAGAAACCATTGGCGACGTGGATTTTTTGGTGGTTTCCAGTAAGCCAGAAAAAGTGATGGATTTTTTTACAACCTTGCCGGGAGTTAAAAAGATTTGGGGCAAGGGGCAGACCAAGTCATCGGTGCACCTTAAAGAGGGTTTTGACATGGATTTACGGGTGGTGCCAGCCAAAAGTTTCGGGTCGGCGTTGCAGTATTTTACGGGTTCAAAGGAGCATAATGTGGCTACCCGCAAGCTGGCGATTGCCAAAGGTTTGAAATTAAGTGAGTGGGGAGTTTTTGATGGTACAAAACAAATTGCCGGCAAAACCGAAGAAGAAGTTTATAAAGCTATTGGGTTAAATTACATAGAGCCAGAATTGCGTGAAGATAATGGTGAAATTGATGCTTGTTTGCAGGGAAAATTGCCAAAACTGATAGAATTAAAAGACATTAAGGGTGACCTGCATTGCCACTCAAACTGGAACGGTGGCTCCCAATCTATTGAAGAAATGGCCAAAACTGCGATGGCTCTGGGGTATGAATACATCGGAATTTCAGATCATAGCAAGACGTTGAAAATTGAAAACGGGTTAAATGAAAAACAGTTGTTGGAACAAAAAATCGCCATACAAAAGATCAATAAAAAGTTTCAAGTTTCAGGCTTAAAGTTTCAAGTCTTGCACGGCGTCGAAGCCGACATTTTAAAAGATGGGTCAATTGATATTAAAGACGAAGTGTTGGCGCAACTAGATTATGTGATTGCAAGTGTCCATTTAAACACCAAAATGGAAACCAAAGAAATGATGACAAGAATTGAAAAAGCTATGAAAAATCCCAACGTAGATATTATTGCCCACCCCACCGGTCGGATTGTAAACCAGCGCGAAGAATACCAAGTTGACTTTGATAAAATGCTACAAATCGCCAAAGAAACTGGTACGATTTTAGAAATAAACTCGTCGGCCCGATTAGACCTGCGTGACCTTTACATCCGCCGCGCCAAAAACGAAGGCGTAAAAATGATCATCAACACCGATTCCCACCACAAAGACCAGATGGCGCTAATGGAATACGGAGTTGCGCAGGCGCGAAGGGGGTGGGCGGAAAAAGGGGATATTATAAACACGCAATCGGTTGAAGGTTTATTAAAAAGTCTGAAATAAATTACCAAGCATAGAAATTTCTCAGAAATTTTATGCTCGGTGAAAATTTAAAAATAAATTTTCATGCCCAAAGAAACATCTGCTGGAGCAATTATATTTAGAATGCAAAACGGCCGGCCGTTGTATCTTTTGCTGCATTACCATTCGGGGCATTGGGAGTTTGCGCGGGGGCATGTGGAATTGGGGGAGGATCAGTTGAAAGCGGCTAAACGGGAAATCCAAGAAGAAACGGGAATTGATGATTTGCAAATAATTCCCGGGTTTTTGGGTCATACTAAATTTTCTTTTAAACGCACTTGGAATTTAAAGCCGGAAGAAAAAAAGACCGCCCCGTGGGTATTTAAAATTGTGACACTGTATTTGGCGGAAACAAAAGTAGAAAATGTAAAAATTTCAGACGAGCACAAAGGTTTTGCGTGGTTGCCATACAAAGAGGCTGTTAAAAAATTACCTAAAGATGCTAAAAAAGTATTTAAAGAAGCGAATGACTTTCTCATAAAGCGTGAAACATGAAGCATGAAACAAAAAAGTTTTGCGCAAAAAGTATATTCTATTGTGCGGAAAATCCCTGCGGGGAAGGTTTTGACCTACCAACAGGTGGCAGAAAAGATGGGTAGTCCAAAATCTTACCGGGCGGTGGGCAGTGCGTTAAAGAAAAATACAAATCCTTTGATTCCCTGCCACAGGGTGATTAAAAGTGATGGGAGGGTGGGAGAATATAATGGTTTGACGGGAAAGAAAATAGAGTTATTAAAAAAAGAGGGTGCTATATTATAAAGAGCTGGATTCCCGCTTTCGCGGGCATGACAAGTGGTGTACGAAAAAATCGCGCCTCTGCGCGATTTTTTATTAGTAGATTCGGGTGCGATTAGTAGATTGGTGTCGCTATTTTGCTTTAATTTCTTCAATAATCTTTTCAAAAACGTTAGGGTACTTTTTTATCAATTCGGATAATATTTTTCTATCCAATTCTATGTTTTTTATTTTCAATCCGTGGATGAGTTGACTGTAGTTGATGCCTAACTTTCTTGAGGCGGCGTTAATTTGTAGTTGCCATAATTGCCTGAAATCACGCTTTTTTACTTTTCTATCGCGATAAGAAAAGGTCCAGGCATGTCGCAATGCGTCTTTGGCCAACTTGTACTTTGACTTTCGGCCATACTTAAAACCTTTGGCATGTTTGAGTAAATGCTTTCGGTGTTTGTGGGCTGTAGCTCCTTTTTTGACTCGCGTCATTTCTTTGAGGGTTTAGGGGATAGGGTTTAGCGTCTAGTCAACGAACGCAGTGCTCGTTTTCCCTAGACCCTAGTCCCTAGACGCTAGACCCTAACTTTGTAGGTATCTTTTTACCCGTTTGGTTTCTGATTTTGAAAGCGTTATCCATTTTCTGCCCTTTCTTCGTTGCTCGCCGGTTTTTTTGGCACGATAATGATTCTGGCCTGAAAGGCGTCGCAAAATCTTCCCCGTGCCGGTGATTTTGAATCGTTTGATGATGGCCTTTTTGGTCTTGTTCATTTTCTTAAGCGACACTAATCTACTAATCGCATTCGAATCTACCAATACGTATTCGTAGATTCGCATGTTATTTGTAGATTGGGGTCGCTTCTTATTCCTTCGAAACAATAATCGTAAACCCTTTTATTTCGCGTTTTAATTCGCGTTCTACTTTTAACGGTAACAGCTTGTCGGTCATTTCCAAAAAAGATAACATCTTATTTTTAGCCAGGTCTCCCATGGCTTTTTCCCGGCCCTTGAGCACCATGGTAACTTTCACTTTGTCGCCTTCTTTTAAAAATTTTTCAGCTTGCTTGGCCTTGGTTGCAATGTCGCCGGTGGCAATGTTAAAGCCCAGCTGGATTTCTTTTAATTTGGTAATCTTGGTGTTTACTTTTATCTTACGTTCTTTTTTCTGGGCAGAGTAAAGGTATTTTCCATAGTCAGCAATTTTGCAAACCGGCGGCACCACTTTTTCGGTTACTTGAATCAAATCCAAGCCCTTGGATTTTGCCAAATCAATGGCCGCAAAAATATTCATGATGCCAAGTTGCTCGCCCGTTTCACTGATCACCCGCACCTCTTTAGCCCGAATAAAATTGTTGACTGGTATTTTTTCCAAATGTGTTAAATAAATGTTTGTGGAAGCGGGGATGTTGAAATCCCGTCCAAATGGCTTATTAAAATAATTCTACAAATTTAGCCCGTTTTATTGTTTGAATATTACATAGTAAATGGGCAAAAGCTGTAATATCCTAATTCTCTTTGTTTTGGCAATTACCCGAGAAAAGTAGTTGCCTATCCTAATGATATAACACTCTTGGTCCACTTATTAGGAGTCAATGGCAAGAATGAGCATTAAGCGTATGCTAATGCTGGTTGCTTTCTAAATAAGTTAGCAATTATGTTTTTTCTAAAAGTTTAGCCAGATTTTAGAATACTGGATTTGCATATTTTAAAAAGTGCACTTGTCGAAACGTGCGCCCCCATGATTGTGATACTATAACATTATATATAATGTTATAGTGTTGTTATTCTACTCCTCGCCTCATATTTCTTTCTATGTCGCGCTCTTTAATCTTTTCCTTTTTATCAAACTTTTTCTTGCCTTTGGCCAATCCGAATTCGAGTTTTATCCTACCATGCTGGTCGTAAACTTTCAAGGGGATTAGCGAAAATCCCTGCCTGCCGGCAGGCAGGCCAGCTCCTCCTCCTACATATCTGGCTAGATAATCTATTTCCTTTTTGTTTAAAAGTAGTTTACGCGCCTGCTCGGGGTTATAATCCGCTGGCGCATTTTTAGGCTGATAAGCCGGCACCTTGGCCCCAATCAAAAACGGCAACCCGTTTCTTATCACCACATACGACCCAGATAAATTGATGTGCCCGCCCTTAATAGATTTCACTTCTTGCCCCTGCAACACAAGCCCCGCCTCGTATTTTTCGAGGATTTCATAGTCAAAGGTGGCTTTGCGGTTTTCCGAGTAAATATTCATTGATTTAGAGTATCATTTTATCACACTTTTGAAACTATTGACATGTTTGTTAATTTATAGTAAATTGAGATCAACTAGATCCTTGGACAATTTAATTCGGAGGAAACATGAAGAATATGTATTGTGTGGCAGTCTACATCTTATTTGGTGCTTTTCTGGCCATCGCTTTAAGCCTATTGGGAGTATGGGCACTTCATTACTTGGCGCCCCCCCTTAACATCCGAGTCGAGTCCGTGTCTGTTGAAGACACTATACTCAACAGAAAAGAGAATAGCTACTCGGTTGAATTCTGGGTTTATATTTCGGGGGATGATGTTCCTACGCGGGATGCGAGAATTCAAAAGGTAAAAGAGGTAGCCACACGGTGGAAGGATGAGCATCTTGATATTTTTGTCACTCGTACGGACGAGTATATTCTGGGTGAAAATTATTATATGGTTTATCATTACGTGGCCAGGAAGCCCAAGGATAGATAAATCTTTTAGCTCGATGCATTCAAGCGCGTCGAGCTTTTTTCTTGCCCCAAGTCACTATTGACAAAGTATTTTTTATATACTATCATAAAGTTAGCATTTAACACATTTGTCATTCAACCTGGCACTTTTTAAGAAAGGTCTCACATGAACAAAGATGAGATTGATCGTCGCCTTGCCCTTGTTTTAGAGAAAACACGACGACGAAAAGCCGAAAAGGAGCGGCTTTCCAAAGACGAAAATCTGGCCATGGAAAAAGCCGCATTGGCGGCGGCTGAAGATTTGCCTAAAATCTTACAGCAAATCGAGTCTGAACAGGGCTCTTGTGCCCACAGTGAATACACAAAGATTGTAGTCCACTTCGAGGCTATGGGATTTGATAAGTCGGTCTTTTGGGCCTACTATAAGGCCTACGAAAAGGCTCTTCGAGCTTTTTTGCCAAGCGCTTTCGAAATTCATGGCGAATCATGTTTGTCTCCCAGTGGAGCTCTGGCAATTCAGTGGAAGTAGTCGTATCCCCTTAAG
Source organism: uncultured Candidatus Saccharibacteria bacterium (assembly GCA_964650025.1). GTDB lineage: Bacteria > Patescibacteriota > Minisyncoccia > Minisyncoccales > Staskawiczbacteraceae > VGLO01. Next base: position 11,299 of record CAZYSZ010000011.1, on the reverse strand, counting down.
AAAATGGAAAATGGGGACAGCCACTATTTTACACAGGCCTGATGCGTTGCGCATCGGGCTTCTTTTTTACTCAAAAACCGTGTTGTGTGTTATTGTGAATATGATATAGATGGTGTAGTATAAAATATATGAATACTTCAATAAAAAAGGCTCAAGTTTTTAAGCTCGGGAAAAATCCTGAGGAAAACGGGGTCAGGTACCTTTGTTGATTTAAGTATGATATAGTAAGCATATGCCTCGCCTGCCACGCATAGATATCGCCGATGAGCTTTACCATATTATTAACCGAGCCAACGCCCGGCTGCCGATTTTCTTTAATGAAAAAGATTATCGGCTTTTTGAATTGATCTTAGAAGAGGGGGTGGGTAAATTTGGAATGCGACTTTTAGCATATTGCTTAATGCCTAATCATTTTCACCTGGTGTTATACCCCAAAAAAGATGGTGGCATTCAGAAATTCATGCAATGGGTTACATTAACTCATACTCAGCGCTGGCATAGTCAAAATAAAACCATTGGAACGGGGCATCTTTACCAGGGCAGGTATAAGTCATTTTTAATTCAAGAAGATGATCACTTACTATCGGTTATTAGATATGTGGAAAGAAACCCGCTTCGGGCAAAATTGGTTAAAAAGGCTGAAAACTGGGGATTTTCCAGTTTGAATAAAAGAATTTTTACCGATGGATCGCGAGTAGATCATGGATGGTTGGCAGTTTGGCCGATAGACGAACCCAAAGATTATCTTGCTTTTGTAAATACTCCGATGACGGCAGGTGAAGAAGAGGCGGTTCGATGTTCAGTCAATCGCGGCAAGCCTTTTGGTGGAGAGCTGTGGAGCGAAAAAATGGTCAGAAAATATAACCTAGAAGCAACGGTGCGGCATCGGGGAAGGCCCCGGAGTGGATAGGGTCTAGAGGTAAAAAGGTACCTGACACCTTTAGTTCACCTTTAGTTCATTCATCTACTTTACATTTTAGCCGTTTTATTGTAAACTATTGACAAGGCTGCTTGAATATGCTACTGTGAACTCGCAGGATAAACAGCTCTTTTACTTCTAAATAAAGTAACATTGTGCAGTCATAGCCATAAAGTAACAGTAACTTGTTGTTTTGTGGCTATGACTGCCAACGAAGGCAGTTTCTTACTGCTTCCGCACGGAAGCAACCTTTTACTGGGTAATTTTACCCAAGGAGATTCCTGTGAGCGTTGCGACTAAAAAAGTGGTCAAGTTGATGTCGGACAAAATCCTTCAGCGCTTCGGGGAACCGATCCTCATCCCCGGCGTAAAGGAATTTACCGCCACCAAGAAGATCTTCCAGGAAGAAGTTAACGTTGGCTGTTTCTGGCCGGAAGGATTGAGTCGTTTTCTCGATAAAATCGAAACGAACGTGGACGATGCTGTTATCGTCGGACACGAACTTTTGAAGGATTCTCGTGATCCTCCGATTCTCAACAAGCTGAGACGAAGGTATAAAGAAACGACGTTTTCCCAGTTTTACGCTCTGCTCAAGGCTCAGTCCCAGCGCCAAGAAGGTCTTCTGCTCGTCGACGGACAAACGAACATCTTCTACGTCCGAGACAAAAATGGCAAGTCGCGGGTTCTCCTCGCCTCCTGGTCCCCCTGCTACGGTTATTGGGACGTCGGCTTCAATTTGATCGGTTGTGGGCCTCCGTGGCGCCAAGGCAGCCGGATCTTCTCGCGTGACTCGAAAGCTGTGAAAATATGATTCCTTGGAACTGTGTTCCTTTGAATCGCTGGCTCTCTGACGCTTTGAATAAAAGTGAAGGAGGGCTTTTTTGTTGTATGAAAGAGAGCGAAAAGAGAACGAAATCTTTAAGTTTGACTCATTTTGTGTTAAAATTTTCAAATGGCCAAAGAAAATATTATTGTTTCGTTGGGCGGGTCGCTGGTGGCGCCAGGCGAGATAGATGCAAGTTTTTTAAAGAATTTCAGAAAATCTGTTGTAAGGTTTTTAGAATCTAAGAAATTTTTTATATTTGTCGGTGGCGGGAAGGTGTGTCGGAATTACCAGAAGGCTTTGTTGGAATTTGGGGCCGATAATAAAGAGCGGGATTTGATAGGCATTGAAGTTTCGCGGTTGAATGCGCAGGTTGTTAGGCAATCGTTTGATAAGCTGGCGTTTGAAAAAGTGCTTACTGACCCGACTAAAAAAGTAAATTCGCGGCGGGATGTGGCGGTGTTTGCCGGCTGGAAACCGGGCTGGTCAACGGATTATTGCTCGGTTATTTTTGCCAAAAACATGGGCATTAAAACGATTGTGAATGTGACTAATACTGATTATGTGTATGATGCGGATCCTAAAAAATTTAAAAATGCTAAGGCGCTAAAAGAGGTTAGCTGGAAAGATTTTAGAAAAATCGTGGGCGACAAGTGGATTCCGGGCTTGTCGATGCCCTTTGACCCGCGGGCTTCCAGGATGGCCGAGGTACTAAAAATAAAAGTCATCGTGATTAACGGAAAACATTTAGACCGGCTGGAAAACTTTTTAAACAACAAGCCGTTTATTGGGACGGTAATTCAATGAGCGCCAAGGAACAAATACAAAAAATAGTCAGTGGAGCGGTAAAAAAATTAGGCAATATTGGCATGCCGGAAGTTTTGGTTGAAATTCCCAAAGACAAAACGCACGGAGATTATTTCACGAACGTGGGTTTTGAATTGTCTGGGGTGTTAAAAAGAAACCCTAGCGACATTGCCAGCTTGTTAAAGTCGCAGGTGGAAAAGAGCGGGGTTTTCAAAAAAGTTGAAGTAGCCGGCGGGTTTGTTAATTTTTTTATCAACGATGCATTTTTTCATGAAAATATAAAAAAAGTTTTAAAAGAGAAACAAAATTTTGGTAAAAACAATTTGCTGAAAAGTAAAAAAGTGATGGTAGAATATACTGATCCGAATATTTTAAAAGAATTTCATATTGGCCACTTGATGAGTAATATTATTGGTGAGTCAATTTCTCGTATCAAGGAATTTGAGGGCGCTAAGATTAAGCGAGCTTGTTACCAAAGCGATGTGGGGCTTGGAACGGCCAAAGCAGTTTGGGGAAAAATCGGGCAAGTTGATTTGTCGTGGCAGGACGCGTATGTTTTTGGTACCAAAAAATATGATGAAAGTGAGCAAGCAAAAAAAGAAATTATTGAATTGAATAAAAAGATTTTTGAAAGAAGTGATAAAAAAGTGAATGCTATTTATGATCAAGGAAAAAAGTGGAGTCTGGAAAATTTTGAAATCATTTATAAAAAACTTGGCACGCATTTTGATTATTATTTTTTTGAAAGTCAGGTGGCGGATTTTGGGAAGAAGATTGTAGAGAAAAATATGAGTACTGTTTTTGAAAAAGGCGAAAACGGCGCGATTATTTTTAAGGGTGAAAATGTTGGTTTGCACACGCGTGTGTTCATCAATTCTGAAGGGTTGCCCACGTACGAAGCCAAAGAATTGGGATTGGCCAGTGTTAAGTATAAAAAATATAAGTACGACCAGTCAGTCATTATTACAGGAAACGATATCAACGAATATTTTAAAGTTTTAATGGCGGCCATGTCGCAGATTTTTCCCCAACTTCAAAAAAAGACAATGCACATTGGCCATGGCAACATGCGCCTGCCCGATGGCAAAATGTCTTCGCGAACGGGAAAAGTGGTGACGTTTGAATCTTTGTTGCAAAAAGTTGAAGAGCTGGTGCGCGAAAAAATCGAGGGGCGGGAATTTTCGGAAGCCCAAAAGGTTGAAGTAACGGAAAAAGTCGCGATCGGGGCTTTGAAGTATTCCATTTTAAAGCAATCTATTGGGTCTGATATTATTTATGATTTTGAAAAATCCATAAATTTTCAGGGGGATTCGGGGCCGTATTTGCAATATTCTTTGGCGCGCGCGATTTCGGTTTTAAATAAAGCCAAGTCTGAAAAAATTAAAAGTAATACGAATCTACGAATGCATCCGAATGCCACAAATGTGAATGTGAGCGATTTTGAAAAAAAGATGATATACTTTCCGGAAATTGTTGAAAAAGCCAGCACGCAATACCAGCCTCATTATATTGTGCTATATTTAACAGAGCTGGCCAGCGCGTTTAACGGTTACTATGCGCAAAATAAAATTGTAGACCAAAAAGACGAATTTTCGCCCTACAAAGTCGCGCTAACATCTGCCTTTGTGCAGATTATGAAAAATGGGTTGTGGCTTTTAGGAATGCCTTCGCCCGAAAAAATGTAATCAAATGTAAAACGAATTTCCACGAATTGACGAACGAATCACCACGAATCACGAATTCGTGTATTCGTGAAAATTCGCTGGGGATTCGTGATTATTCGTCACAAACATGGCAGACAAAAAAGCGAACATCTTCTTTTTATTTTTATTAATTCTAGCGGTCATTGCTTTGTTCGGTGTGGCGACGTATTTTTTATTTACCTCAAGTCAGCTGGCAGATTCACCAACGCAGATTACGGGCAATGCGCCGCAGGTTGCGCAAATAGACACCACAGGCTGGAGCACGTATAACGACGCCAATAATGGAATCACCTTTAAATATCCGACAGGGTTTAATAGCAAGTATGCATCACTGCAGGCAACCCCAATGGCGGTAGTGGTGCCACAAGGCAATTCAAATGTTGATGGCAGTGGATGTTTTATTATCAACCCGCAAGTTCCCAACAAAGACTCGCAGATTACCATCAATGGAATGTCGTTTTGTTTATCAACCGCTTCAGACCCGGGCGCCGGCCAGCTCTACAATACCAGCGACTACACCACCTTAAGAAATGGAAATTACGTCATGCTCCAGTACGTCGTGCATACTCCAAACGGATGTAGCCCCTACGTGGGGACGCCTGATCAGCAACCCTGCACCGATTTTTTGAATAGCTACGACGCCAACGTAACGCAAGTTATTCAAAATAGCGTTTCAACGTTGCAGTTTACGAAATGAAATTAAATAATAAGTATTATATCTTAAGGCACGGAGAGTCATTATCCAATATTAAAGAAGTTGTCTCTTCGTGGCCAGAAATGTTTGAAAACCCTCTAACTGAAGCTGGCGTAGAATCAGTAAGGCAGGTAGCCCAAGAACTAAAAAATAAAAAAATCGATGTTATTTTTTCATCGGATGTGTTGCGTGCCGGGCAAACGGCGCAAATCGTGGCCGAAGCATTGAAATTACAAGTAACATTCGATGCAAGGCTAAGAGAGGTTGGTTTTGGTACGTTAAATGGTAAAACGAGAGATGAGGTGATTAGTGTTTTTTCTGACGAAAAATTACGTGTAGATCAAAAAAATAAATTTGGGAGCGAAACGTATGAAGAAGTTTTGGGTCGCGCAACAGATTTTTTGCGCGATATTGACTCCAGGTACCATGAAAAAACCATTTTGATTGTAAGCCACAAGTGTCCCCTGTGGTTATTGGAAGATTTTGTAAAAGAAATTCCTTTCAGAGATGATATGCAAAAACGACCGGAAGAAAAAAGAATCGGCAAGGGTGAATTACGTCAGTTAAATTAAAAAAAGATATGACCTATAATTTCCCCCAAGAAGAAAAAAAGATTTTGGAATTCTGGAAGAAAAACCAGATTTTTGCAAAGTCTTTGGAAAAAACAAAAGATAAAAAACCTTTTGTGTTTTATGATGGGCCTCCATTTGCGACGGGCACTCCGCATTATGGGCATTTGTTACAGAGCGCGATTAAAGATGCGATTCCTCGTTACAAAACGATGCAGGGGTTTTATGTTGCCCGACAGTGGGGGTGGGATTGCCACGGGTTGCCCATAGAAAATATTGTTGAAAAAGAGCTTGGCACCAAAACAAAAAAAGAAATTGTGGTAATGGGTGTTAAAAAGTTTAATGACCTGTGTCGCGAGCGTATTTTTACGTTTATTGAAGAATGGGAGCGCGTGATTCCGCGGTTTGGCCGCTGGGTTGATATAAAAAACCCTTACCGCACCATGGATTTTGAATACATGCAAAGCGAGTGGTGGGCGTTTAAAAAATTGTATGATGACGGTCTGATTTACCAAGATTATCGGACGATGCACATTTGTCCGCGGTGCGAGACGACGCTAAGCCAGGGCGAAGTGGCCGATGGCTACAAAGACGTCAAAGATTTATCAGTGACGGTAAAATTTGCATTACCTGATGAGCCCAATACTTTTTTTCTGGCCTGGACAACGACGCCTTGGACACTGCCCGGTAACGTGGCGCTGGCGGTTGGGGCTGATATTGAGTATGTAAAAGTAAAAGCCGGAGAAGAAGTTTTTATTTTGGCTCAAAGTTTGCTTGGCCAAGTTTTAAAAGATAAACCTTACGAAGTTTTGGAAACGGTAAAAGGTAAAAGTTTAGTTGGTTTAGCATATAAACCTCTTTTTGATTATTACGCCAAAGACGCAAAGCTCAAAAATCGTGAAAATGGTTGGAAAGTATATTCTGCTGATTTTGTCACCGACCAGGACGGTACGGGCATTGCGCACGAGGCTCCGGCGTTTGGGGCAGAGGATTGGACGTTGCTTAAAAAATACGACCTGCCGTTTGTGCAACACATGACCATGGGCGGAATTTTTAAACTTGAAGTGCAAGATTTTGCCGGCCAAAGCTTACTGCCGCGTGCGAAAAATAAACCGGAAGAAATTCGCGAGGCTGATTTGACGATGGTAAAGTATTTGGAAGAAAAAGGTTTGGTATTTAGTTATGAAAAATATGATCACTCGTATCCGCACTGCTGGCGGTGCGACACGGCGTTGTTAAATTATGCCACCAGCTCCTGGTTTGTGGCGGTGGAAAAAATAAAACCAAAGTTGTTAAAAACAGCCAAGAAAATTAACTGGTCGCCAGAGCATATAAAAGAAGGGCGGTTTGGTCAGTGGCTGGAGGGTGCGCGCGATTGGTCTATTTCACGACAACGCTTTTGGGCTAATACGATTCCGGTATGGCGCTGTGAAAAGTGCAGTAAGCAACAGGTGTTTGCATCGGCGGTTGAATTAGAAAAAGCCAGCGGTGTGCTAGTTAGTGATTTGCATAAAGACGTGGTTGATGCGGTGGTTTTTTCTTGCGCTTGCGCGGGGCAGATGAAACGAATTCCGGACGTGCTGGATACTTGGTTTGATTCGGGGTCAGTGCCGTTTGCAACGTTGCATTACCCGGTAGAAAATAAAAATGAATTAAAAAAAAGATTCCCTGCGGATTTTATCGGTGAAGCACAGGATCAAACTCGTGCTTGGTTTTACTACCAGCATGTGTTGGCGGGCGCTTTGTTTAACAAAGAGGCGTTTAAAAACTGCATTGTTACCGGTGTGGTGTTGGCAGAAGACGGTAAAAAAATGTCTAAGAAATTGCAAAACTATCCTGATCCCATGACCATGATGGAAAAATACGGCGCTGACGCCATGCGATTTTATATGTTAAGTTCGCCCGTCGTGCAGGCCGGAAATCTTTCATTTTCGGAAAAGGGCGTGGACGAAATTGTCAAAAAAAATTTGGGGAGATTGCAAAATGTCTTGGCGTTTTACCAACTCTACCAAGATGGCACGCCGGCCGACGGGAAAAGTAAGAATATTCTTGACCGCTGGATTTTGATGCGCCTAAAAGAAGTTTTAGATGCTTCAACCCATGGTTATGAAAACTACCAACTCTACGAAGCGACCCGGCCGCTGACTGATTTTATTGACGATCTTTCTGTTTGGTATTTGCGCCGCAGTCGCGAACGGTTTAAAGAAGATGACGGTGATAAAAAAAATGCTCTGGCGACATTACGCTACGTTTTGTTGCAATTTTCCAAAATCATGGCGCCGTCCATGCCGTTTTTTGCCGAACAACTTTTTGGCGCGATGCGCGAAAATAACGATGCAGAAAGCGTGCATTTGGCAGAGTGGCCGAAGGTAGCAGTTCGCGCAGATTCAAATTTGAAAGATTCCATGCAAGAAGTCAGAAATGCAGTTACTTTGGTCTTGGCCGAACGCACCGTAAAAGGAATAAAAGTGCGACAACCACTCGCTTCGCTCAAAATCCGAAATCCGAAACCCGAAATCCGAAACAATAATGAATTATTAAATTTAATAAAAGACGAAGTCAACGTGAAAGAAATCGTGTTTGATGATACAATAAAAAATGAAACAGAGTTGGATGTAAATATTACCCAAGCATTAAAAGAAGAAGGTATGGTGCGCGACTTGGTGCGGGCCATTCAAGATATCAGAAAAGAGCAAGGGTTAAAGCCGGAAGATAAAATTTTGGTGTGGTTGAGTGATTCGGGGGGTGTGGGCGAGTTGGCAGAAAAAAACAAAGAATTTTTAGCCAAAGAAGTTAGAGCCAACGAAATATTTGTGAATCATAAATCGGATGAAAATGTTGTGCCAAAAGAAATCTTAATTGACGGTCAAAAAATATTATTAACGATTAAAAAAATATAAACAATATGCCATTTTTACCAAAAGAAAATCCATTGGCCGGAGGGGGGGGCAACCCAATGCAACCCCACGACGAAAACGTGTCGCACGATTCCAGCATATCCCATCCACTATCTCATCCATTAGTCCACAAAGATTTGAGCACGCACTCCACTCGCTTATTCGCGCATGGCGAATCTGGTGAATCTGCTTACAAAATAGAGCGCTTATATAAAAATAAAGAATTTCTAAGTAAGGTAAGAGATAAATTTAAATTATATCCCTTTGATGAGGTGGCAATACAGGAAAAAGCAAAAGAAGAAGCAAAAGAAATGGTTACAATACTTGATAAGGATCAAAATGGCGTGGTGACTCAAAAAGAAGTAAATGCATATTTTGATGTGCTTCATCCGGGGGCGCATGAAACGAGGGCGCAGATTGAGTATAATAAAAAAATCTCACCAGACGGAGTAACGCCACAAGAAATTAAGGGTAGATTTAAAGAAAAGAAGCATAGGGAGTTATGGGAAGAAGAGTTATTGGGAGATGGTAAAAAATAAAGGGCATTAAGCCCTTTGTCGCCTGCGATGTTCGCCCACGAACAATTCATGGGCTCACTATCCTCGGCAATAAAGGCAGTGGGTCATTTTTATGAACAATGCTGATGAAAAACTAGAAGTTATTGTTTCTTGCATAGACTATCGTTTTTGGCCTGAAGCATTATCTATTTTAGAGAAAAAATTTCATAGTTTTGACTTGATTGAATTGGCTGGGGGTGCTAAAAATATCGTTTCTCCCACTCACCAATTTGACAAAAAAGCGGTATTGGAAAGCATCGGGGTTGCCATAGATTTGCATGGTGCCAAAACACTAATTTTAATCAATCATGTTGATTGCGGAGCCTATGGTGGTAGTAAAAAATTCGCTTCGCCCAAAAAGGAAGAAATTTTCCACAAAAAAGAGTTATTAAAAGCCAAACAGATTTGTCGGAAAATTTTTCCGGAATTAAAAATAAAAACATTCTTTTTGAAAAAAAATTCCCTCGGTAGAGTTAGTGTATTGTAATTACTATCTTATTTTTTAGTTTGATTGGTTTAAATATATGAAGATATTTAAAAACAGGCTGACTCATGTTATTTTACTCGTGGCGTCTGCGCTATTTTTGCGTTTCTATTTAGTTCATTTTTTGGAAGAGGGAAATTTTTTGTGGTTACGGGTATTTGGCATCGTGTTTATCATGGGGTTTGGCGCTTTTTTTGTGCTGAAAGGGATTGCCCAAATAATAGAAGAAACCACTGAAGTTTTAAGTGAACGGACAAAAATTGCTAGCGGTCTTTTACAGTCTTTAGGTACTGCATTCCCTGATATGGTTTTGGGTATTACGGCAGCTTTGATAAGCTTAAGGTACTTAAAAGAAGATTATGGACTGGCCATTAATTTCGCAATTATCGCGGCCGCTACCACTTTTGGTTCCAATATTTACAATATTGCTCATGCAATCTTGTGTGTGTTTAGACAAAACATATCGAATAAAAAAGGAAGACCAATACCTATGATGCCCGGCATTAAGCAAATGGGTACCGTAACCCCCATGAAAGATCATACTAGGAAGCCCTCTCTTCCAGAAATAGAAGGGGCCCTGGATGTACTTAATGTTTTAACGGTTTTAACGGCAGCTGTAGTATTGTCTATGGTGATTTTTGGGCAGGTTAAAAATTCTCCGCCAAATATATCGGGCGATCTTTACCAGTTAATAAAGCCTATGGGGTTTGTCCTTTTGTGCCTTTGCTTGGTAATTATTTACCACTTCAGAAAAACGAAAAGAGAGCATGTGTTAGTGGAAACCATAGTGCGAGAAGAAAGATATTATGAAAAAAAACCTACATGGGTGATACTTGGGTATTTGGCAGTTTCCGGCGTGGCCATACTATTTACGGCAGAAGGTATGATAAGGGCAATTGAAAGTTTTTGTTCAATTACGGGCACTCCTTTTGTGGTAGCAGGAGTTTTGGCGGGAATCATAGGGTGCATGGGTGAAATGGTAGTAGTGCATAATTTTACGGTAAATCCAAAGGGAAGAATTGGAGATGCGTTGGTGGGTGTTGCCATGGATAATGTAGTAACTACCATGGGCGCGGCCATCGTGGCTGTCATGGGAGGAATATTTTTAGGAGGCAATTCTTTGATTCTAATTTTTGTTATTATTCTTACGTTAAATGCGGTACTGATCTGGCAAATTTCAAAGCTTAAGAATTATTTTTTAAGTTCTGCTTAGGGTGAGAATGTTAGTGACAGCCAAAAGATATTAGACCTGTTGCGAAATTAAGATTAGACAGCGAAATGCGGAAATTTTGAGCGAAAATTTGATAAAATTTTTTATCGTAGCCTTGCGCTACGGGAAAAAATTATAGCGAATTTGCAGCCAACATTTCAAATTTAGGCGCAAATTTTATTTCACAACAGGTCTATTATTAAAAAAACTAAATCTATGCCATATTTACCAAAAGAGAATCATGTTGATCTGGAAAATAGTCATGCAGAGGAACCAGTCGAGTTAAGCAGTGAAGACATTAAAAATTTGAGTCCGGCAGATTTATACCGAATAGGAAGGGTGGCGGAAGGACATGGGTTGAATGGGTTTAATCTTGAACATCAGCGCGAAATAAAAAATGCTAAAGAGATAATTGAAGAAAGAAAGAATCTGGATACAGATAAATAGCAATGGCGTTGCTTTATAAAACCCAAGCTTTTGTGTTTAAAAAAGAGGATAGGTCAGAGGCAGACAGGGTGTTTTCGGTGTTTACGCAGGATTTGGGGCGGGTGGATGTTTTTGGCAAGGGGATACGGAAAATTTCTTCAAAGCTTAGGGGTGGCGTGGAGATTTTTTCTTTTTCGGATATTGAATTTG
>CAZYSZ010000010.1:8734-17890 GCA_964650025.1 uncultured Candidatus Saccharibacteria bacterium | reverse complement strand
TTGATTGGGGGGGCGGGAATGACAACGAAATGTGAGGGGTTGCGCACAAAACCATTGACAAGGGCGCTAATATAGACTAGAATAAATACGTAGATCAGTTTGTTCTTTTCTAGACTGGTGTGTCACAGTATATTGGCATTATTCGAACCTCTTCTTAGACACGTCAACGCGGAAGTAAACTGAAATAGATATTTCAGTTATCATACTCGGTCCAAGTCGCCACACGATGACTTGGGCTTTTTCATTGATATTTTCTAAAACTCTGCTATAATGTAAGAAATGAAAAGTCTTCTATCTCAAATCGTTAGCGCTGGACTGGGACTTTGGCTGGCTACGATTTTTGTTGCTGGCGTTAGCATTACGGCCTATCCAGCGACTAATTTTTTTGGAATTCACCTGACCGCGCAGTGGGAATTGTTTATTCTGTTTGGAATTATTTTGGGCTTGTTGAATTTTTTCGTCAAACCGATTTTAAATATTATCACCTTGCCACTGCGAATCCTGACGCTGGGAATTTTCAGTTTTGTTATCAATGTGGGATTGATTTTCGCGCTCGACATCATGTTTAAAGAATTTTCCGCACCGTTACTATATCCCCTCTTTTTCACAACACTGATTGTTTGGGGGTTAAACCTTTTATTATCAACATTCGTATTAAGAAATAGGAACTAAGACTAAGTCATGAATCATAAATCATGAACCATAAAAACGCTACGGCGTAAAATGCTTCATGATTTATGTTTCATGCCTAATGGAGAATGATTTCCACACAACAAATCCTCTTTTACGCGCAAATCACGGTTTCGGTTATTTTGATTATTTTAATTGCGGTTCAGCAACGCGGAACGGCGCTGGGTGCCGGGTTTGGCGGTGGCGGAGGCGGTGAATTTTATTCTCAAAGGCGTGGGATCCAAAAAAAGATTTATTATGCTACTATAGTAATTGCTGGCCTTTTTATCGTTTTGGCAATTGCTAGCATCCTCATTTAAACACAAGGCGACCCTAATCTACGAATCACACCCTAATCTGCTAATGCTACGAATACGAAATTAGTAGATTCGAATGTGATTAGTAGATTGGTGTCGCTATATCTAATTTGACTTTTCCGCGTTTTTCTCAATGGAAACAAATTTTTAGAGTACTTAAAAGGGGCGAGAAAATAACTCTTTTAGTATTTTTTGTCCTTGCCATTGGCTCACTGGGTTTTTTAATAAATGATTTTTATGTAAGCCACACCAAAGTCGTGCCGGCCTTTGGCGGTGTATATACAGAAGGAGTTGTCGGTCAACCGCGGTTTATCAACCCTATTTACGGCGAAACTGACGATATTGACCGCACACTGATTGACTTGGTTTATTCGGGCCTTCAAACCTATAACAAGGATGGAAACATTATCAACGACTTAGCCAACGATTACAAAATTTCCGGCGACGGAAAAACTTATACTTTTAACTTAAAAAATAATATTTTTTGGTCCGATGGTCAGCCCCTAACCGCCGACGACATTATTTTTACCATCAAAACCATCCAAAATTCCGATTACAAAAGCCCTCTACGCGCCAACTGGATTGATGTAAATGTGCAAAAAATATCCGAAACATCGCTGTCATTTAATTTAAAACAACCTTACAATTCTTTTTTGGAAAACTGCACGTTAAAAATTATTCCAAAACATATCTGGCAGAATATTTCTCCGGAAAATTTCGCGCTTTCGTCATATAACCTGCAACCCGTTGGATCTGGTCCTTTTGCTTTTTTTAACCTAGCACAAACCAATACCGGCTTTATACAAACCCTAAACTTAACCTCAAACCGCAGGTATTATGCCAACCCCTCATTTCTTACCGGTATTACCTTTAAATTTTATGAAAAAACCGCAGATTTAATTGCATCCGCCAACGCCAGACAAATTGACGGGTTTTCCCCCGCCAACGCCAATCAAAATAATGCCAGCCTGCAAAAAACTATTCGCCAAGGTTTTTCAACCCAACCTAGTTTTTCAACTTATTCCTTGCAACTGCCCCGGTATTTTGCCGTATTTTTTAACAATCAAAAGACATCACTTTTTTTTGATGCCAACATTCGCCAAGCCCTAACTCATGCGGTCAACAAAACTGAATTAGCACAAACCGTCGCCGACCAAACAAAAACTAAACCCTCTATTGTTGACTCCCCTGTTTTGCCCGAATTTTACGGTTACCAAACACCGGTAAATCTTTATGGATTTGATATCACCAGGTCTAATGCACTATTGGATAAATCCGGATTTACTAAAAATGACCAAGGTTTACGGCAAAAAACCACGAGTAAAAAACCAGCATTCCAATTTAAAAGTTATTTAAAAATCGGCTCAAAAGGTAATGAAGTTACACAATTACAGGCCTGTTTAGCGCGGCTGAGCGAATCATTTAAAAGTTCACTATCCACCGAAACTAATGGAACCTTTGGCACCGGTACAGAAAATGCGGTAACAGAATTTCAAAAAAAATACCTGTCCTCTACCAAACCAACAGGAGAAACCGGCGTCGGCACTCGCCAAGAATTAAATAAACAATGCGTCACGCCGACGTCAAATGTCCAACCCCTGCAAATTACCATCGTTACCATCAATCAGCCAGAACTGGTTTTGGTGGCAAATATGTTAAAAAATTATTGGCAAACCGTAGGAGTTACAATCACCGTCAACGCCGTCAGCATTAGCGAATTAAAACCGATTATTAAAAATAGGAATTACGATGCGCTATTGTACGGAGAAACCTTGGGCATGCAACCGGATTTATACCCATTTTGGTATTCATCACAAAAACAAGACCCGGGCTTAAATCTTTCCGAATACGAAAATAAAACCGTAGACCAGTTATTAAAAGACGCACGCCAAACGCAAGACCCTGCCGTCAAAAAGCAAAAATTAGAGCAACTGCAAACCCAAATTATCAAAGATGCCCCTGCCCTGTTTTTATACAACCCCGATTATTCGTATTGGGTTTCTAAACAAGTACAAGGCATCGACACCACAAAAATTGTTGACCCGGCCAAAAGGTTTGAGAATATAGTAAATTGGTATTTGCAAACTAAGCGGGTTTGGAAATAGCAATTTACACAAAAGGGGTCGGGGAAATTGGGTATTTCCCCGTGAAGGAAAACAGTGCCGTAAGCGAAGCGAGAGGACACGTTAGAAACCGTGGGTTTCTAAGGAGCGAGTGAAACGAGTGACATAATTGGTTTTTGAAAACAAAAAGAATATGGAAATAGATTTATCAAAACTTACCCCAGACAAAAGGCATCTAAAAGAAATGGTAAATGTTGTCTACGATAAGGCATGGTTTGAAACCGCCCAAAATTTTGAATTGTATGACATGTACCGGAAAATTAAAGTAGAAAATGGGCTACGCTATGACATTACTATTATCCACCCAAAAATGTTCGGTGAAGAATTCGCAAAAACCAAAGGGCATATTCATGCCGGTTTTTACGGTGAAGTGTATATGGTTTTAGAAGGCGAAGGGTTTTACCTTGCCCAAAAAGGAAATGAAAACTTAATTGAAGACGTATTTGTTGTCCACGGGAAAAAAGGTGACGTCATTTTAATACCCGCTGGATATGGGCATGTAACCATTAATCTCTCCAACCAAGAATTAAAAACAGCTAATTGGGTAGCCGAAAATGACAAGGGAAATTTTGAACCTTTTGAAAGAAATCAAGGCGCTTGCTACTACTATCTTAAAAGCGGATGGACAAAAAACGACCACTACAAAAATGTTCCTGCGCTAAGATTTGAAGATCCACTTAAAGAAGTGCCAAAAGATTTAGATTTTCTGAAAGCGAAATAACACTGGCCCGGGTGGCGAAATTGGCAACCGCACGCGCTTCAGGTGCGCGCGCCGCAAGGCTTGAGGGTTCGAATCCCTCCCCGGGCACAAAAGAATTTATGAATCCAGAACAATCAGAATTTAGCATAGAACCCCAAAAAAATACGCCCGAGACATTATTTAGCTCACCAGAAGAAGCAAAAGCCTTTGAGCAGATTAGCGCGGAAACTTTACCTCGAAAAACCGCAATTGAACATAAAAAAAATAATATAGCTGAAATAAAAAAAGACGGCTTAATCAATCGAGAAATTATTAGGGAAAATCCGGTAGTGTACATGGGGTCGGGAATCGATTTTGAATATCCTTTATTGCTTGGAGCAAGAAACATCATTTTAGTCGATCCAATATTGAAGGAAAGTGCTTACGTGCAGACACTGAAAGAAAGAATTAAGAAAATTACTAATACAGAGCCGACCACTATCTCAGAGACAGAACTACAATTTATTCTAAATTCTAGCGAGGGTCCGGAACCAGTAAACATAAAAATAGAACCAGCGATTTATGGTTCCAAAGAAACCGTGGCGGGATATAATATCCCACCGGAGGATAACCTATTAAGGTTCCAACCGCCAGGAAAAATTGGCATGATTTTAGGCTTTAGAACCACCGGAATTGACGCAGACAATGATAAAGAAGCCATGGAAAATCTAGCAAATGGCGGATATATATTAACAGACAACGCCTTTGAAAGCTTTTTTGAAGCCATGACAGATGAAGAGAAAAAAGATTATTTATATACTAATTCTCCCAAAAAATCTATTGAAATCATGAAATCAAAATGGCAGGAAAAGGGGTATGATTTTATTCAATTAAAATCAGAAGGAGACAGTTACCAATATACATTTTTAAGAAAAAATTAAACTAATTCGTCTGCATGAACTCAAAAATGCAGCGATAAAAACAAAATAATATGCAAAAAAATAGAAGAAGCTATAATCCGCATCAAAAGAAAACCGCCTCCGCTGAAAGCTACGGCGTGGCAAAGGAATTAACACCCAGCAAGCCCAACACGCTTCGCATTATCCCATTAGGGGGCATGGAAGAAGTCGGGCGCAACATGACGGTGTTTGAATATAACCAAGACATCGTGATTTTGGATATGGGCTTGCAGTTCCCAGAAGAAGACATGCCGGGAATTGATTATGTCATCCCCAACACCGAATATCTAAAAGGCAAAGAAAAAAATATTAAAGCGGTAATTTTTTCCCACGGTCACTTAGACCACATCGGAGCCGCTCCCATATTACTTAAGAAGCTTAACTATCCGCCGGTCATCGGACGCCCGTTAACCATGGAAATGATAAAGCACCGCATGGAGGACTTTGAAAAAGGCAGTTCCAAAAAGTTAAAGACTAATTACATCAAAGACTTAAAAGAAAAAGTCACCTTGGGAAATTTTATTTTGACGTTTTTCCAAATTGACCACGCCATCATGGACGCCGTCGGAGTCATTTTAGAAACTCCCGTTGGCACCGTTTTGCACCCGGGCGACTGGACGATTGAAAAAGATCCGACCGGCCGGGATGTTATCCATTACCACCACTTGGCCAATGCAAAACGTCCGACTATTTTAATGTTAGAAGCTTTGGGAGCTATTGTTACCAAAACACCGGTCACCGAAAAAGAAATGATGGGCAATATCAACAAACTCATTGGCCAGGCTCCGGGCCGGACCATTATTGCCACCTTTTCCAGCCAGATAGAAAGAATCAAACAAATTATGGAGTTCGCCGCACAAACCGGCAAAAAAGTCGCCCTGGACGGCTTTTCCATGAAAATGAATATTGAACTGGCCACCCAGTTAGGATACATCAGTGTACCAAAAGGCGTGGTGATTCCCGTTGATAAAGCGCAAGAATACCCCGACAACAAAGTCATTATTATTTGCACCGGCGCGCAAGGCGAGGAAATGGCCGCCCTGCCACGAATTATCGCGGGCAACCACAAGTACATTACCATCAAAAAAGAAGACACCGTTATTTTTTCATCTTCGGTCATTCCCGGTAACGAAAGAACCGTGCAGAGAGTCAAAGACAACATTTACCGCCTGTCAGACAACGTTTATCACAACGACATCATGAACGTACACGCATCGGGACACACCAACATTGATGGTATCAAACAAATGCTGGCCGAAGTCAAACCGGATTACTTTATTCCGGTGTATGGCAACCACTTCATGCTAAAAGAATGCGCCCGGATTGCCTATGGCATGGGCATTCTAAAACACAACGTCGTGGTGCCAGACAACGGGTCTATCATTGTGTTTGACAACCCGCCTTCGCATGAAGCTTCGGCGCGGCAAGGAAAAATAGAAGTCTTAAAAGAAAAAGTGCCGGTAAACTATGTGTTTGTTGATGGGCTTGGAGTTGGAGACGTGGGAGAAATTGTTTTGCGCGACCGCCAAATGCTGGCTGAAGACGGAATGTTTGTCATTGTCGCCGTCGTTGACCGCCAAACCGGCAAAGTCAAAGGCAGTCCGGATATTATTTCCAGAGGATTTGTGTATCTGCGAGAATCCAAAGACTTGCTGGCCCAAACCCGCAAAAAAGTGGTAGAAATCGTCGCTAAAACCGCCGGCCAAGGCAAAACCGAAAACTGGAACTACGTAAAGGATGAAATAAGAAACAAGGTCGGAGATTTCTTGTTTGCTAAGACAGAACGAAGGCCAATGATTTTGCCGGTGGTGATAGAAGTTTAGAAGGCCGACTTGCCTCGCCGAAGCCTTGGCGAAGGCGGGTGATTTTGCCGGTGGTGATTGAGGTGTAAAAAAACTGCCCAACGAACTGAATCGTTGGGCTTGGTGTTCTACTGGCTTAAAAATAGCCTACAACACATCATTAGCTTATACCCCTAACCCGAAAGTTAGGGTACTCAGCCTGAACCAATTGCACCGTTTGAGTGCGATCAGGTTCGCAACAAAAATCCGTACTTCCGCCGTGAATCAGGATTTCATTATTTACAGAATCGACCCAAATATAGCCACCGCCAAGGAGACCGGCCCTAATTCCACTACCGTCTAGTTCCTGTTCTAGACGTTTCCAAATCTTGCGGTGGCTCAACTTTGAATCCGTCCGCACAACAACTTTAGTCGCGCCGGTTTCATCCACCAACCTTGAGGCAAAAAACTTGTCGCCCACAACCTTGTCGCAATTGATCAGATCAAACACGACCGTAGGGACTTCGGAAAGGTTCATATACTCTTATTTGACACAACGATAGAAAACTGTATCCATCATAGCATCATAAAGAATATGTGTCAAGTCTTTCACCCTCCCCTGTCTTTTGTTACAATAAAAACATGTCAAATAAAGATTTGATAAAATATTGGTTTGAGTCTTCTTTGCAGGATTGGGAAACGGTGGAAGCTCTGATGCAATCTAAACGATATATGCACGCGCTGTTTTTCTGTCATCTTTCTCTGGAAAAACAGCTTAAGGGTATGGTTGCAAAGAAAAATGTAACAGTGCCGATAACGCACGACCTGTTATTTCTCGCGGAAAAAACGGGCATTACTCTAAACGCTACTCAATTAAAATTACTTTCGGAGGTAAGTGCATTTAATCTGCGTGCAAGATACGACAATTACAAAAATTCATTTTATAAACAAGCCACAGCTTCGTATTCCCAAAAATATATCGAGCAGGTGGTTGAATTTAAAACATGGCTACAAAAACAATAAAAAAAGAGATCAGAGAAATCGTCCAGCAATATCGGCTTAAGGTTAAAAACGCAGGCATTCCCGTAGAAAAAATGCTTATATTTGGATCCTACGCCCGCGGTAATGCCAGAAAAGACAGCGATATTGATGTGTGCGTAGTGTCCCCAAAGTTTGGAAAAGACGATATTGCAGAAATTGGTGAATTAAATTTTTTGCGCTGGAAACTTGATAATAGAATTGAAGCCCATCCGGTTTCTTCAAAAGACTTTGCATCCACGGCCACACCCCTCATTTCTGAAATTAAAAAATACGGCATCGAAATTTAATTATCTTCATTATATGCGAATCTTTTCGGGCATACGACCAACGGGCAACATCCATTTGGGCAACTATTTGGGTGCTATAAAACAATGGATTGAACTTCAGGAGAATAATGAATGTGTTTTTTGTATTGTTGACCTGCACGCCACTACCACTCCCTATGACCCAAAAGAATTGCAACAAAGCATCCTGGAAACCACGGCTATTTATTTAGCCGCCGGAATCAATCCGGAAAAGTCTATTATTTTTCTGCAATCTCAAATCAAAGAACATGCCGAGCTGGCCTGGCTTTTTGAAACCATTACTCCTTTAGGAGAATTAAAAAGAATGACGCAGTTTAAGGAAAAATCAGACCAGCATAAAGATTATGTCAACGCCGGGCTCTTAAATTACCCCGTTCTGATGGCCGCCGACATTTTACTTTATAAAGCCGATGCCGTACCGGTAGGAAAAGACCAGGAGCAACACGTTGAATTAACTAGAAGCATTGCTAAAAAATTCAATCAAAAGTTTGGAAAAACGTTTAAAGAGCCGGCATCACTAATACCAAAAGAGGGTGCCAAAATCATGAGTTTGCAAGACCCCAAAAAGAAAATGTCAAAATCGGACGATCCAAAAAGTTGTATCTTCTTATTCGACGAACCGGAAGCCATCGCCAAAAAAATCCTGTCGGCACAAACCGATTCGGGTAAAGACATCCGCTACAACGTCACCAAAAAACCTGGCATTTCTAATCTGTTAACCATTTATAGTTTACTGACCGGCAAAACTACGCAAGAATTAGAAAAAGAATTTAAAGGCAAAGGCTATGGCGAATTTAAAAAATCGCTAGCACAAGTGGTAGTGCAATACCTAGAACCCTTCCGACGAAAACAAAAAGAACTCCAAACCCGAGACGTCTACGTCCAAGAAATTTTAAAACAAGGCCAGAGCCGGGCGCTAACGATTGCACAGGAAACGATGAGAGAGGTGAAAGAAAAGATGGGATTAATATAATACGAATCTACGAATTTATACGAATGCCACGAATAAAAAAACAGCCCGAGCGGACTGTTTTTTGCGATAAAAATTTACCGGCTGGTCTGCCAATCCCCCAAGTCTCCACTTTTATTGAACTTCTTATTCAAAACCTCTACTGCCTCATCTGCTTCGCGAATCATAGCATCCCTTTCACCCACAAAAGACTCAACAGCTTTTTTTACTTCATCATCCAAATCATCCAATTCCAGCTTTTCCCCGTACGGACCCGCCGCCTTTACAATTCCATGAGCATCCATACCAAGAGCTTTCTCCATTTCTATCCGC
>CAZYSZ010000010.1:0-8634 GCA_964650025.1 uncultured Candidatus Saccharibacteria bacterium | reverse complement strand
TTTATTTCTTAGCCTTTACCCCATAATACCCCCCCCGCACCAAAAAAGTCAAACAAAAATTCCGATGTTACTCGGAATTTTTAAGTATTTTCCCAAATTTGATTCCTAACTTTCTAAAATACCCGCAACTTATCAATTTCCAACGATTCCTTCTCTGACAAAATCTTGTTTTTTCTCAAAGCGTTATGGTGAATTTCCAGCACTCTTTTCTGCCTTTTATTCTGCTCGCTACCAACGGTTTTTTCTTGGGACAACGCGGTAACCATGGCCAAAATTTTATCTTGGCCACTCAAAATATCTTTCTTTAGACTTGCCATATCTTCTTTCGTGGCAACAATTTCAATAAGATTTTCGATATCCTCTTTAGTAGCAAAAGTTTCTTTTAATTTTTCGATGTCTTTATTGTTAATCATAGTTACGACTTTTTAACTTCGTGATATAAATTTTGTTTTTGGAGAAACTCAACAACTGGTTTTCCACAGCCCATACATAACTCAACATGGTCGTACCCAAAACGAACATCTAAAGATTCTTTACGCTCAATTTTCTGCCCACAATTATCGCACGTATTGATTTGCATAACTCCATTATACGCCAGCCAAAACCTCTGTCAAATCGTCGCACAATAACTCGGTAAATAATGGCGATTCCATCGTCATCTCCGCCAAAGCCCGGAATCTAGCGTCAAGCGTTTCTGGATTCCCGCTTTCGCGGGAATGACAGAGAAGTGCGCGAAATCACACAACCTTTAACGCTTCTTTTGCATAAAACTTCACTGATTCGCTTAAATTAAATTCCGGTTTGTCCAAATCCTCCTTGCTAAACCATCGAATATCTTGGTGCTCTCGCTCACTTAGCGCAAACTTATTTGATTTAGCTTTAGCGATATAATAAAGGCCAACGTGTTTGTGGGTTTCGTTAATGTCATGGATATTCATAAAAGCTGGCGCATACAAAAACTTTGTTCCCCTTACTTTCAAATTTGGCTTTGTCCCCACTATTTCAATTTCCAGCCCGCATTCTTCTTTAACCTCACGAAACAAAGCCTGTTCGGGATCTTCATTAAGTGCCTCACTCACCTAATTTTAAACCCGTAGAAAGCTGAAATGAGGTTAGCTTCGATGCGCGACAACGAAGGGTAGTCTCTGCACTACCCTGAGGCGGAGCAAAGAAGAAGATGACCTCATTTCAGCTTTCCCGGAGGGCGACGTAACGATGGCCCGTCTTCGTTGTTGTTACGTCGCTTTCGTACCCCAGGGGGTACGCGCGCTCCTCGCGCCTAGAATCCAGACTATCTTTACGTCGCTACGGGTTTAAAATTAGGTGAGTGAGGCACGGATTCAATATGCCCGCCAACCTGCAACCACATGTTATGCTTTTTATGAAAAATCAAAAGCACCTTGTTTTCATAAACAATAAAAACATCAACCGTAAAATCAATTTTGTCGTGAATGTGGGGCATGCGTTTTTCTTACAGTTTTTCTTTCTTATAAAACCACTGATAAATACCGTAAATCCAAGCGAAAGTATACACAATTGTTACTAACAATACGCCCCACTGATGGTTGAGATAAGATGTGATAAACCAAAAAGGCTGGGCAACAAATCCCAAAACAAATCCCCATTTACTTTTCCTGGCGACCAAAATAATCGACGCGACGCCAAAGAAAAATATCGCAATTTGCGCAATAGTATCCCACATGTTTTATATGCCCTCTAATAATTTCACCATCTGATCGTGCACTTTCCCGTTGGTTGCAATCACCGAAGTCGACTCATGGGTAATTTCTCCGCCTTTAATATCTGTCACTTTTCCGCCGGCTTCTTCAATCAATAAGACTCCGGGTAAAATATCCCAGGGTTTTTGTGACACATTGAAAAATGCATCCATTTTTCCGGTGGCGACATAGCTCATTGAAGCCAAACTGCTGCCCAACATCCTTACCTGCATACTGGCTTCAAAAACTTTTTCTAAAACATCCATGATTCTTTTCCTTGGCTCTTCTTTTGAAGACAAGTGAAACATAACCAGTGAATTTTTCAAGTCGTCATTACCACTGACCGTAATTTTTTTGTCATTTAAAAATGCTCCACCACCTTTTTGCGCGACATACATTTCGTCTTCGGTTGGATTATACAACACATTCAAAACTGGCTTTTTATCTTCCAGTAAACATATTCCTACCCGATACGGATTCATTCCATAATAGTAATTCATGGTTCCATCTATGGGGTCTACAACCCACATATATTTTACGCTATTATCCCCAATCATTCCAGTTTCCTCTGATAGAATAGCATGATCTGGAAACTGTACTTTTATCATATCCAAAATAATTTTTTCCGCCCTTAAATCTACTTCCGTCACGATATCTCTCTTTCCTTTAAAAGACGCGCTTTTTGCTTTCTGAAAGTTATCGTTAAGCACTTTTCCGGCTTCTTTGGCCGCGGACACGGCTGTTTTTTTGGCTAATTCAATATCCATATTTTTACTGTGTCACGAATTTAGTTAGCTCTTCTTTTTTTTGTTCAAGCACCTCTTGCGTATCCGCTTCAATGGTTAACCTTAACAATGGCTCCGTGTTTGAGGGGCGCACATTAAACCACCAATCTTTGTATTCTACTGTCACGCCGTCCAAAAAATCCTGCTTGCCATCAGCATATTTTTCTTTGATTTTTTTGAGCATCCCTTCTTTGTCGGCTACTTGGAAATTAGCTTCTTTTTTAACATAGGGACAAATTTCCTTTATGATTTCTGAAACTTTTCTGCCATCTTTGGAAATAATCAAAAGCATCGCCAACAAGGCAATCAGGCCGGAGTCCATGTAAAAGTAATCTCGAAAGCAATAATGCGCAGACACCTCGCCTCCCATCACACCGTTATTTTTTAGTAATCCATCCCTAACATTTACCGCGCCAACTTGCGTACGCACCGGCACACCTCCCCATTTTTTAACAAACTCCGGCACGGCTTTTGAACAAACGGCATTATAGGCAATACCCGCGCCCGGACTTTTTTGCAAAAAATGTTTTGCCAAGATTACCAATACTAAATCAGCGGGCACCATGTCTCCACGTTCATCAACCAAAAAAATCCGATCGGCATCGGCGTCAAACATAAATCCAAAATCCGCTTTTTCTTTTTTGATTAGCGTACTAATTTGATCGGCCGCGCCCGGTTCCAACGGATTTGGGGCATGATTTGGAAAATTTCCATCTGGCTCAAAATTTAACGGCACAATTTCAACCGGCATCGTAACGTTGGAAAACATATTAGCCGCAACCCCATTTGACGCATCAACTACAACTTTGAACTTTTTAATGTTACTAAAATCAAAAAGATTAAAAATATATTTTTTATAATCTTCTAAAATATTTATCTTTGGTATTTCCGCCAGTTTGTTTTCAAATTTACTTTCTTCAATGATTGGCAGCAAATCCAATCCCCGTACAATATTAAGATCTTTTCCACTTTTCACGATCATCTTAAACCCGTTGTATCCCTTTGGATTATGGCTGGCGGTAATCATAATTCCAGCATCAAAATCATACGATGCAACAGCAAAATAGAGGCCTTCGGTGGGGGTTTGGCCGATGCTGGTTACTTTTGCGCCTTCGTCCAAAAGGCCTTGTGTTAGGGCTTTAAATAGCGCAGGCGACGAAATACGGGCATCATGGCCGACGACCACATTCTCGGCACCCGTTTTTTTGATAAAAGCCCGACCAATGGCAAAACCAGCCTCTTCATTTAGTTGGTCAGGATAAATTCCCCGCACATCGTAAGATTTGAAAATAATTTTGTCTATCATGCCATTTATTTTAGTTCCAAAAAACTGAAAAGTAAATCATTGACTTTTATTAAAAATAATATATTATGGAAAAACCTTTGTATTCGCAAGTATTCTTTGTACTCTTACATGGGGACACTATGTTAAAACAAGTTTTGGTCATTGAAAATATTACGGCTTTTTATCCATACATTCAAAGCCGACTACAAGACAGAGTTGGTGTTTTCTTCGCCATGAACGGCTCAATCGCTTTGCAGTTGGCAAAAGAAAAAAAGTTTGACGCCATAACAATATCTCCGTATGCCTGCGGATACGCATACGAAGATATTATAGTGGCCAAAGTTCTGATAAAGAAACTATCAGAAGGCTTTGATGGACAACTCATACTTGCTACTGCCAGGGAAGACTTACGGGCGGAATTTAAGGAAACCGGATACACTGACTGGTGCGCCAAGGAAAATGTCATCGAGAAAATACTTCAAACTATTGGAACATAAACCATATACCAGGTTCGGGCACCCCAAACCTGGTTATTTTTTAACAAAATATTGCTTTTTTTACCTTATTTTGCTAGAATACAAACCATAGAAATGCCTGTTGGTATTTATACACATATTATGAAACCTTACGAATTAACTTATATCATTGCTTCAAATTTAAAGTCCGAAGACGCGGAAAACCTTAAAAAAGAGGTGGAAGTTTTTGTGCAAGGTAAAGAAGGCGCGATTGTAAAGTCAGAAAAAACCGTGCCACAGGGATTGGCTTACCCGATAAAAAAGCACAGTTCCGGATATTTTTGCACACTGGAATTTCAAATGGCCGAAGCCCATATCAAGCCTCTAAAAGAAGTGTTGGAAAAAAATACCAGCATATTGCGACATTTTCTGATGGTTAAAAAACCGATAAAAGTCATGAAAGAACGACGAACCAGAAAACCCGCGGTAGCAGAAAATAAATTAAAGCCAGCCTCTGAAAACACCGAAGTATATAAAATAAAACCAAAAAAAGAGGAGGCTAAGCTAGAAGATATTGATAAAAAGCTAGACGAAATACTTTCAGAATAGGCGACCCCAATCTACAAATGACACACTAATCTACCAATACGTTACGTATTCGTAATTCGAATGTGATTAGTAGATTAGTGTCGCTATATCGTAAGATGAATTTAAACAAAGCATTCATATTGGGCAATGTGACGCGAGATCCGGAATCCCGCGCGATGCCATCTGGGCAACTCGTGGTAAATTTTGGAATTGCCACCAACCGATTTTATACCGACCAAGCCGGAGTCAAAAAACAGGATGCGGAGTTTCATAATATTGTGGCGTTTGGAAAGCTGGCTGATACGATTTCAAAATATGTCACCAAGGGTTCGTTGATTTTAATTGAAGGCCGGATAAAAACGTCCAGCTGGCAAAATTCCGCCGGAGTCAAACAATACAAAACCGAAATCATCGCGGAAAATTTGCAGTTAGGTCCAAGGCCCACAGGCGCCGGTGCGGGAATGCAAAATTCCAGACCCGCCAACTTTGCCCCGCAAAATAACCAACCCAAAGTTGAAGAAATCCCGATTATCGAAGAAAACGCACCCTTTGTAAGCAACCAAAATTCAGTACCAGAAAATTCTGAGGAAATCAATGTTGCCGATATCCCATTTTAAAAAACTGTCCTAACGTTATAATCGTTGTATTGTTCGCTTTGCTCACTCGTTCTAATCGTAACGAGCGAGCCGAAGCGAGTGATCCAGCGAGGCCGAAAGGCCGATAGAACGTTTAGGGCGATTATAACAACAAACATGTTTTGCCATTTTTGCAGAAAAAATATTGATGATGTGGATTACAAAGACATTGAACTGTTAGCCAAGTTTGTGTCCGGTTTTTACAAAATAAAACCACGAAAAAAGACCGGGCTTTGTTCGCATCATCAAAAGAAAATTTCAACCGCCATTAAACGAGCCAGACAAATGGCGATGATGCCGTATATGCCAAAGTAAATTCAAAAGGCAAAATTCAAAATTCAAAATTTTGGAATCAAAAAACAGACTATTTTGTCTGTTTTTTGATTGGTTATTTTTTCTTTTTGGATTTTTTGAGCCGTTTTTCAATCTGCTTTAAATCACTTTTCCTTTCTTTTGTTTCCTCTTTAAGATTTTTTAACTCTCCCTTTATTCCCTTAACTGCTTTTTTCAAATCTTCTTTACTTAAACTTTTAATCCGCTCGCTAAATTCCATCTCTAGCCCCCCCACATCTTCATCAAGCGGAATTTCCGTTTCTTCGTCCTTGTCACCTTCTTTGGTTTTCTCGACTACTTCATCGAGCGCATCTTCAAAAAGCTCTGCAGTCTCATCCTCATCTGTTGGAAAAAGTTTTCCTGCATCAGGATCTATTATTGGATTTTCACTCATACTTTTTTACTTTTTAAAATTTAATTTACGACCTTTTTACTCAATCTGTCATTCCCGCGAAAGCGGGAATCTAGACTAGAGTGATGCGGCGAGCGCTGGATTCCCGCTTTCGCGGGAATGACAAACGTATTAGTAGATTCGAATGCGATTCGTAGATTGGTGTCGCCTTATTCGCTTTTTTCGTCCGCTTCCCCTTTCTCCGCCGGCGCAACTCCCACGACTAGGGCCTCTTTTTTGATTCGTTCCATAATTTCTGGGTGTTGTTTTAGGTATGCTTTTGCAACCTCCGTGCCTACGCCCATTTTTTCGTTTTCAAACGTGAAGGTGTTGCCGGTTTGTTTGATGACACCCGATAACAGGCCGGCGCGCAGGGCATCACCGGATTTGGAAATGCCTTCGTTGTAGTAAATGTCAAATTCGGCAATTCTAAAAGGTGCGGCCACTTTATTTTTTACCACCTTGGCCTTTACGCGGTTTCCCACAATTTCGTCGCCCGATTTTATCTGCGCGGTTCGCGATAAATTAACTCTAACCGAAGCATAAAATTTTAGCGCTAATCCACCGGGCGTGGTTTCCGGGTTGCCAAAGACCATACCGATTTTCATGCGGGTTTGGTTGATAAAAATAATCATAGTATTGGATTTGGCGGCGATGGCCGATAACTTACGACAATTATGAACCACCACTCCATTGGCGACAAAATTAGGAATATCTTTTACGCTTACATCATAAACTTCTTTTTTCCCGATTGGCACGATAGATTCAATGCCGGTCCAATATACTTGGTCGTTGGCAACTTTTTTCATATCTTCATTCCCGATAAAATCTGAAATTTTTAGTAAATGATCGCGGGAAATTTTCAAACGACTCGGCTTAAATTCAGGAAAAGAAGTCCTACTATCTAAACCGAAAAGTTGTGATATTTCTTGACCTGTATGTCCCGAAGCATACACCAGTTCCTTAATCGTAGAAACCATTTGATAGGGAACTGCCTCTTGAAACGAGAGGCGTTTTGATTTCCATACCCGCAAAGCCAGTGATGATAATTTTTCACGCTTCTTACCGACTAATCCTATCTCTTTTTCAAAAACCTGCACGTTTTTTTGACCTTGGATAATAAGCTTATAGAGTACGTGGGGCGCCAATCGCTTTTGCGACCATCGGCTCACAATACCAAAACGCAACAGCAGTAACTGCAATTGCTTAATTAATGTTAAAGATGATGAAGAGTAAATAATTGCTCTGGCATTACTATCAATATGGCCATCACAGGACCAAAGCCTTGAAATGAAAATCCCCAATTGCTTGTTGGAAAGCTGGAAAATTTCGGCCGGGATGTCTTTTTGCGGAGATTTTTTGCCAAAAACTCCCAATTTCTTCAGTAATATTTTTGCGGGAGATTGATGCGAACCCTTTGGCAAGTTGCCATTTTTTACCACCTGAAAATCTTTATAACTTCTCTGATTTAATTCACAATCCATTTCAGCTAAAGCGCCATTAAAATCGTCGATAATCTCTTTATCAATATTGGCAAAACCGAGCGCATAGTTAGAGTTTGTAAAATTCCCATCCCCCAAAATGTAGGCGATCGTTTTTATTTCTTCATCTTTTAGCGCGCTACTTTTTACCACTTCTGGCGTTTTGCAGGGAATAGCCAGCGAGTCAGATTTTGTCAAATCTTTTACCTGTTTCCAGCCATCAAAGGTAAGCACCAAATGATCATGAGTAAGTTTTAAACTGTGGCCATCTTGTGTTTTCACCTCAAAGGCTTCTTTCACGCCTTGCGAAAGCCAATCGGTTACTTTGGAAACCAAAAACTTTCTGTTTTTCTCGTCATAAGTCAAAGTGTTCCAAGTCTGTTTTTTTTCTATAACTTCTTGAATAGTAGAAATTTTTCCCGTCACAGGATCTACTAACTCAGTGTCGCCAACCAAACAGGCTTGACTCATCATTCTAGCCTGCAAACCCATGTGCTGGTCGCCAATTTCGCCTTCGATTTCCCTTTGCGGGGTCAGAGCGGCCACCGAATCCACCACAATCACATCTACATTTTCCGACTTTACCAGCGTTTCTACAATTTGCAAAGCCTGTTCACCGGACGACGGTTGCGAAATTAACAGTTCATTGGTATTGACCCCAAGTCGCTTAGCATAGTCCGGGTCCATAGCATGTTCCGCGTCAATATAAGCACACACCCCACCCTTTTTCTGGGCTTCAGCCACGATATGCAAACACAACGTAGTTTTTCCGGAACTTTCCGCACCATAAATTTCCACGATCCTACCTCGTGGCATACCCCCAACCCCGAGTGCCAAATCCATAGCAATTGATCCGGTTGGAATCACATCCACATTCACTTTATTGGCATCAGAAAGTTTCATAATTGACCCTTCTCCAAATCGTTCTTTGATTTCATTAATCGCGGAAGTCAACGCCTTTTC
>CAZYSZ010000009.1:0-20028 GCA_964650025.1 uncultured Candidatus Saccharibacteria bacterium | reverse complement strand
AATAAAGTTTTTTATCTAATCCAGCTTTTATCCTAGCAATACTTCTTGTAATTTTCCTTGTCACAAAGGTTTCTCCCCTTCTTGGCGATTCGTGGTTAAAAAGAATGCCATTGCAAGCAAAGATGCCGTACGCCTCTCGGTACATTCTAGTAATGTCAAAAGAAAATACTTTGGCCACGGCATATGGGCTCCTTGGATGAAATATCGTTTTCTCATTTTGCGGTGGAGGTGTTGAACCGAACATTTCAGAACTGGCCGCATTATATAATTTTATTTTCAATCCAGAATTTTTTATCGCTTCCAAAATTCGCAGGGTTCCCAAGGCATCGGTATTAGCAGTATATTCTGGCATGTCAAAACTCACCCGCACATGTGACTGCGCGCCCAAATGATAAATTTCATCGGGTTTTATTTGGTTAACTAATTTTTCAATATTTCCCGTATCGGTCAAATCCCCATAATGCAAAAAAAGCTTCACATCGCTAATATGGGGATCTTGGTATAAATGGTCAAGACGCGAAGTGTTAAACGTACTAGCTCGGCGAATAACCCCATGAACTTCATATTCTTTGGACAGCAAAAGCTCGGCTAAATATGAGCCATCTTGCCCAGTGATTCCAAAAATCAACGCCTTCTTCAACATAATGAGATTATACTACACCACATTATATCTTTTGGGAATATTGACAATACCATAAGTGAATGCTACACTTTATTTGTGTCTTTCAATTCACCAGTTTAAAGGGAGCGTTAGAATGCGTCACATCCACAATTGCTCGGCAACGGGAATCATCCATCAGGCATCGGCTCCGGCCAACTTGTTGCTTGACGTCAAGACGCCGGGGTATCCGATCCTCACCTATGTGGGAGCAGGACTTTTGCCCGGAGGCAACTGGGTTCGGCCAAACGCCACAAATGATCGCACCCCCCTGGGAACCTATCGCCGCGAAATCCTGGAGGAACTCACGCTGGAGAACGCTGCGTTTGACCAGGAAGAAATGAATGAGCTCTTTGGGAAAGGCCATCTGGGGCATGCTCCGACGGCCCGCAACATCAAGGCGACCTCGGAAGACAAGCAAATCCTTGCAGACATCGTCACGGTCATTCATTCCCGTGCCAAGCCGTACGGCGCCTTCATTCAAACCGTGGAGAAATCAATCTTCAACATGAAAAACCCCCAGAATAAACAGGGGCGGTACGAAGGCCTGTGTCATGTCTTCACAGTGCCGTTGTCCGACCAAGAGTGGTCTTCCCTCGTTGACCTTCAGCACCGGTTCGGGAACATCTCCAATGAGGCCCAGAGCATGGTCACCTCCTTGGAGGACATCATCGCCAAAAATATCCCCATTGGCTGGGGACAAGACCGGATTCTCAAAAAGTTCTTTAAGGAGCACGGCCTGAGCGAGGCAGATCAGATGCTCCTGATGTCAAATACCCAGGCTGAGCAAGTGTCTTTCGAGAACTCGTACGATGAAGTTCTTAAAAGGTACCAAGTCGAGAAAATCCCCGAAGGAGTTGTTCTTGCGTCCGCCTAGGCCATCGCAACACGAACCCCAGCCCATCTTATTGCACCAATTGCACGGGATGGGCTTTTTTATTTACTTTTAGCCGTAATATTTTCCCGCCAATAATCCAGCAAATCCCCCATCGTTTTTTCAAATGGAATTTCAGGCTTCCAGCCAGTTTGTTTTTTAAATTTTGTGTTATCTCCAATAATAACGGGGATATCCGAGGGGCGCATTCTTTTTAAATCTTGTTTTATTTTGATATTTTTAACTGAACTCATGCTGACCAATAATTCCAAAACTGATTTTATAGATCTGGCTTTGCCAGAACACACATTATACGGCTCGCCAAATTTACATTTTTGAGCGGCTAGCCAATAAGCTCCGGCCACATCACGAACATCGGTAAAATCTCTTTTTGCCTCTAAATTTCCCACCAAAATCACCGGTTTTTGTTTCCCCTTTTCAATACTGGCAATTTGTTTGGCAAAACTGGAAGCCACAAAACTTTCCGGCCGGCGCGGGCCTTCCGTATTGAAAAATCGCATCAACACTATTTTTAAGCCATAACTTTTATGGTACTGATATGCTAACTTTTCCTGGGCTATTTTAGAAACAGCATATGGCGAAAGTGGCCGCAAAGGATTATCTTCTTTGATCGGCAGTTCGCGCTGATAAGTTAAGCCATATTCTTCTGAACTTCCAGCAATCACAATCACAGGATTAATGTTTGCATATTTTACCGCTTCAAATAAATTTAAATCGGAAATTAAATTATTTATCAAAGTTTTTTCTGGGGCGCCGAAAGAAAGTGAAACCTGGCTTTGGCCGGCCAGATGGAAGATCACATCCGGTTTTATTTTTGCAATCATTTTTTTTACCTGCTCTTTTTTAGTCAAATCGCATTTTAAAAAAGTCATACTCTCTTTTTCTATGAAATTTCCAGATAAAAACGTACCGTAAAGTTTTACATTCGGCTTAGCTAAACAATATTCGGCCAAGTGGCTGCCCACAAATCCAGTAATGCCCGTAATAAGTATTTTCATCGCCTTAAATCTATCATAAGTCCTTACTTTTTAAAAGCCGGCTATAGGCTTCGTATATTTTCTCGGCCATGGCTGACCAGGTAAATTGCCGAGCACGAACTTTCCCTTTTTGAATTAAGCTGGCTGCTAAATCTTTATTGCGCAGTATCATTTCAATTTTTTGGGCCAAATCACTGGGATTTTTGGGGTCAAATAACAGCCCTGCATCGCCCACCACTTCGGGGACAGAAGATGCATTTGAGGCAATCACTGGGCATCCCGCCGCCATAGCTTCAAGGGGCGGAATGCCAAAACCTTCATATAAAGAAGGATAAATAAATAAACTGGCGCCGGCATAGAGCGTTGCTAAGGCCTCATCATTACCGGATTCCTGGCGCAACCATAGCTGTTTTTGGTCAAGTTTTTCGCCCCCAAATACCACCAAATCAAAATCCGCATAATACTTTTTTTCAATAAAAGTGTTCAATACTATATCAAAGTTTTTATACTGATAATTACGCGCACCAACATAAAGCATATAGGGTCTTTTGAGAGCAATGTTCGCAAAACTATTAAAAAAAATGTCACTGACGCCCGGGTAAGCAATAATAATTTTATCCGGATTGATAGCATATAATTTACAAATATCGTGCTTGGTTGATTCTGAAATGGCAATAATCACATCCGCCCGATCAAACGCCCTTTTTTTAAATTGAATAGTTTTTTGATTACCACCCCGCCAATGGCGAGGCTCGCCCTCTTGGGTGGCGAATAATTCCTGAATCATATCATAAGCATGCACCACCACTGGCCCCTTTGGATTTTTCGGAATACGGTAATACAGAGAATGAAAAACCATGTCAGGGGTTGCGTGCCATTGATAAACCGCGTTCATCCATAGGTTGTCCAAAAAATTCATCAACCTCCAACCGGCGAAAAGTTGTTTTTTAAATCCATATTCTTTTTTAAACCATTCTTTTTTAAACGGGTAATTATCAACGTGCAAACCATGATAAAAAATAGCATCAACCTCTTTTTTCTGGCTCAAATTTTTTATCAACTCAAAATTTAAACGGCTAATGCCACCCGCTTTTTGTGAACTAAAAATTTTGCCGTCAAAAAATATCTTCATTTTTTCATAATTTTTCTCAAAATACTATATATAAAATATTCAAATGCCACAAAGTTAAACTGGCTCAACAATTTGTTTTTTATGAAAAAATGGCAAGAAATACTAGGAAAAAAGCAATATAGAAAACCGTATTTTTTGCCCAATAGATAAAGTGATTTGGCGGAATACAGGGCTGTGTGGCCAGCATCTGGATTTAAATAAACCCAATTAGCCAATTCTTTATCGGCGATATTATCCGTCAAACAGGTGGTAAAAATAAATATATCTGGCGCAACCTCTTTTAAAAAGTTCCAAGATTTCATATCAGTCAAATGCTCCACCAATTCTACCGCATACATCATATCTGCCTTTTGCGGTTTTTCTAAAATAGTATAATGGCCGCTAAATGTCGGCTTTTCATAAGCATCATAATAAAAAACCTCAGCCGCTGCTGCTAGCTTTGAAGCCAAATAGCCATTTCCCCCGCCATAATCTAATACGATTAATCTTTTTTTTCTTTTCAAAAAACCATATATTTTTATAACCTTTTTAATGACTTTTAAAAATCCGTCGCCCCTTATTTGCCAACCTTCATCAATCTGATGGAAATAATCACCGCCGTATAATTTACTCACTTTTTCATTAAGCATGCCAGGATTCTGCGCCAAATCCTGTTCAAATAAAAAACGGCAGTTATGACAATTTAAATACTTGTATTCTTGGCCGAATTTATCTTTTTCTTGAATTAAAAAAGATGTCAATGAATTACAAATGGGGCACTTAACTATCATTTTAATAGTTCTTTGTAAAATTTAATATTTTCTGAAACAAAATTCTCTATGCTGAATTTATATAAAAATTTGTTTGTACTAAAACTTTCTGGGAATTTTAATTTTTCAACTTCTTTTATCTTTTCAACTAAGTTATCAACGTCGCCTTCTTTAAAAATCAAGCCCTTGGGATAGCCTTCTAATACTGTTGGAATCGCCCCCGAAGAAGATCCTATGACGGGCAAACCACACGCCATTGCCTCAACTAGAACTCGGCCATATTGCTCTTCCCACTGTGGCATAGTTTTTGAGGGCAAAATGAAAACATCAAGAGCGCTATAAAAATCCACCAAATCAGCGTGGTTGACACTTTTGTAAAAAAAAGTCCTATTTTTAATATCCAAAGAATCTATAATCTTGGTAAGTGTATTTTTATAGTCTCCGTCTCCAACAAATATTAAATGGCAATCATTGATTTTATTTACAGCAAGCACCAATGTATCTAGTCCCTTTTCTTCAATAATCCTACCAAAATAGCCTATTAATTTAATATTTTGAGGTATTCCTAACTTTTCCCTAGATTTATCGCGATTTTTGGGAAAAAACAGGTTTATATTTACCCCCCAAAAAATAAGCTTCGCTGGAGCTTTGGCACCCAAATTTTTTATAATTTCCAGAGATTCTTTATTCCCACCAACAATACCGTTTAAATTTCTTTTATGATAGTAAAGAATAAAGGGAAATAAAAATTTCTGGATAACTCTTCTAAAAAGTACTACTGGGGATTTGAAAGAAAGCGGTAGAGATTCAAGAGGCAAATTGATAAAAGAAAAAGAGAAAATTGGAATTTTCTTCCCGTATAAAACATGTAAAATATTTCTGCATATTATTGTTTGAAAAAGTGAAAAATTAGTATATTCGTCCATGACATGAATGACATCTGGCTTTATTTTCTTAATAGCTAAGAAAAGCGAAAAAAAATTAAAAGCCGCTTTAAGTTTCAAGGGAACATATTTGAATTTTTCTTCATTATGCTTGGTATTATAAATCAATGAGCCGCTCTTTAATGGCACTACGACAGTTAGGTTAACGCCCTGTTTTACATACTCCCTAAAAATATATTTTACATCATCAGCTAATCCTGAGTGATAAATAATTAAAAGCTTCATAGTATTATTTTTTTAACTTTTCTTTTTATTCTTCCTGCTAAAGTTCGTGGAGCCATTATCAACCTAACAACTCTGCGCCACGATTTGATAGCTGGGTCTTGTGCGTCTCTTAACTTGATAATTTTTAGAGCTTTCCTGACATCCATTGCTCGTACGTCTTGGTTGATAGGAAAAACTTCTCTAAAAACATGAAATGTTGGAACCATGGTAATAAAACCTCTTTTAGCTAAAAACTCTTCGGCTTTTTTCCCGTATAATTCAAATCCTCCCGGTTTCTTTGAATTTAAAAGCGACTTATTATTTTCAAATATTTCTAAGGTAAATTCTTTTTTAAAAATTCCCGGCATACTTGTAACATATGCATTGGGATATTTTTGCCATAAACCTTTAAGCCCGCTAAAGTCGATTGAATATTCTTTGTAAAGAGGTTTGTCAACAATTACATTATATGCATTCTCGCGCTCCCAAAGTTCAGCTAAATGACCCGTTCTCAATACATCTGCTTTTGAATTGTAAAATTCTTCCAATAAATAAAAAAATAAATTTTTATGAGGACAGACAAACCAAAAATCCTCCAGGAAGAAAAATAACATTGAATCCGGTGGCAGAGAAGAAATTTGTTTGGTAACTATTTCATAATAACTTGAATCGTTATCGTTGGTGATGCTGACATTGCTATATTTTTTTACCTGGTCAGAACAAAATTTGGCATGCCTGCCGACGATATTAAAATTCCAAGAGAACACATCTCCAAGTGTTTTTAAGGAATCCAAATTTTTATAAAAATACTCTTTTCTCAACCGAGAATCTATTTTTACCGAACCAACAACATATATTTTCATAAATTTAAAATGCAACCACCTTTTTTATTAAACCTAAAAATTGTTTAAAAAATGTCCTGTCTGCCAAATAAGAGGTAAAACCGTAAGAAATTACACCCACACCAACCACAAGAAACAATTTTATAAGCCCCACATAACCCAAAAACGGCTGTAAAAGTATAATAAGATAATATACTATTCCAGTCATCAAAGCAATGGGAAAAATCAACGGTTTAATGACGCTAAAAAGGTAAAATGGCGATACATTGAATAACCTTTTTAGGGCAAATAACTGAATACCCATGTAAATAAATTCTAAAAATAATCTTGCAATGCAAAAGGCAATAAGTCCGTGAGAAGCCGATATAAAATACACGGGCAGATACAAGGGGATGCAAATTCCTCTAATTTTAGAGTTAATATCCGGTCTTCCGGTAGCCGAATAAAATATGTTATTAATACCTACCAGCCAGCTAACTATTTGTATGAAACTTAATAGTATCATAACATCTCCTATCCCCTGCCACTTGGGGCCCAAAAAAACAGAAGAAATAGGCTGGGCAACCAAAACCAATCCTATTCCAATAGGCAAAACTAAAAATGTGTTTATTTTTAAAAATTTTGATAAAACTATTTTTAAATCTCCTTTATTATTTTGCAGCCTTGAAAAATAAGAATAAAGAGTAGAATATAACGGATTAAACACCGACCCAAAAACTAACAAAACTAATGTAAAGGCAAGCCGATAAATTCCGGCATCAGCAAGCCCCAAAAATCTTCCTATGGCAATAATTTCTCCTTGGGATATTATCCAAACAAAAAACAAATCAACCAATATCCATCTGCCAAAAACAAATAATTCTTTGAGTAGTTTAAAATCAAATGTAAGCTCGGGACTCCATTGGCTCAATTTCCACAATAAAAACATTTGACATACAGATCCCGCCAATGCGCCAAAAATCAAAGCCCAAACCCCATAACCCATCAGGGCCAGGGTAACAGAGGTAACACCGGTAGCAGAAGTACTCCCAATCGTGCTAAAAAAAACTTTTTTAAATTGAAAATTTCTTCTCAAAAGAGCGATGTGGGCGGCGCCCAAAGAAATAAATACAATCTGCAAGGCCAAAACTCTTAATATTTTTGTTAAAACCGGTTCATTAAAAAATATTGACGCAAGGGGGGAAAGAAAAAAAATAACAAAATAAAGAATGATGCCCAAAAAAGTATTGGTCCAAAATATAACACTGGCAGATTTTTTTACATTAACTTCTCTTTGAATCAAGGCGCTGCCCAAACCAAAATCCTGTAATAGTTGGGCAAAACTGGTTACCACCATTGCAACAGCGAAAATTCCGAAATCCCTTGGAATAAGAACTCTGGCTAAAATAATAGTGGCGAGCGGAGGAATAATCTTAAATATCATTTCTGTAAAAAAAGACCACTTTAATGCTTTAATGGCGCTATTTTTTAGTTCTTGTGCTGAACTAAAACTAAATTCCCCGTTTTGTTTTGTTTCCATACCAATGAATTGATAAGTCTATCCCTTTCTCTATTGAAATTTTTGGATTATACCCTATTTTTCGTGCTTTTGAAATATCTGCAATATATCTTACCACCTCGCCTGGACGGTTTTTACCTATCACAAGGCGACTCTTGCTCTTCAGGCTTTTTTTCATAATGCCGGCCACTTCAATAAGATTTGACCCCTTGCCCGAAGCGATATTGAATACATTATTTTTTACGGCGGGGAATTTTTTAATACAGGTTATAACGCCCGCCACACAGTCATCAATATAGGTAAAATCTAAAATCTTGTCCTTGCCAAATATTTCTATATCTTCATTTTTCTTCATCTTTCTTAATAAAAGGGGAATAAATCTATTTGATTGGTCGTACATGCCGTACACATTAGAAAAACGAAAAACAATATGGTCAATGCCGTAGCACTTTGAATAAGAATAAATCAATGCTTCGTCTGAAATTTTACTGGCCGCATAAGGACTTTCGCAACGCAAAATATCAACATCAGTTTCCTTAGAAGTGATTTCTTTTTTATTCCCATACGTTTCCCTACTGGAAGAAAAAATTATCTTTTTAATATTATTTTTTCGGGCAAATTCTAAAATGTTATGAGTGGAAATTACGTTTTCGAGCGCCAAATCCGGCTCTACCACCAGGTCATATACCCGCGCGTTGGCGGCAAGATGGACGATCAGGTCAATATTTTTTGGTATTTTTTTTATATCATTTTTATACAACAAATTCCCCCGTATAGTTAGTTTGTTGAACGAAGGATGCCAAATATTCTTTACTTTATCAAAACCAATAACATCGTAATTTTCTTCTAAAAGCTTTTCAAAAAGCCGAGTCCCAATGGTTCCGCTAGATCCTGTAATTAAAACCTTCTTGGTTTTGATCATGCTATTTTTTTCCTATTGAATAATAATTAAATCCTAACTTGGCCATTTTTTCTGAAGAAAACATGTTTCTGCCGTCAAAGATTCTAGGAAATTTCATTAATTTTTTTATTTCTTCCGGCTTTATTTTTTTAAACTGCCCCCATTCAGTACAAATAACTAGGGCATCACAATCTTTTAAGGCTTCTTGGGCGTTCTTGTAGTAAATAACTTGATCTTTAAAAATTTCTTTGGCTTTCTCTATTGCCACTGGGTCAAATACTTTAACAACGGCACCTTTGGTGATAAGACCGTTTATAATATCTATAGAAGGAGCTTCTCTCATGTCATCTGTGTCAGGCTTAAAAGAAAGTCCCCACACCGCTATGTTTTTTCCTTTGATATCCGGCACGTTTTTTATAATTTTATCTAAAAAAATCTCACGCTGTTTTTTATTGATCTTTTTAACTTCTTTTAACAAACTAAAATCATAACCGCTTTTTTTAGCCACATTGATAAAGGCACTTACATCTTTGGGAAAACAACTACCGCCAAAGCCAATCCCCGCCTTTAAAAAATCCGGGCCAATTCTTTTGTCCAACCCCATAGCTACCACCACTTCCCCAACATCAGCATTATTTTTTTCACAGATATTGGCAATGGCATTGATAAAAGAAATTTTTGTCGCCAAAAACGCGTTACAGGCATGCTTGATGATTTCTGCCGATTCTATAGAAGTAAAAATGATGGGAGACTGAATCGGTTTATAAATATCATCCATAATTTTTTTTGCTTTTTTACTTTCAACTCCGATGACAATCCTGTCTGGTTGCAAAAAATCCTGTATGGCGCTACCCTCTTTTAAAAACTCCGGATTGGAAGCGATATCAAAATCAACGCCTTTGGCACAAAATTTACTGACGATTTCTTTTATTTTTTGACCGGTATTGACCGGCATCGTGCTCTTGCTCACCACAACCTTATACTTATCCATCGCCTTTGCTACCTCTTTTGAAACATCCTCTACGTACTGCAAATCAGTTTCGCCGTTTTCTTTTGTAGGTGTATGAACAGCAATGAAAATAACATCAGATTCTTTAACGGCCGAAGCTATATCAGTAGTGAAAGACAATTTACCCGCTCTTTTGTTTTTTAATATCATGTTTTCCAGTCCAGGTTCGTAGATTGGCGAAATGCCTCTTTGCAAGTTTTCTATTTTCCCCCTATTATTATCCACGCAAATGACACGATGTCCAATTTCGGCAAAACAAGTTCCAGAAACTAATCCTACATAACCCGTACCGATGATACAGATATTATATTTTTCCCCTTTAATGCTCATGTAATAGTTAACCTTGAATTAAAAAATTATTTACCCTTAATCCATAAAAAGGGTCGGTCGGTTTTTCTCATCCCCAGTGATTTCAAATATTCTTCACCGTTAAATCCAAGTTCAAAATGAAAGGGAACCCCTTCATGTATCGTAGGGTCTAGTTCTGTTATCATTAGTTGTCCATTGTTATTTAAGTGATCAACAAAATCTTTCAATAATTCTTTTGGGTAAATAACATGTTCTATCACATCCATACAAAAAATCGTATCATACTTTTGAGAGATTTTATCCAAAGACAAATCGATCATCAAAATATTATAACCCTTTTTTTTAAATAACCATTTTGCAAAATTAAAAGTTCTACCGGGCAAATCAGCATAATCTATTTCTAGTTTTCTATCGACCGCCATCATACACATATCTCCCACCGCTCCACCGTAATCTAAAACTTTGCCTGTTGCCAATTCAATCATTTCAGAACGCAATGCCCTCTGTTCTCTTGTGGCATGCCAAAATATAAGATTAAATACATAGAAAGGGGTTTCTTGATAAAAACTTTTAATTTCTTCGTCTGTTTTCGGATTTAAAGCGTACCATAAATCAGCGCTTAATAGCCCGCCGGACTTTAACAGATGCATCACTACTTTCCTATTGATGGAAAAGTATTCCATCAAATATATTACCAATTCTTCATTTAAAGCAATGTCCCACGCATGCCAAATCCACCTGAAAGGCTTTTTGATAAATTCCGGTATTTTTCTTCTTATGCGCAGTGTATTTATTTTCATATTTTAAAATTCATCTTTTTTGGGAATTCTTATGTAATAATTATTCAAAAAAAACATTTTAACTTTTACCAATAACGGATAGAATCTCTGTAAAAAAGGGAAAAAAGAATAACCATAACTTATCCAGCAGGACAAAACGGCCCTTCCATACCCGGGGTAATAATCTTTATATCTTTTCTTTAATGCGATGCTGATATATAATTTTTCTTTTCTGCTATTTTTTTTATCAAGATAGGCAAGGTTATCTTTTTGATGCCCCGAATAAGTCGTAAGGTATTCCTGAACATTATACAGTTTGCCGAATTTCCCCAATTTCAGCCACAAATCCCAATCTTCAAAGCCACTTAAATGTTCATCATAACCGCCGGATTTTTCAAAAACATCTTTCCTGAATAAAACCGTTACATGGGCAAACACGCCATCTATTAATATTTTTCCCCTGATATCTTGATCGTGTTCTGGCAATAGATACCTTAACATTTCCTTACCATCCTTATTGATTTTAATAGCGCCACCGCCAACCAAAACGTATTCTTTATTTTTTTCTAAAAACTCCACCTGCCTCTCAAGTTTCTTTATATTACACCAAAAATCATCGTCATCTAATCTGGCAATATAGTTGCCATGAGAAAATTG
This sequence comes from uncultured Candidatus Saccharibacteria bacterium, assembly GCA_964650025.1. GTDB lineage: Bacteria > Patescibacteriota > Minisyncoccia > Minisyncoccales > Staskawiczbacteraceae > VGLO01. Next base: position 8,474 of record CAZYSZ010000009.1, on the reverse strand, counting down.
TATGCCCCGATTTAACGTTTTTGCCAAACCTAAATTAGTTTCGTTTCTTAAGACCATCATCCTTGCATCTTTCTTGCTTAATTCACAAATAACTTCATAAGTACCATCATCAGAGGCGTCATCAATAACGATTATTTCAATATTTTTATAGGTCTGCTCAAAAACACTATTAACTGCCCTCGCAACTAATTCTTTTCTATTATAGGTAGGAATAATAATTGAGACCAATGGGCTTTCCATGTTATAATTTGTTTTTATTTATTTTCAGGGTCTTGTAGCAGGCAAAAAGAACCAAAAAATAACAAAGCATACCAATAATGATTACTAAGATAAAATGAAGGTTATAAATCGTGGGCATGCGGATTAAAAAAAACATTACCAACCCGGAAAAGATGACTGAAACAAACGTTTTTAATATTTCTATGTTAAACGGACGGATGGGAGTATATATCCTTGTGACTACAACTGCCAATAGCAAAACTATGGTAGAACTTATCAATACCGATATAGCCGCGCCATAAAGAGTATATTTAGGAATTAAAAAGATATTTAAAATAATGCTTATGACGAGTCCTACGATGATTAAACCAAAATTTCTTTTTTCGTGATTAAAAATTATTAACGCCGAGGCGTAAGGGTAGTAAAGAAAATCAACCCCGGAAACAAAAACCAATAACTGAAAAGCAAAAATTGACGGATAATAACTTGGGTCGTAAAAAAAACTGATTATTTTCGGGGCCAAAACTATTCCTCCCACCATGATCGGAAAAGCAAAAATAATCATTAATTCTTTTTGATAATTCCAAACTTTTTTTATCTTTTCCCTTGATTCAGTGGAAAAACTGCTCAAAACCGGGAAAAAGCTTCTTGAGATCAATACGGCAGAAATAGCGAGCGCGCCGATGATTCTATAAGCGGCATTATACCAACCATTTTCTATATTATAGCCGAAGTATCCAAGCATAATAGAGCTGACCGAAACATACATCCAACTGATAATAAGCCCCCCCGCAAGGGGCCAGGAAGATGTTAAATACTTTTTCCAAACTTTTTTATCGTAACCGATTACGAGTGAACCCACAAATCTATTAAAAAATAACACGACAAGAATCAAAATTATTACATTGGTGAATAAGTAAGCATAGCTCAAATTTTTTATCGATGGCGCCGAAAAAAGGATAAAAAAACCAACGCTGGCCAGAATAACATACTGGATTATCTTAGACACTGCCTCATATTCCATTTTCTGACGGGCGCGGAAAAAAGCATACACGATGTTTAAGAAACTGGTAATCAAAATAAAATATGATAGAAGCCAGATGGAATATCTGATAGCCGGGTCTGAAGTAATAAAAAAAGAAACGATGTAAATCAACAGCATTGTCACTATGCTTAGAAAAAGTTTCAAAGAGATAATTGATGAATATTCTTTTTCCAAATCCTGATTTCGTGATAATTCTCTGGTAATAATATCCGGTAGGCCTAATTCAGAAAAAATAACCGCTATCGCCACAAAAGATAAGGCAAAAGAAAATTTCCCATACTCTATGGCACCTAAAATTCTGGCCGTATAAATGATTAAAACCAGCTTTAAGATCTGGGTTATCGCTTCGGCCACCGTCAACCAAAAGGTATTTTTGAAAATAGTTTGCCTAATGCTAATATTTTCTAGAAAAAAACTTTTAATACTTAATTTCATTACATTTTAAATTTGCCGTATCTTATTATCCTGTTTTGTATTTTTTAACAACCATGAAGAACTTTGCACTTTGCCGCCGCCTACGTTGTTGACTACCGTGATGTTAAATTCTTTGCAAACTTCTTTTTCGGTTTCGGGAAGATTGTCAAAATTGCGGTCACCGCCTTTGGCGAAAATCAATTCTCCTTTATATTGCTGGGCGATTTTTTTAAGGCTTTGGGCAATGGGCAGGTCTTTATCAACTGACAAAAAAACTGCGTCAACATGCTTGATGTCTTTTACGATTTCCATACGCTCTTGCTCTGCCATAAATGGCACGCTTCCCTTCAACTTCACCTGCGCGTCGTTGTTAACAATTACCACTAAAAAATCACCCAGCCTTTTGGCTTCTCTGATTAAATTCATATGGCCGATATGGATAGGATTGAAGAATCCAGATGTGATGACTATCTTTTTAGTCACTTTTTTTGTAGTATTAGGTAATGATATTATGCTTAATTTTTACCATAAAATATGATTAAAATCAATAGAATATGTGTCATTGGTTTTGTCGCCATTCTAGCGCTTCCGACAATGGCAATTTCACCCTACTTTTTCCCTCCGGATTTTGGCAAAACCATTGTATTCAGAAGCATTTTAGCAGTACTTATTTTGCTACTTGCTTGGCAGTTTTTATATCACAAAGAATCCCTCAATCTGCGCGCCATTAAAAAAATCCCGATTATCTGGGCCCTGAGCGCGCTTTTTATAACTTTTTTACTGGCCAGTATTTTTTCCGTAGACCCCTATTTCTCTTTTTGGGGCTGGCCTATCCGTGCTGGCGGATTTGTAAATTTTGCCGGCTATATTATTTTTGCCATGGTTTCTTTTATAATAATCAAAAGGGAGGATTGGCCGAAAGTCTGGGATTTTTCTATCCTCATTGGCGCCCTAGTTTCTTTCATAGCTTTGGCTCAATATTTTAACGCGCTGCCCGGCATCTTGGCGGCGGCCGGCCGGCCATCTTCAACTATGGGCAACCCCAATTTGCTAGCCATTTATCTCTTACTTTTATTCTTCATAACCCTGTGTCGCGCCTTGCAAGAACAAATCCCTTGGAAAAAAAAGTACTATATTACTGTGGTCGCGCTCCTCTCTTTCGCTATATTGCTGACCGGTTCTCGCGCCGCTTATCTTGGCTTGTTAATCGGTGGCATTTATTTTTTACTGACATATCCCCAAAAAATACGGCGCGTAAAAATAGTGGCCACAGTGGCGATAACACTAATGATCGGCGTGGTTTTTTACGTCAACATCATCCATCAATACCCCCAATTTTTACAAAAAAATCGACTGTTTAACTCGGTGGAGCCACGATTATTAATAAAAAATCTACTGGAAGACTCCCGCTTTACCGCCCTGGGCATTGAACTAAATATGACAAAAGAAAAACCCTGGCTGGGGCAGGGATTGGAAAACTTTTCAACCGGATTTGATAAACATTACGATTCTCCGTCCTCGCTAACTGGCATTATTGCCTGGTGGGACCGGGCCCATAATATCATCTTCCAAACTTTAAGCGATGCGGGAATATTGGGCCTTACAGCCTATCTTGCTCTTTTTTTCATATTATTTTGGCAATTACAGAAAGTGAGAAAAACCGATACAACCCTCATGCCCCATGCCATTCAAGCAACACTAATCGGTTATTTTATTGCCAACCTTTTCAGCTTTGATTCGTTTAGCAGTTATCTTATCTTTTTTTTACTGATCGGCTATTTAATGCATCTTACCAAGGGCGATACCAATCTACCCGCCCAAAAGGGCGAGGCTCGCCCAATATCAATTGGGCGGCAAATCACATCCAAATCCACGAATACAACGAGACCCGGCCTCGTTGGTAAGACGACGCTCTTGTTATTATGTTGCCTTGCCGTAGTTTTTTTGTGGCAATATAATATTGTGCCACTGCGTATTAATGCAAAAATTAATCAGGCTCAGGCTCTGGTAAATCAAAAAAATTGTGGACAGGGACTTGGCTTGATAGAAGAAGCATTAAAAAAACACAGTTTTTTGGATTCTTACGCAAGGTTACAATATGTTCAGCTATCAAAGACTTGTGCTGAATTTTATCCGCAAAATAAAATGGGCTATTTAAAAAGGGGCCTGGAACTTATTGGCGAAGCCGTAAAAATACAACCTAACTATACCCGTTATTGGATTTTTCTGGGCAGCGCCAGCAATGATATTGCCATTGAAGAAAAAGATGAGGCTATAAAAACCGCCTTGATTAACCAAGCGCACGGCTACCTTGCCAAAGCCCTGAAATTGGCCCCACGGCACCAGGAAATACCCGTCCAGCAAGCCAGGCTGGCAATAACGGCTAAAGACTACCAGGGCTCGTATAACTACGCCCAAAACTGCATTGCCATAAATAAGGAATTCGGCGAATGCTATTTTTATTTGGCACTTTCGCAAATATACACAAATAATGTTGATGAGGCACAAAAAAATCTGCAAACAGCCAGCAAAGGCTTTGACATTAACTCAAAAGCAAGCCTAGAACAATTGGCCAACGCCTACGGATCCATGATGGATTATAAAAATCTGGCTTCTATTTACGAAAAACTAACCGACCTCGACCGAACATCAGCCCAGTACCATTCTTCATTAGCCTTTTTTTACAGCAAACTTGGCCGCCATAAAGAGGCGCGACAAGAAGCACAAAAAGTATTAGAATTATCTCCCGAATCAAAAGCCAACGTGGAAGCGTTCCTTAAAACGTTGCCCCAATAGCTACTTGTAGTCTCCGTACGCTTGATACACCATAGAAGAAATATTCTTTATCACGCTTTTTAGCTGATCTTCATTATTGCCCTTGGTCATAACGCACAAAAAATAGGGGTTTTCAGGATAATAAACAATGCCACAGTCATGCAATTCTATGCTTTGCACGTTACTGTTTTTATCAGCCAACACCTTTTCTCCAAATTTATGGGAAACCACTAAATTAGTAGGCAAGCCGGCCACAATACCATCATCAAAGGTTGTTCTTGAAAGAATACCCAATGCTTTTTCTGATAGGTCTCGGCTTAAATAGGTGGCGCTGTAAATAATCCTAAAAAACAGCGAATACGCCCGCGGGGAAATAACAAATTCGCTGGTAATATCATCGGGGCTTAAAATGTTAAGGGCGCCATAAATCGCATTTAAATCTTTTTTATCAATATTATTGAATAACAGTATTTCGGCACCGTTATCGGAACCAGTAATCATTTTTTCAATCAGGGATTTTATGGTATAACTCTCATTAATCTGCAAATCTGATGCGGAATTAAAAGAGTTTATTTTTAATTCGGTGTCAGTGGCGCTAGTATACATTAGCCTGGTGTCTAAAATACCTGGATTAGTTTCTGCTTCTTTAAAATAAGACACCATAATCACCACCTTCAACATGCTGGCAGGATTATATTTTTGCCGTTCATTAACCCCTATCCACCTGCCTCGATTCATATCATAAAGAAACGCAGAAGCATTAGACAATTTGTTGGTCTTTTTTTCGGCATCAATAAAATTCGCAATGTTATTTTTTAATAATGTAAGGCCTGCTTCTTGGTTAGCCGGAGGTATCACATACGCCAGCAAGGGAGATATAAATTTATAAGAGGCGGTATGGTCGCGCAGAGGATGGATAGTATTCAAACTTGCCACTAAAGCTTTATGCTCAACGTTAAAACCCCACAAATATCCAACGCCGAGTCCCATACCCAAAAAGACCAAACCGGCTAAAAATATTTTTACGCATTTTTTATAATCCATATATATTCAAGTATTATACACCAAAAAAGCCCCGCAAGGGGCTTTTTTGGTTGCATGGACGCTGAATTTGTGATTAACAAACCAGGATGTCCAAGCGAGTCAAACTACTGAGAAACAGAGTAAGCGTTGGTTGGGAAGTTGAAAATCAACACACCACTCAAGCTCACTGAAGTTGATCCTCCGTTGTTTGATGTATCATCCCACAAGAATGACGAGCCAGCAACTGCGGTAGTAGCAACGCTATCCGTAGCTGGATTGGCTAGTGAAGAAGAAATACGTGATACAGCACCCGCTGTCGTATTAGTACCTCCAACAGTGGTAATGTATAAGTCAAACTGTTGAGATGTGCTTGCGGCAATCGTGAAGTCATCCGCATAAGCAAACGCCGTGCCATCGGTTTCAAACTTGCAAACTATGTTGGTCGTTGAAACAACCACACAAGTGCTGCCAGTAACGGCAGTCGTTTGTCCACCCAAAGTCAACTTAGAAGCTGAAATTGAGGTTGGATTAACCGTAAAGCCGGAATATCCCAGAGTAAAGTTAATCTGTCGCAATTTGATAGCACCCTTAGCATCGGCGGTAATGGTCGTTTGACCCACCTTGGTAGAGGTGTTCAAGATCATACCAGTAGATCCGCCAGTAGCAACTACTACGGCAGGCTTTGATCCAACCATAGTCACAGCATTAGCATTAACCGTAGAGATGTTTGAGGTACAAGTTACACTCAAAGCGGTACAAGCGGCTGTCGATCCAAGAGTCTTAGTAGATGTGCCTGTTGTGTACTTAATGTAAGCAAGGCTTACGGTTGAAGTTGATGCAGGAACAACTCCGGTAGTACCAACGTTTGAGTAGATCACTTGAACTGATTGAGTCAATCCGGCACCTCCGTTTGGAACGGCAAGAGCAAGAGTTGTCAAGTCTACTAACTGAGTGTTTGGGCTTGCAACTGCAGTAGTTGGGCTGCCGCAAACTCCTCCAACGCACACCTGTGCGATAGTTTGGGTTGGGCTTGCATCAGAACCGGAAACTTGGAATGCAAGTTCGGTAATGGTTGAAGCGCCGGAAGTTGAAACGAAGTTAAAGGTTGCTTGTGATCCGCCAGCTGTTGAAGTTCCCGCTCCGCCCGCAGCAGCAATATATTGAGCTGGAGTGGTTGAAGAAACTACTAACGTTGGGGTGGCAAGCGTACCTACGCCCAAGGTCAATGTTTGACCAGTTTTTGCAGTCCCAGCAGCAGTAATATTATCGGTTACACCAACTGATGCAACAGTTAGGGTTTCAATAATAGTTCCGCTGTCAGCAGATCCGGTATTAGCAAAGACATCAATAACCATAGTAGCTCCGGGAGCCAAGATGTCAGTAACTGAGAATGTGTCAGTTGATGTGGTTCCGCTTTGAGTACCAGAAGGGGTAATAGGAGTTGATCCTGAACCCGTTGTGTCTGATGTTCTCAATGCAGAGAAGTTGCTTACTGTTGTAGTAGTAATAGTTGTTCCCACGGTCAATGTCGTTAATCTAATTGACTGTGAAGAGCTTTGGTTTTGAACAGTCCATGAACCAATTTTTACACCAGAAGTATTTGGGCTGATGTTTTGGTTTAGGTAACCAGTATTTTTTGCAACTACCAATCCTCCGGTTTGAACAGTCAAGCCGGTAGTATCAACAGTTCCTGCGGCTGTTGAGCCTGGAACGAAGATAGAAGCTTGAGAATTCATACCTTGACCGTTAGCGGTTGAAGGAGCAGCTACCCTTACTAATACCGTTCCTCCGGTATAAGCAACAGAAGCTGTGGTTTGAAGATCAGCTCTGACCTCCAAGTAGCTGTCTACTCCGGCTGGAATCATCATTTGAGCGCCAGGGGTAAAGCCGATGGCTGTACCAGTGGAAACAGTGCCCATAGTATAAGTACCAGATGAGTAGGTTACTTGAGAACCAACTTGTGAACCATTGAAATACAAGGTTACATTGTTAAGCCCGCAAGTTCCGCCAGTAATTAATCCGGTTGAGCCTGTTGTACAGGTTGCACCAGTTGAAGTGGCAGATTGAATGACAGGAGTAACGTTTAAGTTACCTGTCAATTTGATATCTTCACCATAAGCGCGAAGTTTGAACTTACCGATTACTACATTTGAAGATCCACCAGAAACATTGGTCAAAGAAGCGAAGGTTGGATCAACTACTACCGATAATGAACCGGTAAGAATAGTAATGGTACCAGCACTATTTGGGCTAAATGATCCGGCTGAGGTGCTTGAAACAGCGATGTTTACACCTTGCTGAGGATCATAAACGGTGAAGTCAGAAGAATTTTGAACCGAGAATTGAATAGTTCGGTTAGTTCCTTTCTGAATATCAGCGCGAACATCAACGGTGTGTGAACCAGTCATCAAACTGATAGGTGCTGACATTAAGTCAAACACTGCATAATTTGATCCGTTAATCATCATAACTGTAGCAACTTTGCCGGTGTCTACACCGTCAATAAATAACTTGATGTTGCTCAACGCATCTGAAGGGGCAGATCCTACCATTCGGAAGTTTGCCATCTTCAACCATATAGCCCTCGTGTTAACCTGTACAGGGGCAGACCAGAATGTATAGGCTGTTGTACCGGCATTAACGTTGGCAGTTGGTACTGCAGAGCTAGCTGCAGTGGTAATGTTAGCTGTAGCTAAGTTACCAGCCACAACCCACATACTATTACCCATCACGCTTACCGTAGTTGTAGTACCATTAGCAGTGAAGCTTGTGAGCGAAACTGCCAAATTGGCAGCGGTTGATGCTGCATCTGATTTAACATCAGCTCTTACGGAAAGAGTTTTAGATCCGGCTACTGCAAGACCAAGACCATTGATAACAATGTCGCCGTTAACGTTGAAAGAGTATCCATCAGTAACTCTTACATTTCCATCAAAAAGATAGACATTGGTTAATGTATTTTGATCAGAAATTCCAGATCGTTTTAACATTACTGATG
>CAZYSZ010000008.1:0-21049 GCA_964650025.1 uncultured Candidatus Saccharibacteria bacterium | reverse complement strand
CTGACTTCATAATACCAGTTTTACGGATTTTGGGGCATTTCGTAATTCACAGTATAATAGCACATTGGGGGGATATATCGAGTACCCGTCTAACAAGGAGTGAATCATGAGTAAGGCGCATGCTAAAAGCAAACAGATTCGGCCCGATATCAGATGGTTGGTTCGGCGCGATCTGCCAGAAATCCTTCAGATTGAGGGACGGAGTTTCCAGTTTGCGTGGATGGAGGAAGATTTCCTTTGTTGCCTTCGTCAACGCAATTGTATTGGCATGGTTGCCAATTACGATGGGAAAATTGTTGGTTTTATGATTTACGAAATGCACGGCGCGAAATTCCACATTCTTAACTTCGCCGTGCACCCCGACTGGCGACGCCAATGTGTTGGATCGCAAATGGTGGCAAAACTGGTCAGTAAGTTATCTGGTCACAGGCGTTCTCGTATTACTCTTGAGTTACGCGAGACTAATCTTATCGCTCAACTTTTCTTTTCTCGGCAAGAATTTCGAGCCGTCAATGTATTAAGAAATTACTATGAAGATAGTGGTGAGGATGCTTTTCTTATGGAGTACTGTTTTGTGGGCGTGTAGTGGGCGACTTGAGTGATTAAAGGGGGTTTGCCGTACGATTAGCATTAAAACTAGCTCTGTGATTTTGTCACAGAGCTTTTTTCATTGCTTTAGATTTTCTGCTTTGATATAATAGGTGAATATGCTAATTCACACTACACCCTTTTTTTGGGGAGTTATTATTTTATTTTTTTTCACTATTCTGTTTTATATTATTTTTGCGTCGCTGATTTACTATTGGCACGAAAAAATGATTACCGTATTGGTGGTGCCTTTGCTCTATACGTTCGAATTTTTCATTGCCGGGTTTTTAGTGGTATCGCTGGTATCGCTGGTAGTTCAGTATTTACCGGCAGTATTAGTCTTGATTAAATAATTTAAAATTCACGCCGTGGCTGATTATTTCTTTTTTCTAAAACCTATCAATAAAATTTTCATCGGGGCCTTTTGGTGGGTGCTTTTGATGATTGTGATTTTGTTTATTCCATTTTTACGGGTATGGTGGTGGGTATTTTTTCCTTTAATTTTATCCATAGAATTACGCAAGCTCTACATTTGGTGGATGAATTGGGATTATTGGTATGCCAACACTAAGTGGGTGGTGCTGGAAATAGTACCGCCAAAAGAAGTGTTGGTGCCGGTAAAAGCCATGGAAGACGTATTTTCTATCATGTGGTTGGCAAATTACCAGCCACCCAATTGGCGCGAACGCTTGTGCGAAGGCGTGGTGGATGACGCATTCGGTTGGATGTCTTGGGAGATTGCCAGTATTGAAGGCAAATTGCATTTTTACATCAGGGTAACTGCGGGCGCGAGGTCTGCGCTAGAAACCGCATTGTATGGCCATTATCCGGAATTGGAAATTACCGAGGTCCAAGATTATGTTAAAAATGTTCCGCAAAATATTCCTAACGCCGAGTGGGATGTGTATGGAGAGGACTTTGTTTTAACCAAACCCGCGCCCCTGCCTATTCGTACTTACGAAAAGTTTTTTGAACCGCAGGGTGAAAAAATTTCCGCTGAAGAAAAAAGACTTGACCCCATATCTTCTTTGCTGGAACTTATGTCTCGGCTTGGTCCTGGCGAACAATTTTGGTTGCAGTTTATTACCATGTCTTCTGACGAGCCGGCATTTAAAGCCGAGGCCAGGGCTATGGTTTCCAAATTATCCAACCGTCCGGTAAAAAAGCAAAAAACCTGGTGGGAAGAAATTGGCACCATGCTCTTTCACTTAATTTACGGGCCTGCCAAAGAAGGGTCGGGTGAAAAGGCTTCGTATTATTGGATTGAGTCAACTAAAACTGAAGAAGGGACTGATCGGGAGCTAGTGCTTTCTCCTGGCGAACGTGAAGTGCTAACCGAAGTGGAAAATAAAATAAAGCGCCCGGTTTTTAGGACTAATATTCGCGGTGTTTACCTTGCTCGGCGAGAGAATTTTAAATCAACCAACAAAACACTGACCCGAGCATATTTTGGGCATTTTCATACCGAAAATTTAAATTTTATCAAGTTTTCCAAGCTCACCAGGCCAAAGACTCATTACTTTTTAAGAAAGACGGTGCCCTACATTAGAACCCGCAGGCAATTTAGAAATTATGTCAACCGTTTTACGCCACTGTTTCCTAATCGCACGCGCGAATTGGCATTGCTTAACACCGAAGAAATGGCAACTCTTTACCACTTCCCATTAAAGATTACCGGTTTGGTAGCGCCTACGATGGCAAGAGTAGAAAGCAAGAAAGGAGGGCCACCACCAAATCTTCCTATGTGATACTTTGAATTACGAAATGCTCGTTTGAGAATACTTTTCGCATCTTTTTTCCAAATTTGGACTGCAAAGGTGCCATAATTTTCATGCGTAGCCCTTGGCTACGCCTGAAAATTCTATCACCTTTTCGCCCGCAAATTTGAAAAAAATCTTGCGAAAGCATTTCGTAATTCAAAGTATGTGATAGTAATGCTAATCCCTGCCGGCAGGGATTAGCATAGAATTCGTCAAACTCGCATTACTTTTATGAGTGATAACAAAAAAATAAATTATTTTGGGCTCACCTCTTTTAGAAACCAAAAGAGTCGGTTTGGCATAAAGCAAGATGACCGTCGACGGCATTTTTATACCATTGGAAAAACCGGCATGGGAAAATCTAACCTGATGGAAAACATGGCCATTCAAGACATTCAAAATGGCCATGGGATTGCCTATGTTGATCCGCACGGCGAAGGCGCGGAAAAACTATTGGATTTTATACCCAAAGAGCGAATTAACGATGTGATTTTTCTAAATCCCGCGGATTTGGATTTTCCGATTGCTTTTAATGTCATGGAAAAGGTGGATTTTCGCTACCGCCACTTAGTGGCCGGGGGCCTGATGGCTGTGTTTAAAAAAGTCTGGCCGGATGTCTGGAGCGCACGTATGGAATATATTTTAAATAATTGTATTTTGGCGCTTTTAGAATATCCGGATTCAACGCTATTGGGCGTTAACCGCATGTTGGCCGACCCGGAATATAGAAAATTGGTGGTGGAAAAAGTGCAAGACCCCATTGTAAAATCTTTTTGGGTAACCGAGTACGCGCGTTACAGCCAAAAATACGAAACCGAAGCCACGGCCGCTATTCAAAATAAAGTAGGGCAGTTTGTTTCTAACGCTTTAATTAGAAATATCATCGGGCAAACTCGGTCAACCATTAACATGCGCGAAATTATGGATGACGAAAAAATCCTGATTTTGGATTTGTCAAAAGGCAGGATTGGTGAAGATAATTCAAGGCTTTTGGGGGCGTTATTAATTACCAAAATCCAGCTGGCCGCCATGTCGCGCGTGGATATTCCAGAACTGGAGAGGCGGGACTTTTATTTATACGTTGATGAATTCCAAAATTTTGCCACTGAATCATTTGCTAACATTTTATCCGAAGCCAGAAAGTATCGCTTATGTTTGACGGTGGGGCACCAATATATCAGCCAAATGGAAGAAGAAGTACGCGACGCAGTGTTTGGTAACGTGGGAACCCTGGCGGTGTTTCGCGTGGGCGCGGAAGACGCCGAATTTTTGGAAAAAGAATTTTCGCCGGAATTTATGGCTACGGATTTGGTCAATTTAAGCAAGTACAATATTTATTTAAAACTGATGATTGATGGCGTAGCCTCTCACCCTTTTTCGGCCGGAACTTTGCCACCACCGACTCCGTTAGAACAATCAAACAGGACTGCTATTATCGATGCGTCGCGGGCAAGTTATGGCGTGCCACGTGCTATCGTGGAAAAGTCTATTACTGATTGGACTGAAAGTCAGACGGGGGGAGGTGCTACCGGCTCTGCGCGAGTTGGTCTGCCCGCAAAATCCAATTCGGTCGCTTCCTACAGTGACCAATCTTTAGGTGATCAAACCGTGCTCTACGATGCTGTTTGTTCGGTTTGCGGTAAAGCCACCAAAACCATTTTTGAGCCCAAACCCGGTCGGCCAGTGTATTGCAAATCGTGTTTAAAAAAGGTAAAAAGTTTGGGTAAAGAAACGGGCGGTAGCACGGTCGCTAAACAGGCTGTTAGCACCCAATCAGTCAGACGGGAGATTGATGCTGTGCAACAAAGTAGCGTAACCAAAAATACGGTTATACAAAAAAATGATCGCCCTGCCATCGTAGAAAATATGGCTAACATGGAAATTATAAAACCTGTTTCTTTGCCCACTCAAGCCGAGCCAGAAAAACCGTTTACCCAGAAAGTAGAAAATGTGTCTTTTTCTTCACCAAGAAAAAATACCTCAGTAAACGTGAACCGTTCTCCTGGTATCGTAACCCAAAACCATCACAAAAAGCGCGAAATAAATTTGTCGGAATTAAGAAAAGCTTTGGAGCAATCACTTAAACATAAGGATGAACCAGATGAGGAAAAACCACAGAACAACGCTGAACTTGACGCAAAATTAAGCGGAAAAGAAGCGCCGGTGATTAAAGAAAATTCTGTGCAAGAGCAAAAACTCCAAGAAATTAAACCAAAAGAATCAGCGCCTTTGCAAGTAGAAAAACCAAAAGAAGGAGTCATAAATCCGGGTCAAAAAATAACATTGTAAAAGTATTTACGGGCGAGCTAAGCTCGCCAGTTCTCTATATGAAACAGATAAAGGATTTTGATGTAAAAAGTAAAACTGTCCTGGTAAGATGTGATTTTAACACGCCTCTTGATGGGTGCGGAAGTATTTTAGATGATGGAAAAATCAAAGAAACTCTACCAACGCTGCAATATTTAATAAAAAACCAGGCCAAAGTAGTTATTCTTACGCACCTTGGCGAGCCGGAAGGCCATGTAGTTGAAAATTTAAAGTTAAATGTTATAAAGGACGCGTTAGAAAAATTGTTGGGATTTGCCATAAAAAAATCTAACGATTGTATTGGCGGGCAGGTTAAAAAAAATGTGGGGGACTTGGCGGTGGGTGAAGTATTGTTGCTGGAAAATGTTAGATTTCACAAAGAAGAAATGGAAAATAATCTTAGTTTTGCCAAAAAACTTTCAGAACTTGGCGACATCTACGTTAACGAGGCGTTTGATGTGTGCCATCGCAGTCACGCATCGGTAGTTGGAATTACGCAGTTTCTGCCAAGCGCCATGGGTTTTGCTCTGCAAAAAGAAGTAGAAGTTTTATCAAATATTATGGCGCATCCCAAACGCCCCATGGTAGCCATTATAGGGGGAGCCAAAGTTACAACTAAGGCTCATTTGGTAGATGGTTTTTGTGCCTTTGCCGACCTGGTAATTATTAGCGGTCTTATCAAGCAAGAACTTGTTTCTCAAAAAATTCATCTACAGTATCCGGAAAAGGTGTTCGGGCCCAAAGAAGATTTAGGGGGTTTGGATATTGGTCTGGAAGATATCAGAAGAATCACCAGCCAAATTTTGCAAGCCAAAACCATTGTCTGGAACGGTCCTTTCGGTAAAGTTGAAGACCAAAATCATAAACAGGGAACCATAGAAATCGCCAAAGCTATCATGGAAAGTGAGGCATTTTCTGTAGTCGGTGGCGGTCAAACTCTTGCATTTTTAAAACAAGAAGGTATGCTTGACAAATTCAGCCACGTTTCCACAGGAGGTGGCGCCATGCTAAGTTTCCTGGCCGGGGAAGAGCTTCCTGGGTTGGTTGCTATTGACAAGTAGTATATATGTGTGCTATAAATAAACTACGATTAAAGCTCCTGAGCGGTTCAGTTAGCTTTTGCGTATTACAATTCTTAAGAGAGGGAGTGATCAAATGGTTCGTATCGTTTCGATTCTCTGCATTTTCTTTGTCGTGACGTCGGGTGCCGCACTGGAAGCCAAAAAACCAGAAAGCTTCATCATGAAGTCTTATCCAAAAACGATAAAGGCTATCAGTGGCTTTGATTATCCGCACCTGACCGATCCCGATGGTGAGCTTGAAAAGGGATCGAAGGCAGCTATCGATCTTATTGCTGAGGGGCTAAATGGTGCAGAAAAACTTTTGCGAGCTGGTGACAAGGACTTTGCCGAGCGAAGATTGAGGCTGGTATCATCGCTTGCCAGCCTTTGTAGGTCGGAGGCAGAGGACGAGAAAAAACCGGTTTCGGTTTATTACCGCATTCAATGGAATGGTTATCAGTGGGAAGTTTTGACGCTAAAGGTAGCGTCAAAAAAGAAATAAGAATGGGCGGTATTGATCTTTAAATTTTCACACACCCCTTTTTTCATGAGGCAAAGTAGTCCATTACTTTGCCTCTTTTTTATTGAAGGGATTTGTAGTAAGATAAAAAAGTTTCAACAACCATGGTGGAAAAAATCAAAAATTTGGAAATTGCGGCGAAAAAGATCAAGCAGGCAGTTGGCAACAATGAGCGGATTATCATTTACGCCGATTCGGATGCGGATGGGATTTGTTCGGCGGTGATTTTGCGGGAAGCGATACAGAATTTGGGCGGGCGGGTGGACGCGGTTTTGTTTCCTAATCGGGAAGACGATGGGTACGGGATTAACCCGCGCGCGCTGGAATTTGTCAAAGATAAGTCTCCCGCCTACGCCAAAGGCTCCGGCGAGGCAAAGCCGGGCCTCGACACGACGAAGCCGACGGGTTCGGCGAAGTCGGTACTTTTTATTACGCTGGATTTGGGAATTACCAATGCCAAAGAAATTGATGTGTTAAATTCCTACGGATTTTCGGTTATTGTGGTGGACCACCACCAAATTTTGGGCGACATTCCTCGCGCAGACATCGTCATTGACCCCCAACAACCTGATGATCTTTCAGAATCAAAACATTTGGCCAACGTGGGCATTACGTTTAAGCTGGCGCAAGAATTGCTGGGCAAAGACATGTCGTATCAATTAAAAAACAGTTTTTTGGAATTGACGGCGCTGGCGACGATTTCCGATATGGTGCCGCAAATCCAAGACAATAAAATATTTATTGAAGAGGGTTTGCGTTCCTTAAAAAGTACATTCCGGCCGGGGCTGCGCGCGTTTTTGGATATTTTGGGTGAAGGCGAAGTGTTCGCGGGAAATTTGTATAAAGTCATCGGCGCGCTCAATTCTGCTGAGTCTAAGGATTTTAAAAATGAAACGTATGATTTGTTGACGTGCTCTTCAAAAAACAAAGCCGAAGAACTGGCTCAAAATTTGCTTAGTAACATCGCCTACAAGCAAATGAAAATTAAGCAGGTGACCGAAGAAGTCGAGCGCAGAATCGCACAAAAACCAAATGGGCCGATTATTTTTGAGGGCGATCCGGCTTGGCGTTTAACCTTGGCCGGTCCGGAAGCCTCTATTATTTGCGCAAAGTATAATAAGCCGACGTTTATTTTTAAAAAAGGCGATACGGAATCCTACGGTTCTGTCCGATGCCCCAAAGGTTTAGATTCCGTCCAAGCCATGAAAACCTGCGCCGATATTTTAATCACCTTCGGCGGTCACGCGCCCGCATCGGGGTTTAGGATTAAAAATGAAAATTTGGAGAAATTTAGAGAGGGGTTGAATATGTATTTCATGAAGCATGAAACATGAAGCATGAAACATATCACGAAAAATTGAAAAAGAGGATGGATGAGTTTGTTCATCGGGCATATGGAATTACTAAAAACTTTCCAAGAGAGGAACTCTTTGGAATAACGTCGCAGTTAAGAAGGGCTTCATTGTCAGTAGTCTTAAATTACATAGAAGGATATGCTAGGGGAAGAGATAAGGTTCATAAAAACTTTTTAGAAATATCGTATGGATCTTTAAAAGAATCAATGTATCTTTTGAATTTTTCGATGCAAGAAAAGTATTTGAGTAAGCAAGATTATGAAGAAATAATAAAAATGGCAGATGAAATTGGGGCAATGCTGTGGACGACGATTCAAAGTCTCTAGTATTGTTTCATGTTTAATGCTTCATGTTTCATGAAACGTATTGTTATTTATACTGACGGTGGGTCGCGCGGAAATCCTGGTCAAGCGGCCATTGGGGTGGTGTTTTGTAATGAAAAAGAAGAGATTATAAAAAAGTTTGGGGAGTATTTGGGGGACAATTTAACGAATAACGATGCGGAATATCAGGCGGTGATTTTTGCTTTGAAAAAGTTTAAAGCGGTGTTTGGGAAAGAAATGGCTAAGGTGGCGGAAGTGGAGGTGCGCAGTGATTCAGAATTGTTGGTGCATCAAATGAACGGAAAATACAAAGTGGAAAACGAAAAAATCCAAAAGTTTTTCATGGAAATCTGGAATTTAAAAATTGATTTTGAAAACGTAAAATTCAGAGCTATTCCGAGAGAAAAAAATAAAGAAGCCGACGCGTTGGTAAACCAAGCACTGGATGCGGAGCAGGGAGGCCAGAAATTGTTTTAGGAATTTGACAGTATGCTAAAAGTCTGGTAGGGTTAAATTGTCTTAGCAAGATGAGTGATTGCTCTTTACGCAAGTAGAGGGAGGAAAGTCCGAACACTCACGCTCCCGAAAGGAGGTTAAAAAAATAATGTCCCGATGCCGGTTTACCGGATACGGGATCCCGATTTCTATAATTCATAAATGAACATCGGGAGCTAACAGCCATACACCGTAAGGTGCGAGGTGCGAACAGTGACGCCAAAACCGAAAGGTTGCGGTATCCGCAAGGATAAGTTTGGCAGAAATGCCAGAATGAAACGGCTAAATCCTTATTGGGCGCAAGGACAAAGCAGAAATTTGGGAATTCATACCAAAAATCTGTAAAAAGTAGTCCGCCAGAGTCAGGCGCAGTATTGTGCCTGGCCAGAGGCAAGTAGTAATATTTGCCCCAGATAGATAATCACACTTCGCTCCTCACTTTTGTTCGGAGCTAGGCGACACTAATCTACTAATAATACGGCTTCGTATTTGTAGATTCGGATGTTATTTGTAGATTGGCATCGCTTCAGCGACGATCAGTAGCGAGGAGCGGAGAACAGAATTCGGCTTATAGTCTTGCTAAGACAACAAAAAACTCGATGTCGACATCGAGTTTTTTGTTGGATAAAATATTTGTAAAAACTGTTAAAAAATATTAGAATACGATAGATGAAATTCCTCAATACCCAGACAAAGTCCATTAGTTTCGCCTCGCTGATTTTGGCGGGGTCTTATTTGTTATCGGCGGGGCTTGGGGTTTTGCGCGATCACCTTTTGACGGGCAAATTGGCTACTGGTACCTTAGATGTGTACTACGCGGCTTTTACCATCCCCGATTTTATCGGGCTGATTTTAATTTTTGGAGCTATTGCCGCCGCCATTGTGCCGATTTTTAGTAGCTACCTGGTAACTTCAAAAGAACAGGCTTGGCGTTATGTTTCTAATTTATTGAATATTTTTTTGACGTTTTTAATTGTCATTTGTATTATTTTAATTATTTTTGCTCCGTGGCTGGTTAGCTTAATTGCCCCGGGCTTTACGCCGGAAAAAAAGGAAATAACGGCAATGCTCATGCGTATCATGTTTTTAAGCCCGATTATTTTGGGTACCAGCACCATTATAAGCAGTATTTTGCAGGTCTTTCACCGTTTTTTGGTAACGGCTCTGGCGCCGATTATGTATAATGCGGGAATTATTATTGGCATTATATTTTTGGTGCCGCGGTTTGGTTTACGGGGATTGGCGTTTGGCGTAATCCTGGGTGGTCTGCTTCACATGCTCATTCAAATCCCAGCATTTTTACATTCTGGGTTTAGGTACCAGCCACTCTTTAATTTAAAAGACCCTGGCGTGAGAAAAACCTTAAAACTGATGGTGCCACGGTCTTTGGGGCTGGGTGCCGGTCAGTTTAATACGATTGTTGTTACTGCTATGGCTTCAACGCTGGTTTCGGGTAGTATTGCCATTTTTAATTTAGCTAATACGTTGTCTTCGCTGTTAGTCAATGCGGTGGCAGTTTCGCTTTCTACCGCCATTTTTCCGGCCATGTCGCTGGCGCATTCAAGCAACGATAAAAAAGGTTTTGAACACAAGTTTGTATCGGCGTTTAGTCAAATTATGTTTTTGAGTATTCCGATTAGCATCGGTATTTTTTTGTTGCGCGCGCAAATTGCCAGAGTGGTGTGGGGGTCGGGCCAGTTTGGCTGGAACGACACGCGCCTGTCAGCTGCTTGCCTTGGAATTTTTGCCATTGGCTTATTTGGCCAAGGATTGATTTTCTTGCTGTCCAAAACCTTTTACGCTGTCCATAACACCAAAATTCCGGCCTGGATAAGTTTTGGCACGGTGGTGTTTAATATTGCCATGAGCGTATTGCTACTTTGGCTGTTAAGTTTTGGCAATGCCTTTTCAACTTTCTTTCAGTGGGCATTGAGATTGCAGAACATCCCAAACATCAGCGTTGTGGGGCTGGCGCTGGCCTTTACCATCACCGCCATTTGCGAGTCGTCGTTGCTTTTATATTGTGTTTACAAAAAATTAAAGATTTTCAGGTTAAAAGCTGTATTGCCATCACTTGCTAAGATTGTAATTTCCGGAATTATCATGATGACCATTATTTTATTGGTACGCGACGGATTGGTAAACTATAATATCGTCAATTTGCAGACGACTTTGGGAGTATTCTTGCAACTGTTAATCGCCGGCGGATTAGGAGCGGTTGGCTATATTGTGGTATCGTTTGTTTTAAAATCAGAGGAGCTAATAAAAATTAAAAAAATGTTTTTTAAATCATAATGACGATAGCAGCTTTTTTAGAAAAATTAAATAAAGAATATTTGGGGCTTCATAAAAAATACGAAGACCTATTTTGGATTTCTTACATGGGCGACCATTCGGTTGATAAAAAGATGGGGCAAGCTTTGGCGGATAGGGAAGCGTTTAGGAGTAATGCGGAATATTTTCAAACCGTAAAAGATTTATTTAAAACTGCTAACGCCAAACCCGCCTCCGCGCAAGGCTCCGGCGTGGCAAGGGATAAAAAACGCTTGATGATTTGGCAGGATTATTTTGGGCGGTTTCAGTCTTCGGGAAAAATGTTGGCTTTGAAAAATACGATAAGTAATCTTGAGTCTGATATTTTAAAAAAGCGGGCGCAAAGAAAAGAAGGGTATGTGGATCCGTATACCAAAAAGTTTGTGGCTTGTTCTTCACTAAAAATCCGCACCATGATGAGCACGCACTCGGATGAAAAAATACGAAAAGCTTGTTTTGAGTCGCGCGAATTATTAGCAAAAGACCATTTGAAAGAATATATAAAGTTGGTGGGGTTGCGTAATGAATTTGCTCGCGCAATCGGTTACCAGGATTTTTATGATTATAAATTGCAGGATGAAGATGGCATGACTAAAAAAGAATTATTTTCTTTGTTTGATGATTTGTATGAAAAAACCAAGTATGTGTTTGCCGATATTCGTAAGCTAGAAAAAACCCTTCGGCGTGGCTCAGGGCAGGCCATACCGGGGTTGCGCAAGCCTTGGAATTTTGGTTTTATGATGTCGGGAGATTTTACCCTTAAAGAAGACCCGTACTTTCAGTTCGACCAGGCGTTATTGCGCTGGGGGCGGTCGTTTGCGGCGCTGGGAATTAATTTTCAAAAAGGCAGGTTGACGCTGGATTTGTTGGATCGCAAAGGCAAGTGGAATAACGGGTTTTGTCACTGGCCGGATGTGGTGCATTTTTCCAAAGGTCAACGCGTGCCTGGCAGTTCAAACTTTACCTGTAATGTGGTGGCGGGTCAGGTTGGCAGTGGCGTGCAGGGTTACAATACGCTGTTTCACGAAGGCGGACACGCCGCGCATTTGTTAAACGCAAACCAGCAGGAAGTGATTTTAAATACCGAATACGCTCCGGCGCAAACGGCCTGGGATGAAACCCAAAGCATGTTTTTGGATTCGCTGTTTTCAAGTATTGAATGGAAGACCCGTTATGCTAAAAATAAAAATGGCGATCAGTATCCTTTCGAATTATTTGAAAGAAAAGTGCGAAGGTTGCATAGGTTGCAGGCTTCGCGGATGAGTTCTATTTTGTTTGTTTCGCAATTTGAAAGAGAGGTGTATGAAACTCACAATTTGACCGCGCAAAAAGTGCTGGCGCTGGCCAAAAAGAATTACAAAAAATACTTTGATATGTCGGTGCTTTCGCTATCGGCGCTAAACATTCCCCACATTTATTCTTGGGAAAGTTCGGGTGCGTACCATAATTATGGGTTGGCGGAGCTGGCGGTTTTCCAATGGCGTGAGTATTTTTACAAAAAATACGGATACATTGTAGACAACCCCAATGTCGGCCGCGATATGGCCAGGGTTTGGAAATTGGGATCGGCCAAAACTTTCAAAGAATTTGTAAAAATGGCCACCGGAAAAAAATTATCCTCCGAAGCATTTTTGAAAGAAGCCACCGCAAGTGTAGAAAAAATATTGGCCAACGCCAAGAAAAAAATGAAGCGATTGGAATCAGTAAAAACCCACAAAGGCCCGGTTACTCTGCAAGCCAAAATAAAAATGGTGCATGGAAAAAGGGGGGTGGCCAATAACGCAAAAAGTTTCGAAGATATGGCAGAAAGGTACAAAACGTGGGTTTTAAAACAAGCTATGGAAAAAACATTATGAAACCGCATTTAAGTCGCCGACGGTTTGACAAGCTTTTGTGGCTTGGGGTAAAAAATATGTGAGCCGTAGCCAAAACTACGGCGAACAGATTTTTTATGAAAACTGCAAAAGCTTGGCAAGTCCGGCCAGAGCTTGGGGTGCGGTATCATAATGTTTGTTCCATAAGTCGTAGTGAAATTTGGGCCACTGCTTATTCGCGAGAATAAGCAGTGGTCTTTTTGAAATATGGGGCGGGAATTGCCATAGTGGCCAGCTGGGTTGGGGACCTCGCAATGACGGCGGTGAAATTTTTTTTTGAACAGCGTCTGTATTGCAATAGTTTGATTTTCTCACTTAAAATTGCTATCATGATGTTATGGTTTTACAAGATAATCGGATACAAAAAGCATTTGAATGGCTTAAGAAAGATAATGGTGAAGGTTTTTTGTTGCCCGAAGAATATTGCCAGACTCGCGATGTGTTTTCGGCTCGATTGGGCAGAATGAGCCAAGACATGGAAAAAAGTTTGTCTCTGCGGGGAATATACCCTCTTTTGGCGGCCGTCACGGGCGAAATCGGTAACAATGCTTTTGATCATAACCTTGGCGGGTGGCATGATGTGCCCGGAGTTTATTTTACCTATGATTTGGAGAAACGGTTTATCGTTGTGGCTGACCGGGGGCAGGGATTGCTGGCTACATTAAAAAAAGTTGCCCCGGAATTGGAAAGTGAGAATCAGGCTATTGAGCTGGCGTTTACTAAAATTATTTCAGGCCGCGCGCCGGAAAAAAGGGGCAATGGATTAAAATTCGTTGAGGCGGTGGTTCGCCAACACGGCTTGAAAGTGTACTTCTATTCTAACAACGGCATGTATATTATTAACCAGGGTTTACATCAAGGAAATGAGCCTTTGCCCTTAAAAGGGGTGCTGGCGATAATTTATTTTTAACTAAACATGATTATTCAAGTTAAAAAATTTGGCGATATTCTCATTTCGCGCCCGGCCGGGCGGGAGGCGTATTTGGCTGCCAAGGCTTATATTTTGCCCAAAGATGCCAACGAAAAGATTGTTTTGGATTTTGAAGGGGTAAAGGTTTTGGCTCCCTCATGGGCCGATGAATTTATTGCCAACATTGTCGGAGCCTATCCCGGTGGCGTTGAGTGCTTAAACACCGATAATCCTTCTGTTAAAGCAACATTAAAGATTCTGCAGATTCCAACCCCAAAGCTTGATTTTTAAAACAAAACATTGTAGTCTTGAGCACAGGGAGCGCTTGTTTCCGCGTGGAGGGCGTCGGAAGTCCACGGCAGAAATGTCTGGCAATTGTGATCTTTCTCTCTTTAAGAAGAATTATTTAATCTTGATAGCGAAGGTTTCTTTTCTATGCGCATGGGAAAGAAGTCAGAGTTATTCGAGGGTTGATAAGTTTTCTTTCTTGCAGAGGAACCCTAAGCAGCTGATGGGGGAGATCCTCCACCCAAATCGATCTTGGTTTTGCGCGACTTGCAATTGCGCGACTGACTTCGCAGTGTGGGTGCCAGCGGCGGACGGTCGGTAACGTCCAACAAGCGCTTCTTTTTCTTCAAGCCATCGTACCTCGGGGATGATGGCTTTTTTCATGCACATCAATTGAAATTTGGCTTAAAAAAAGGTAATCTGTAATTACTATGTCGCAAGAACATATACGGAATTTTTGTATTATTGCTCATATTGACCACGGAAAGTCAACGTTGGCGGACCGGCTTTTGGATATGACCAAAACCATTGCGACCAATAAAATTACGGCGCAGTTTTTGGATTCGATGGAATTGGAAAAAGAAAAGGGAATTACGATAAAACTGAAACCAGTCCGCATGACCTATACCCTAAACGCTATACCCTATACCCTAAACTTGGTGGATACTCCCGGGCACGTGGATTTTTCTTATGAAGTTTCGCGGTCGCTCGCTGCGGTTGAAGGCGCGGTGTTGTTGGTGGATGCTACTCAGGGAATTCAGGCCCAGACTTTGGCTAATATTGAACTGGCAAAAAAACAAAATTTGGTGATTATTCCGGTGGTCAATAAAATTGACATGCCGGCGGCGCGGATTGAAGAATCTTGCCAGGAGTTGGCTAATGTGCTGGGAATTGCGCCAGAAGAGGTGATCAGAATTTCTGCCAAAAGCGGATTGAATGTGGAACAGGTGTTGCAAGCGGTGGTGGAAAAAATTCCGAGTCCGGAAGTGCGAAATCCGGGAGCCGAAAACAAACCTTTCCGCGCGCTGATTTTTGATTCAACATACGATTCTTTCAAGGGCGTGCTGGCGCTGGTGCGGGTAATCGATGGCAGTATTAAAGATCGTGAAAAAATTGAATTGCTGGCGGCCAAAACGCAGGCAGAAATAAAAGAATTGGGATATTTGACTCCGGGCATTGCTCCGCAGGCCGAAATTTTTACCGGTGAAATTGGATACATTGCGACGGGAATTAAGGAGCCGGGAAAAGTGCGCGTGGGTGACACGATTGCTAAAATCCAACCGCCCAATGCACCCAAAATACAGGCGCTTGAGGGTTATAGCGAACCAAACCCCATGGTTTTTGCCAGTTTTTATCCAGAAGATCCGGATGAATTTGACGTGCTTAAAGTGGCGCTGGGAAAATTAAAATTGCAAGATCCGGCATTGGTGTATGAGGCCGAAATGAAAGAGGCGTTGGGACGGGGATTTCGTTGCGGATTTTTGGGGACGCTCCACGTGGAAATTATTTCGGAAAGACTGGAACGGGAATTTAATTTGGGCTTGGTCATTTCTACGCCATCGGTAATTTATAAAATTTTTGATAAAAAAAATGTGGAGCGCGTGATTTATTCGGCGTCTGATTGGCCGGATCCTTCTGGAATTGAAAGTATGCAAGAACCTTGGGTGTTGCTGGAAATTATTGCGCCGTCAAGTTATGTGGGCAAGTTAATGGATGTGCTGACCGATGTGCGGGGAAACTATTTGGAAACCAATTATTTGTCGGCCGAAAGAGCAATTATAAAATACGAAGCGCCTCTGCGTGCGATTGTGGCCAATTTGTATGACAAAATTAAAAGTACCAGCCAGGGTTACGCGTCACTCAACTACACGATGCTTGGGTATCGACCGGCGGTGTTGGTAAAAATGGAAATTTGGATTGCGGGCAAAGCCGAAGAAGCCTTTAGTAGAATTGTCGAAGAACACGACGCCTACGAACAAGGCAAAAAACTGGTAGAAAAATTAAAAGACGCTCTGCCCCAGCAACAATTTAGCGTCGCCATTCAAGCCGTCATCGGTGGCAAAGTTATCGCCCGCGAAACTATCAGTGCGCGTCGTAAAGATGTCACCGGCTATCTGTACGGCGGCGACAAATCCCGAAAAAAGAAATTACTGGAAAAACAAAAGAAAGGCAAAAAGCTGATGAAAGAGAAGGGAAGTGTGAATATTCCCAGCAAAACGTTTTTAGAGATATTTAGGTCGTAAAAAATAAATCCGAAGCACGAAGCACGAAATCCGAAACAAATTCAAATTTTCAAAATTTAAAATCTAAAACACGTTTTAGAAATTCGAGAATTAGAATTTAGATATTGTTTCGGATTTCGAGATTCGGATTTCGGATTTTACAACACCATGTCATCATCCATTTCAAAAAAAATTCATCCGGGGTCGGCGGTTTTACGGTTTTTCTTCTTTTTGTCAGGGATTGTGGCGACGATTGCTTACCGCATTACGCCTTTTCTTACACCGTTGCAAGTAAAAATTGCCTGGTATGTCGGAACCATCGGTTTTATTTTATATTTTTGGCACCGGTCACACATCGAAAACAAGCGCGCGAATTTGGTCAAAGACCATAATTTAGTAGACGTCGTAGAAAAAAGCGACATGCAGGGCGAAGAAAAAATAGCGGTTTCATATTTGGTAAAAACTAGCTTAACTTCCAAGGCCAGATACAATTCAACATTTATCGTGGTTGTTTCTTTATTAGCTTTAATATTTAGTATTGCCATGGATTTACGTTTTAACTTTTAAAAATGGAAAAGATCTATGATGTAGTAGTCATTGGTGGCGGGCCGGCGGGGATGATGGCGGCGGGAAGAGCAACCGAGCGAGGTCGCTCGGTTTTGTTGTTGGAAAAAAATCCGGGGATGGGCAAAAAATTATTGATTACGGGAGGCGGGCGGTGTAATTTAACTAACAACCCTTCGTCGCACGACTCCTTTGGGCAGGCTAAAACCGAAGTGCGCGCGATGCTTTCAAAATATAAAGGCAACGACCAGTTTTTGTTTTCTGCGTTTGCGCAGTTTTCGGTAAAAGATACGCTGTCATTTTTTAATTTACGGGGACTAGCCACCAAAGAAGAAAACGAAGGCCGGATTTTCCCGGTCACCGATAGTGCCAAATCGGTGTTTGATGTGTTGGTAAAGTATATGAAAGAAGGGGGGGTTGAGGTAAAAACAGGTACAGAGGTTTTGGGGATTTTGATTGATAGGGCTACGGGAAATATTATTATATCTGTGAAAAATAAAAAGTACCTAAAATCTGACGGCCGTCAGATTTTGGGTACTTTTGAGGTGGTCGCCAAAAAATGTATCCTTGCCACTGGCGGAATTTCACGCCCCGAAACTGGCTCAACCGGCGAAGGTTTTGCATGGCTCAAAAAACTCGGCCACACGATTATTGAAAATGATTTCGCGCTGGTGCCGATCGCGCTTGGCGACGCGTGGGTAAAAAAGCTGGGCGGAGTTTCACTCAAAGATATTAAATTAACCACCCTTCAAAATGGCCAAAAACAATCGGCCGGAAAAGGCGACGTCATGTTTGCGCATTTTGGTATCACCGGCCCCTTGGCCATAAACATGAGTAAAGAAATCGGGGAACTATTAAAATACGGAAAAGTTACTGCTCAAATTGATTTATTCCCCAACACCGACGCCGGCGCTCTGCGTAAACAGCTGCAAGAATTATTGTCCGCCGACCCCAACAAAAAATTAAAAAACGTCTTATCAAAACTAATCCCCGCCACCTTAACCGACGCCATCCTAACCATAGCCCAAATCGAAGGCAACACCAAAAACAACTTAGTCCCCAAAGAATCCCGCCAAAAACTAGCCCAAATAATCAAATCCATCCCCCTAACCGTCTCCCACCTATTAGGCGCCGACAAAGCCGTAGTCTCCAGCGGAGGCGTAGCCCTAAAAGAAGTAAACTTCAAAACCATGCAGTCAAGATTGATCCCCAATCTATACCTAGTCGGCGACGTTTTAAATATCGATAGACCATCAGGAGGTTATAGTTTGCAGTTGTGCTGGACAACGGGGTTTGTAGCAGGGAGCAGTATTTAATACTAAGATTATAAAAATACTAAGTGTAAATAAGGCTTTTCTTATTTTAACTTATGTGCTAAACTTAAATTAAGAATTATCATACTTTAACATATGAAAAAGGTATTTAAGGTAGGTACATACAAGCAGCAACTAGAGTATAAGAGCTTTAGTCCGACCCCAATTAATAAACCATTTGAATGGGAGGATAAAAAGATAAATATGCTTTCAGAGGAAGCCGTACGTCTTTTGGGTGAATTAAATGCTTACTCTAGCCTTGTACCTGATGTGGATTATTTTATTCGTATGCACATTGCAAAGGAAGCTACTACTTCAAGTAGGATTGAAGGAACAAAAACCGGAATCGATGAAGCGCTTCTTTCTAAAGATGATATTAATCCTGAAAAACGTGATGATTGGAAAGAAGTACAAAATTATATAGAAGCCATTAATTTCTCTATCAAGGAATTAAATACTCTGCCTCTCTCAATGAGACTTCTTAAGGGTGCACACAAAATACTTTTGACTAGCGCGCGAGGTGAGCATAAAACACCCGGCCAAATACGTACAAGTCAGAACTGGATTGGCGGCTCAAATCTAAAAGATGCATTTTTTATCCCTCCACATCCCGATGAATTAGGGGAACTGCTTTCAGATCTCCAATTTTTTTGGCATAATAAAAACCTTCAAATACCACTGCTTATTAAGGTTGCTATGAGTCATTATCAATTTGAAACCATTCACCCATTTTTAGACGGAAATGGAAGAATCGGGCGTCTTCTTATGACGCTTCAGTTAGTAGATGCTAAAGTATTAAAAAAGCCGACTCTTTATCTTTCAGATTTTTTTGAACGAAATAAGGGCTCATACTATGATTCTCTGACAGTGGTACGCTCTTCAAATAATATTGAACAGTGGATCAAATTCTTTCTGTCTGGAGTAATTGAAACCGCAAATAAGGGTAAATTAACCTTCGAAAAGATAATTGAATTACGGCAGAAATATGAAAAAAAGATTATGGAAATGGGCCGGCGCGCCGAGCTTGGCCAAAAACTGCTTTTGATTCTATTCTCGCAGCCTATTATGAATGTAAATCAGATAGCAAAAGAGTTGGATATTACCTTTACTACAGCAACAAGGCTTATTGCCCAATTCGAAAAAAAAGGAATCCTTAAGGAAAAAACTGGTTTTTCAAGAAACCGTTCGTTTGAGTTGCATGAATATGTAGGCTTATTTGAGAAATAAAACCATGGCAAACAAATCGTCAAACGAAAATTTGTATAAAGCCAGCCAGGCCAAAAAGGACGAGTTTTATACTCAGCTTGCAGTTATGCTGGACGACCGGCTGGGTGGCGGGAACTATGTTATGATATTAGTATGAAAATCAAAGACTTACCAAAAATAGAACGGCCAAGAGAAAGGTTGATAGAAAAAAGTCCTGAAAACTTGAAAGACAAAGAGCTTTTAGCGATTTTACTTGGCACGGGCATAGAAGGAAAAAATGTTCTGGAATTATCCGAGCAAATTCTAGAAAAATATCCTCTGAAAAACTTTTTACAATTAAAATACGAGGATTTAACAAAAATAAAAGGGATAAATTCAGCCAAAGCTTGTACGATTTTAGCAAGTCAAGAATTAGTAAAACGGGCATTGGATGTCAGGGACGAAAGTTTGCCCAAAATAAATTCAGTGGAAGATATTTTGGCGCAAGTTGTCTATATGCGAGATAAAACCAGAGAACATTTAATGGCGCTTTTTTTGAATGCCAGAAACGAGCTTTTGTATAAAAAACCAATGTTTATTGGCACGCTAAATGCCAGTTTAGTACATCCTCGGGAAATTTTCCAAGAGGCCTTAAAACAAAATGCCTGTTCGGTGATTTTAGCTCACAATCATCCATCGGGAGATAACGAGCCGTCAGAAGAAGATTTAGAAATTACCAAAAGAATCAAAGAAGCCGGTCAAATCATGGGCATAGAAGTATTAGACCATGTCATCATTACCAAAGGTAAGGCACCATTTAGTTTTTTAGAAAATAAGTTAATATAAGGGGTGTTAAGCCTCTTGTCGCCTGCGTCGCTTGCGAATGAACACACTTGCGGCGCGTTCATTCGCGCGCTATCCTCGGCAATAAAAATATGTATTGGCAATTTGCAATTATTAACGGAAGATTGGGTGAAATATATTTTGAAGGAACAAAAAATACAAAATCGTAAAAATATAAAATATGGCAAAAGTAAAAGTTAAAAATCGAAAATCGCTAAGAATAGCAAAAACAAAACTTCATAAAAATGTTGGTTTTGGCAAAACAAAACACAGTCATACTGCTAAAAAATTGCCAACAAAAAAGTCAAAAAGTTTAGGAAAAAAGATTTATAAACCACAGAAAGAAAAAATCGGAACCAAGTTACCCAAGAAATGGGGGGTAAAAGATTCGGTTAATGCAAGTTTGTTTGGATTAAATAAGAACACGGTGGGAATAAAAAGTGTTGGAAATATAAAATTTATGGACTTTTGCGCTGGAATTGGCGGCGGTCGTCTTGGTTTGCAAAACTTGGGATTAAAGTGCGTTGCATTTTCAGAAATTGATCAATATGCTGAAAAGACATATAGAGAACTTTTTGGAAATGAAGAAAAAAATTATGGAGATTTGACTAAAATTAATCCAGTTGATTTACCTAATTTTGAATTGATGATCGCTGGTTTCCCTTGTCAGTCATTTTCTGTTATCGGTCAAAGAAAAGGAATGAATGACGATAGGGGACAAATTATTTTTTAAAATTTTTTTAATATGAAGAAACTCACGTTAAGAGAAAAATCAATATTAGCTGGTTTGTATTTATCAAAGTTTAATACAGAAGGTTTAAAATTTCTAGGATTTGATAATTTTACGGAAGCGTTTAATGTAATTGGTTTAGCATTAGGAGTTCAGCCAGCATCGGTAAAAAATTACAGAGATGAATTTGACCCATTCTTTCCGAACGAAAGGCAAGGCTGGCATAAGCGAGAAATTAGAAAATATTGCAAAGATATTTATGATACTTTTCATACTTTGAATTTGGCGAATTTTTCATCGTTGCTTAAAGATATTATTTACAAAGACCACGATTTAGACGTTTTGATGGAAGAAATCGCAAAAAGCGAGGGCGAAAAAGAAAGTTCATTTGCTAAACG
>CAZYSZ010000007.1:5515-22274 GCA_964650025.1 uncultured Candidatus Saccharibacteria bacterium | reverse complement strand
TATCTATGACATTTTTTCAAAAAATTAGGTTTAATTGGAAATCGGGAATTACGGTTTCTTTGGTTTCTATTCCTCTTTCCATTTCATTGGCCATTGCTTCCCATGCAACGCCTTTGCAGGGAATTATTACGGCGGTTTGGGCGGGACTGATTGCTTCGTTGTTTGCCGGGAGTAATTATAATATTGTTGGGCCCACTGGCGCGTTGTCAGGAATTTTAGCTACGTTTGCCTTGGTATATGGCACTGCTTACTTGCCAATGTTGGCCGTGGCTTCGGGCTTATTTATTATTATCGCTTTTTTATTTAAACTTGAGCGCTATATTGTATTTATCCCCGCTAGTGCTTTACATGGTTTTACTTTGGGCGTGGCGTTTATCATTGCCTTTAACCAGTTTAATTTTGCATTTGGGCTTTCGCACATGGCAAGCCATAAGGAATTTTTTCCTAATCTTTTGGAATCATTTGGCCGGGTCAATTTAATTTCCTGGCCTGCGTTTTTGGTATTTGTCGCTTTTTTAATCGCGCTTTTTATTCTCAATAAACTTTCGCCCAAATTTCCAGGTTTAATCATGTTAACCCCCGTGGGAGTTTTGCTAGGATACTTGTCAACTGCCGGATTTATTTCTTTGCACTTGCAAACCCTAGAATCAAAATTTGGTGCCATTCCGCAAACCTTGTGGCAAAATCCGCATTTATCGCTTAATCATGCGGTGATTATTCCAGCTCTTACCATTGCCGTAATTGCCATTTTAGAAACCATGGTGTCGGCCAAAATTGCCGATGGCGTTACTAAGACCAAGTACAATAAAAGAAAAGAAATGCTGGCGCTTGGCTTGGCTAATATCGGGTCGGGTTTTTTTGGTGGAATTCCCGCAACGGCGGCACTAGCCAGAACTTCGCTTAACATTAAAACCGGCGCCAATGATAAAATATCCGCTACAATTAGCAGTATTTTTATTGCTATTATTTCCGTTATTTTGATCTTCTTTTTTAAATATATTCCCTTGGCGGTGATCGCAGCCATTTTGGTGTTTGTTGCCATTCGCATGGTGGAGGCTCAGCATTTTTTCAGAATGCTTAGGATTGATAAAAAAAGTTTCTTTTTATCACTGGTGGTGGCCGGTATTACGGTGTATCAAGACCCTATTACCGGTATCCTTTTTGGAACAGCTGTGGCGTTGATTATTTTTGTAAACCAGCTTTCTCGCGGGCAGTTTGAATTGATTGTTAATGACAAAGATAAAAAAACCGCCCAGGTGATTGTTGGTAATAAAATTAAACCAGAGGAGCTAGCCAAAGAACTTCACACCCTTATTTATTCCATGGACGGGCAGTTGGCTTATTTAAATGCCCAGTCGCATATTTCGCGCTTTGAAAACGATCTTAGTGGTTATGAAAATATTATTTTAAGATTTCGCAACCTATATTTTATTGACATGGATGGAGTGGATGCTTTTGATGAAATTATAGAAATTATTGAAAAACAACACAAAAAGGTTTTTATCACCGGCGTTAATCCATTGATACAAAAAATACTGGCTACTTCTAGATCGTATCAAAAGTTATTGGCCGAGGGTTGTGTACTTGAAAATACTCAACAGGCTTTAAATGGTTTGAGTTACGGAGCAAGTAGTGACACAAAAAGAGGCTGACACCCCCTTTTTTTTGATGTACAATGAATGCATATGACAGAGCAGAAAAACAATTTTTCTTCACAAAAAAAAGCCTGGGTGGTGGCGGCGGATATGGGGTATGGACATCAGCGTACGGCGTATCCTTTGCGGGGCGTTGCTTCTGGTGGCAAGGTGGTTAATGCCAATAACTACTTAGGAATACCAAAAAAAGATAAAAAGTTTTGGGCTTCCAGCCGTTCTGCCTACGAATTTATTTCACGATTTCGCCGAATTCCTATCGTTGGCATATCTATTTTTGTGTTTTTTGATAGTTTTCAAAAGATTCTTGGATATTACCCCAAGCGTGATTTATCAAGGTCAAACTTAAGCGGTAAAACGGTTTTTTCTTTTATTCGCAGGGGTTGGGGCAGGGATTTAATAGAACGATTTAAAGAAACTCCATTGCCACTGGTAACCACATTTTTTGCCACGGCGTTTATGGCCGAGTATTTTAATTATCGGGGAGATGTATATTGTGTTATTTGCGACGCCGATGTTTCTCGCAGTTGGGTGGCACTAGATCCCAAAAAAAGTAATGTAAAATACTTGGTTCCCAATACTTGGGTTCGCGACCGGTTGAAATTATATGGCGTAAAACCCGAAAACATTACGTTGACTGGCTATCCTTTACCCAAAGAAAATATCGGCACCAATACGGAAATTGCCAAAAAAGATTTGGGGTATCGCTTGCTTAACCTTGACCCCAGTGGTCGGTATCAAAAGCTGTATGAGCCATTGGTTAGGTCGTACGTGGGCGAACTTCCCAAATTGCCAAACCATCCTTTGACGATTATGTTTTCTATTGGTGGCGCGGGTGCTCAAAAAGAAGTTGCACTTGATATTGTTAATAGTTTAAAAGAAAAAATCCGTAAACATGAATTAAGGTTTATTATTTCCATTGGTGTTCGGGAAGAATTGCAAAAGTATTTTACCGATAATATCACCGATTTGCCGCATGATGGATGGCTGCAAATTTTGTCGGGAAAAACCATGGAAGAATATTTTGATAAATTTAACTTGGCGTTAAGAACAACCGACATTTTAATGACCAAGCCCTCGGAGCTTTCTTTTTACGCCGGGCTGGGAATTCCCATTGTTATTGAGCCCTCAATCGGATCACAGGAAGATTTTAATCGTAGCTGGCTAACACACATCGGCGCCGCCACTTTGCAGGAAAATCCCAAATATACCACCGAATGGATTCTTGATATTTTAGAATCAGGCGACTTAGCGGAAATGGCAATGCAGGGTTTTGTGGAAATAGAGAAAATGGGGACATATAATATTGAGAAGATAATTCAAAGTTCAAAAGTCAAAATTTAAAAATATGGGAAAAGTTTTGACGATATTTTTGGTGGTCATCATTGCTATCCTCGTAGCAGTTTTTTGTTACTTTTTCATTGGAAAGGCGCCCCAGCAAAAAAATATCACCTGGGGGGTTAATTTTTCCCAGATGCAGGCTGAAACTTTAAAGCTGGATTGGAAAAAAACGTATCTTGCGGTATTGGAAGATTTGGGTGCAAAGCACATAAAATTGTTGACGCAGTGGGATTGGGTAGAGGGCACCGCTCCGCAAAACAACGCGGACTCTGGTGCCAAGAATAGCGGAAATAAATTACACCATTATTACTTTGATGATATTGATTGGCAAATAGAGCAGGCGAAAAATCATAACGCCAATGTTATTTATGTGCTTGGTTTAAAAACCGGCCGTTGGCCAGAATGCCATGTTCCAGGTTGGGCTGAAAAACTTTCTCAAAAAGAGCAACAGGATGCTTTATTGGATTATATTAAGCAAGTGGTTATGCGCTACAAAAACAGCAGGGTGATTACGGCTTGGCAGGTGGAAAATGAGCCACTGTTTAACTTTGGTAAATGTCCACCTTGGTACTATGATAGTGTCGATTTTTTAAAGCAAGAAGTGGCGTGGGTTAAATCTCTAGACTCATCGCGGCCGGTAATTGTTTCGGATTCTGGCGAGCAGTCGCTATGGCTTGGCGTTGCCGGCATTGGTGATGTTGTGGGAATTACCACTTACAGAACCGTGTGGATGCATATGCTTGGTGGTTTGGGTTTTTACAGTACCTACCCATTGCCGCCGGTTTTTTACTACCGTAAATCGCAAATCATTAATTATTTTTTTCATAAAAAAGTCATATCGTTAGAATTGCAGGCCGAGCCGTGGTTATCGGCGCCTTTTAACGACGTATCACTGCAAGAACAGGAAAAATCCATGAATTTTTCACAGTTTAATAACAATGTCAGCTACGCTAAGAAAATGGGTCTTGATACGTTTTACTTTTGGGGAACCGAATGGTGGTATTGGTTAAAGGAAGCGCAAAATAAGCCCGAGATTTGGAATGAAGCTAAAGAGTTGTTTGTTAATTAGTATAATTTAAAAATGTTTTCTTGGTTACTGGTCAGTATTTTATCTTACTTTTTTTTCAGTTTGGCTTATTTGGGCGATAAGCTGGTTTTGGCTGGATCTTCAAAACCCAGGTCGTATACCTTTTATATTGGCCTGTTGAGTGTTTTGGTGGTGGCGTTTATTCCATTTATATCATTTTCTTTACCTACGCCAGTGGCATTATGCTGGATGACGCTGGAAGGTATTGTTTATATTGCGGGATTGTATGTGATGTTTTTGGCTCTTCAAAAATTTGAAGTTTCCTCGGTAATGACCACCATTGGCGCCGTTCAGCCGATAGTTATTTTTATATTAAGCTGGATTTTTTGGGGTTTTCAGCCGATAACGCCTTGGTATGTGGCGGCGTTTATTTTATTGTTGTTGGGCAGTGTGCTTATTTCATTTAAAAAGAAATCCGAAAGGGGTCGGGGCTATTTAACTATTACCCTGCTAGCCGCAGTTTTATTTTCACTAGACTATATTTTTTCCAAACTAGTGTTTTTAGACCAGCCATTTTTGCAGGGGTTTATCTGGATGAGAATTGTTAGTTTTATTATGGTACTTTTTTTTCTTATCAGCCACAACTTTAGAAAAGAAATTTTTGCCAAACAAAATGTGTTAAGCAAAAAAACCAGGTTCATATTTTTAGGCACGCAGATTGCTGGAGGTTTTGCCAACCTATTGCAAAGTTTTGCCATTTTTTTAGCCCCTATTGCCTTTTTGCCGATGGTTAACGCTCTGCGAGGGATTCAATACGTATTTTTATTTTTACTGGTATTATTTTTTACGATTTTTCTGCCCAAGATTTTAACCGAACAGCTATCAAAAAAAATCATGGCGCAAAAAGTGGTTGCCATTATTTTAATTGTCACCGGTTTGGCGATTATATCTTTATAATTCCTTTGAATTACGAAATTCTCGTTTGAGAAGACTTTTCGCATCTTTTTTCCAAATTTGGACTGCAAAGGTGCCATAATTTTCATGCGTAGCCCTTGGCTACGCCTGAAAATTCTATCACCTTTTCGCCCGCAAATTTGAAAAAAATCTTGCGAAAGCACTTCGTAATTCAAAGTAATTCTTTAGCAGTAAACAAGTCCAGTGAAAAGGAAAAAAGTGTTAATAGTATCAATGACGGGCGGGTTTGGGCATCTGCGTGCGGGGCAGGCGCTTTTAGATTATGCTAAAAATATCCTACCAGATGTTGATGTTGAGCATGTTGATTTAATTGACATTGACCCGTCGCTTAAAAAATATGCCACCAAGGCCTATGATTTTGCCAGTAAAAAAATGTCCTTTTTGTGGCGTTGGATGTACGAATATCCGCTATTTTCATTTTTAGCTAAAAAGATAGTTGCCCGACGTTGGGCGTCGGGTGAAAAAATAACTCGGTACATTTTAGTAAAAAGTCCTGATGCGATTATCTTTACCAATGTTGCCATGGTGCCTTCGTTTATTGATAGGTTGCGCACTGCATTGCCAAAATCTACCATGGGCGTGGCGGTGACGGATTATCACGGTCATGCTTATTATCGTATTTTTGGCATAGATTATTATTTTGTGGCTAATTCAAGGGTCTTGCAGGATTTGCAAAAGGCGGGGGTTGCTAAAGAAAAAATAGTGATAACGGGTATTCCTATTGACCCCAAATTTTATACCGCGCAGGATTTACATGCGTTAAAAATAAAACATGGCATCAAAAATACGGATCCTGTCGTATTACTGGTGGCTTCCTTTAGAATTTCAAAAGAGGCGCTGGTTGGCGTTGTTAAAAATTTGATGGCGTTTAGGCCGTCAATCAATGTCATATTTCTTGCTAATAAAAATAAAGAATTCTATAATGCAATCAAAGAGAATATCGGCTTGTCAGAAAGATTGTTGTTGGTAGAGTGGACTGATGTTATGGATGAATATATGAAAATAGCCGATGTGGTGATTTGTAAGGCCGGGGGGTTGACCGTGTCAGAATGTCTGGCGCTAAAAAAACCGATGATTATGTTAAGCCCTATACCTGGTCAAGAAGAACACAATGCAGAATTTGTTCAAAAAAATAATTTGGGAATAAAAGTTGACCGTCCCGATCAAATTATCAAGGTTTTACCCGACATGATTGTTTTGGGTAAAACGATCCAGTTGGATTTGGTGGTCCAGGAAAACCCCAGCAAGAAAATATTTCAATATATGTTAAAACAAAATCCCAAATTCTAATTTCCAAATCCCAAATAAATCCCAATTTTCAAAATCTAAAATCTGAAACATATTTTGACTTTGAAGGTTATTTTCTAACGAGCGCAGACAAATTTTTATTGCCAAGCGAGTGACGAAAGCATGTTTTGCATATTTGGAGCTTGTAATTTTTAATTTGTAATTTTAAGGTAATGTACAATCTTCCCCCGTCAAATTTCAGCGATTTTAAAAATAGTTCTGCCAACTTTTTTAAACATAAAACCGTGCGACTTTTACTGTTGTTTTTGGTTTTTTTGGTTGTTTCTTTTATTTATCTTCAAACATCCTCGGCAGGATATTTGCATAATCGGGTTGATGCTGTTTGGCAAAAAGTAAAAAACAACTTTTTGCCGACACCAAAGAAAAACGAAATATTAAATGTGGTGCCCGAAATTGATTATGTGTCGCGAGTTTCTTATGAACAGGCGATTATCGACACGGTAAAAAGTGCGTCGCCCTCGGTGGTTAGTATTGTTATTTCTAAAAATGTGCCAGTTTATGAACAGCAATTCATTGACCCGTTTGGCGGCACAGGCTCTCCGTTTGGTGGTTTTAATATCCAGATTCCTCAAAATGTGCAAAAGGGCACCAAATACCAGGAGGTGGGCGCAGGATCAGGTTTTTTTGTTTCTTCTGATGGGCTGGTGTTAACTAACCGTCATGTGGTTTCCGACAAAGCCGCCGATTACGTGGTTATCACCAATGAAGGCAAGAAATATAAGTCCAAGGTATTGGCACTTGACCCTGTGCAGGATTTGGCGATTATAAAAATTCAGGATCCGGCCGCCACCACTCCAGAAGCTATAAAATTCCCAGCTATAAAAATCGGAAATTCTGATGGCATAAAAATTGGCCAGGGAGCTATTGCTATTGGCAACGCCTTGGGAGAATTTACCAATACGGTTTCAGTGGGCGTGGTATCGGGACTTGGCAGAAGCATTAGCGCTGTGCAAAAGGGCAACGGAAACTCCGAAAATTTAGAAGGTATTATTCAAACCGATGCTGCGATAAATTTGGGCAACTCTGGTGGGCCACTGTTAAATTTAAAGGGCGAAGTTATTGGTATTAACACCGCCACCGCCGAAGGTGCCCAGTCTATTGGTTTTGCTATTCCCATTAATATTGCCAAGCGAGATATTGGGCAGATTATTGCCACCAACAAAATTGTTTATCCATTTTTGGGTGTAAGATATATTACCGTTGACGATGCGGCAAAAGAAAAATATAAATTATCGGTGGATTATGGAGCTTTGGTTATAAGAGGCGCCAATGGCGAAGCCGCCGTAACTGCCGGAAGCGCCGCCCAAAAAGCGGGAATAAAAGAAAAAGACGTGATTTTACAAATTAACAACGATAAAGTTACCAGCGCCAGTTCATTAAGGGCCATTTTAGAAAAATACGACCCAACCGACAAAATCACCATAAAAATATTACGCGCCGATAAAGAAATAAGCGTGGACGTGGTGCTGGGGACGAGGAGCTAATTTTCACTGACATTTGACACGGTTTTCGACGGAAGTATAATAAATACATATGGTAGGAAAAGACAAAAAAGTTACAACTCTTGATGAAGTCGTCGTCATTATGCGAGACGCTTTTCAGTCTAACCAAGATTTAATCATGGGTGAAATTGGGTCGCTAAAAAGTGAATTCGGTTCGCTAAAAAGTGAAGTCGGTTCGCTAAGAAAAGAAATGCGAAGTGGTTTTGAACAGGTAACTCAAAAAATCAGTAATTTGAGCAGAAATGCAGTTGACGTGGTCCGTCAAGAAGATTTCGATAAGTTGGAATCGCGCGTGGTTGATTTGGAAGAAATTACGCAGTTGTCGGTAAAAAAGAGTTAAAAAGAGTTAAAAATCCTTGACATGGTTTTTTATTTTGTTAAGATGTAGTCATATGGTTCAAAAAATAGTAGCTAATTATAAACACTTGACTTGCTGGATGTTTATTAGGCCAAAGGCCGATTAGCTTTATTTATGTAAAAAAGTATAAAACCATAAAAAAGTTAATTGGCCCAAAAGGGTCTTTTTTGTTAATTTGGCAAGCGTTTAAGATTTTAGTAATAGCCTGTTGCAGGTTGCGTAACCTTCAACAGCCCTGTTACTAAAAAAACATGGGTTAGTTCTTTTTATTTCCACTTTGTGAGAATGGAGTACGGTCATGGGAAAATTGAGCAACCTGACTTCGGGTAAGTCTATCGTGCCTGGCGAACAAATCGTCAAAACGATGTTTGTCCAAGCTGTTGACGGTAACGCGGCCAAGCTTCTTGAGCAGGTCGCAAAGGAATGCATCGGATCTCGCATCGCCAGGTTTTTCCCACAAGAATGGGAAGCTTGGGATGGTGTTAGGGTCAAACGCGGCCTGGTTAATTTTTCCGATCGTAAATTCCCACTCATGGTCAAGATTGGTGCGCAGGAAACAGCTGATTCCGATGAACTGATGCTTAGGGACGTGCATGGAGCTCGTTGCTCGATGCGACCCGTGAACGGAAAGATGGTGTTGGAGGTGGGAAATTGCCTCACCCAAGAACGGCTCGAGTCGATGGCTACCCAAATGGTGGGCGTCTGGATTGTTCACGGACATCACTGGCGGGACCGTCGGGAAAAAATCTATCGCCAACCTTGGGGTGATGAGAAAAAAGGCGTTTCGGAAACGCTTTATTTTGAAATCATTGACGGGGCACTGGAAATGCCACGGCCAACGATTGGCCAACTCATTGAGCGTGAATGTCGGCGAGGTACTCACGCGGGTGAATGGGATAAAACGCGCCAATCAACCATCATTGCCGCGTTGGTTGGCATGCCTATGACTCTTCACGAGTTTAAGGAAAAGGGAGGTAAGGATATCTGCTCTTTTAAGGGATTGCAGATCGGCGCTAA
This sequence comes from uncultured Candidatus Saccharibacteria bacterium, assembly GCA_964650025.1. Classification (GTDB taxonomy): domain Bacteria; phylum Patescibacteriota; class Minisyncoccia; order Minisyncoccales; family Staskawiczbacteraceae; genus VGLO01. The sequence goes on along the minus strand of CAZYSZ010000007.1, from coordinate 13,094 downwards.
CCCCGGCATTTGGGGTGTGTATTGCGACTGGTTTGAGTCAGTTCGCCAATCCGGCGAACTGGGAATGTGGCAGGATTTGGCCAAGCGATGTGCTTCGCCCTTTACCTTTCATGTCCATGCTACGCGAACCATTTTCCCGAATGCCCGGCTCGATTCTGATTTCCTTCTGGAAGTCGTTGGTCGCGAACGGCTTATGGCTGTTTTGGCCATCATCGCCACCCAACAACCAGAACGTTTCTACCGGGTTATTGATGAACATGGGGTTACCCACAAACAAACGCTGGTGGGTCCTGACTCGCTGGTTTATGGCAAATTCGGTCACTTTCCCCGTAGCGAACTGGCAATGAATGCGATCCAGACTTTTTTGGATTTGCAACTAGTTCAAGCTAATCCTGATTGGCATGTGCCTCGCAAAGTCCGGGTGGTGATGGATTCTCACGCCTACATCATCATCGAGGCCTTGGCGCGTAAGAAGCGCGTTGTCCATGATTTGAGCGGCCGGTGGATGCATGGTTATCTGACCGACGGCAAGGATGCCAAATCTCATCGCGCTCGCAACGAGAGGCTCTTCGTTTTGCTCAGGGACATTTTTGGTGTTTCTTCTATGAAATTTCACATCTACCCGCCCGTCACCTGGGACACCGGCCTTACCAGCCAGTATGACGAGAACCTCAAGTTTTACAACAGCCAAGAGTTGCTGGCCAAAGAAGCGAGATAATCACAAAGGGGCGCGACACAAGTTCGCACCCCTCTTTTTTTAAATTATTATTTATGTATGATACACTTATGAAACCATTACGCACTCGTTTCGCAAAAGATATCGTGGCCGAATTTTTACCGCCAAAAAAAAATTCCAACAAGGTGATTATTTTTTTAAGTGGCGGACCGTCTGTTCCCAGGCTTGCTGAAACGCTTAACTTTTACGCAAAAAAGGGTTTTTGGGTGTTTCATCCAAGGTACCGGGGCACCTGGGAAAGCTCAGGATCCTTTTTGGAAAAATCCCCAGAACAAGACGCCCTAGATGTCATCAGTCAGTTGCCGAAAGGATTTATTGAACTAGAGACCGGCAAAAAACACAAAGTTAATCCAAAAAACTTGTACCTTTTTGGTTGTAGTTTTGGCGGTCCCGCGGCCCTGCTGGCTTCGCGCGATAAAAGAGTTAAAAAAGCAGTGCTATTATCGCCGGTAATTGATTGGCAGGCACCAAGCAAAGCCGAGCCGATGGATTGGCTGTTAGTGTATATAAGGAACGCCTATGGACAAGCGTATCGTGTAGCTGATAAAAACTGGGGAAAGCTACAAGCTGGGAATTTTTATAACCCCATAAAACATATCAAAGAAATTGATGGTAAAAAAATTCTAGTGTTTCATGCTAAAAATGATATATCAGTTAATTGGAAACCGACTGATTATTTTTGCCGACAAACTAAATCCCAACTAGTGCTTTTGAAGAAGGGGGGGCATTTCGGGTCAAAGTTTTTTTCAGAACCGTTTTTTTATAGGAAAATAAAAGCTTTTCTAGGTTAGCGATAGGCTTGATTTTTAATCAAATTTGTCGTATCATGAAACCAAAATTAAGCTTAAAACGTATTACGAATATATGATGAACCCAGGCAATGCGAATTTTACGAATAAAGCGCAAGACGCCATTATGGCGGCCCAGCAGATTGCGCAAGAACGGGGACAGCAACAAATTGATGCCCTGCATTTGCTGTTCGCGCTGTTGGTGCAAGAAGGGTCTATGGTGGTGACGATTTTGCAAAAATTGGGGGTGGATGTGGATGTTTTAAAACGAAAAACTGAAAACCAAATTTCTAAAATTTCAAGCCTCATAGCACCCACGACCTTTGGGCAATTTTATTTGACTCAAGATATGGCTAAGGTGTTGGACAAAGCGCGGGCTGAAGCTTCAAATATGCAGGACGAATTTATTTCGGTTGAACATTTGTTTTTGGCGTTGCTCGACCAAAAATCCATGGCGCGCGACGTGCTGGAAAAAGCTGGCAGCGTGGGTGGCGCGAATTCAAAACTGGATTACGACTCTGTGCTTAAAATTTTGTCACAAATTCGCGGAGGTCAGCGGATTACCGATCCCGAGCCAGAATCAAAATACCAAGTCATTGAAAAATACACCCGAAATTTAACCGATTTGGCCGCAGCCGGAAAAATTGACCCAATCATTGGGCGCGATAACGAAATTCGTCGATTGATGCAAATTATTTCACGTCGGACAAAAAATAATCCGGTCTTAATCGGGGAAGCCGGTGTGGGGAAAACGGCGATTGTAGAAGGTTTTGCCCAGCGCGTGGCGCGGGGAAATGTGCCGGAATTTTTAAAAAACAAAGAAGTAATTTCCTTGGATTTGGGCGCGATAATCGCCGGTACTAAATACCGCGGTGAGTTTGAAACCCGGATTAAGGCATTGCTTAAAGAAATCGGCCGGGCGGCGGAAAAATATATTTTGTTTATTGATGAATTACACACTTTGGTTGGCGCCGGAGCGGCCGAAGGGGCGATTGACGCTTCTAATTTATTAAAACCGGCGTTGGCGCGCGGAGAACTAAAAGCCGTTGGAGCTACCACCTTAAAAGAATACCAAAAATACATTGAAAAAGATGGGGCGCTGGAGCGAAGGTTCCAGCCGATTTTTGTGCAGGAACCCACGGTAGAAGACGCCACAGCGATTTTGCGCGGAATTAAAGAAAAATACGAAGTGCATCATGGGGTGCGTATTAAAGACCAAGCCATAAAAGCTGCGGTGGAGTTATCCAGTCGCTACATTGCCGATCGGTTTTTGCCTGACAAGGCGGTGGACTTAATGGATGAAGCGGCTTCGGCATTGCGTTTAGAAATTGAGTCGGAACCGCAAGAATTGGAAACCTTCCAAGAAGAAATTACCAAATTAGAAATTGAAAAACAGGCGCTAAAAAAGGAAGCCAATTCTGATAAAAGATTAAAAGTCATTGCGCGTGAATTGGCCGATATCAAAGAAAAAACCAAAGGATTGCGCGCTAAGTGGGATGCGGAAAAAGAACTGATCAACAACATTAAAGATATCCGCAAAAAAGTGGATGAATTAAGTTATCAAACCGAAATCGCCCAGCGCGAAGCCAACTTGGAAAAAGTGGCGGAAATAAAATACGGAAAAATTCCAACGCTGTTAAAAGAGCAAAAACAAATTGAGCAAAAGTTAATTAAACTGCAAAAAACTCACCACTTTTTGAAAGAAGAAGTTACCGAAGAAGATGTGGCGCGGGTGGTTTCACGTTGGACGGGAATTCCAGTCATGCGCTTGATTACCGAAGAAGCCAAAAAATTGGAAACCATGGAGGCGACACTTAGTAGAAGGGTGATTGGCCAAGACGAAGCGATTTCGGCGATTTCGCGGGCTATTCGCAGATCACGTGCCGGTATTTCTGAAGAAGACAAGCCTCTGGGAAGTTTTCTCTTTTTGGGGCCCACGGGTGTGGGTAAAACCGAAACTGCGCGGGCTTTGGGTGAATTTTTATTCAACGATGAAAAGTCTTTGGTGCGCTTGGACATGTCAGAATACATGGAGCGCCACACGGTGTCAAAAATCATCGGGTCGCCTCCGGGCTATGTGGGCTACGAAGAAGCCGGACAGCTGACTGAAAAAATCAGGCGTCGGCCGTATTCTATCGTATTGCTTGACGAAATTGAAAAAGCGCACCCGGAAGTGTTCAATATTTTACTGCAAATTTTTGAAGACGGCCGATTGACCGATTCCAAAGGCCGGGTGGTTTCGTTTAAAAATACGATTATTATTATGACCAGCAATGTGGGCAGCGACTTTATTAACAAAATGTCGGCGATTGGGTTTTCCAGCAAAGTTGATTTGGCCGAGCGCGAGTCTATGAAAGACAAAGTTATGGCGTCGCTTCGCGACCAATTCCGTCCGGAATTTTTAAACCGGATTGATGAAATTGTCATCTTTAACTACTTGAAAGAAGATCAAATTAAAGTCATTGTTGATTTGGAGTTGGCCAAAGTGGAAAAACGTTTGAAGGCCAAAGAAATTACCATTAAAATTTCGGAAAAAGCCAAAGAATTTTTGATCCGCGAAGGGTTTGATGCCAGTCTTGGCGCGCGGCCGCTAAAGCGGGTGATCCAGCGGCTGATTTTAGACCCACTATCTATAAAAATTGTCACCAACGAAATTTTTGAAGGCTCAAGGATTTTAATCGACGAAAAAGATGGGCAGATTACTTTTGAAATGCCAAGGTTGTTGCCCCGCATGAGTTCGCCAGAAAAAGTCGGATCAAAAAAATAGCGGCAACTTTTAGGTTGCCGCCTGGGTTTTTAGTGATCCCAGTTTTCGCTGGTTTTACCTTGTGCAATGAGTCCGGCTTCGGATTTCATGCGATCAATGAGTTCGTCGATAGTTTTAATACTGCCACTGCGTTCGATTTGGGGCAGTTGGTGTGCTTCCAGCGACCGTACGATTGCCGCGGCATGCGGACTTAACGTTCGTTGTTTGCTGGGGTTTTCGTCCGCGTCGGTAAATTCATCGACAAACCAGCCTTTAAGGGTTCGCAGCTGCTCTAAGTCTGCCAGCATGGACTCAATAAATTGGGCGCACATGCCATTTCTCATAATAGCTCCTTATAAGAAGGTGGGGGTAATTAAGATCAAATATACACTAATTATTTTAAATGTCAAATTTATTATGATAACCATAGATGACTTTAAAAAAGTGGAAATTAAGATTGGCACGATTGTTTCGGCAGAAAAAGTGGAAGGCGCGGATAAACTGTTAAAGTTGTTATTTGATTTTGGGGTTACAGAAATACAGCCTGATTCGTCATTGCGAGGAGGCTCGCAAGCCGACGAAGCAATCTTAGTCGTTGGCAGTACCGCGCCACCGCCCGCTTCCGCACAAGGCTTGGGCGAGGTAAAACAAAAACCGTTGACTCAAATTCTGTCCGGCATTGCCGAATTTTACGATCCTTCAGGTTTGGTCGGCAAGCAAGTGCCGGTGATTGTAAATTTAGAACCTCGCACGCTAAAAGGCCAGGTCAGTAACGGAATGATGCTGGCGGTAGTCGTTGATGGCGCGCCAGTGTTATTGCATCCAGACAAAGACGTGCCGCCGGGAAGCCTTTTGCGGTAGGATGATTGTGGAAAGTTATCCACAACCATGGTTTTTATTGCCGAGCGAACGTCGCGGGCGACAAAGGGTTTACTGCGATGCGTGCCCTTTATTTACAAAAAAAATATGCTAAAATAGATTTATTGCTAACAAAGGTCGTAAAATTTCTATTCAAACAATTATTAACACTAAGAATTAAAAAAATATGTTTACTATTATTTCAAAACTCATGAACGGGGTAAAAGGTGGTGTGGGCGAGGGGCTTAAAGGGGTTTCAGATGTGGGAAGTTCTGTGGTAAAAGTGGTAAAAGATTTAACTGTTTCCACACTGCGGGGAACCAAAGACTTTGTAGTAACCGGTATTGAAGTGCCTGCATCTATTGTGCAAGGTGCGCTTTCCGGAGTGTCTGAAATTGGTATTTCAGTTATCGGTGCTGTCAAAGGTGTAGTACGGGGAACGGTTGAGGGAGTGGTGGCTTCTGGCGGAGAGCACCATCACGCCGTTAAGGGCGCGGTTGCCCAGGCTGTGCATAGCGCGGCTCAAATGGGGTTAAACACCGGAGAAGTTGCCGTTGAGGCGGTTAAAGGTTCGGTTGAAGCTGTAAAAGAGGTGGGAGGAGACACGGTTTCCGCCACCAAAGAAGCTTTGATGGCCGCACTCGAGGCCGCAGAGGAAGTCAGCACTGAAACCATGAATGCTGTGAAAGATTCATTGATGGCAGGTATTGACGGGGCCAAGGAAATTTTGCACGCGATTAAAAAATAGGCATTAAAGATGTTAAAACAGCCACGGCGCAAAGCGCCGCGGCTGTTGTTTTGTTGCGCCAAAAGTTATCCACAGCTTGGGTGTTGACACGATTTTGTGATTTGCTAAAATAAAAGCGGATAAGCTTTACTGAATTCATGATGAATTCCAAACAAAGCCTGTCTGACCATGACCATTTCTCAGCTCTTTCGCCCCCTCGCACCCCTTCATTTCTACCCCCACCCTTCACATAATCAAGAGACTTCCCTAAAAAAGAAGTCTCGTTATTTTTTAGAAATAAAAAAGTTATCCCCAAGGACAGCTTTTTTATTTGCATATAAAGAGCATAGAATTTTTGCGCAAGTTAAGAAAGCCATCCATAGATTACCCGATGATTTTTTTATCAAACCAATTATCTTAGAATAACATTCTAGCATAAATCTCACGATCGTGAGATTTATGCTAGAATTGTGGTAAAATAAAAATATGTCACCGGCAAAGCAAAAAATTTTATTGCTTTTATTGGGCGGTCTGGCCTTTAGTTTTTCTCGTACTTCTCGGAATCAATGGCGGGTTGTTAGAGAGGTATCTCATGAATGGAAAAGGATAAACAAAAAAGAGCTACAGCACCAAATATCACAATTGTATAGGTCAAAACTAATTGATAAGAAATATGATGCCGATGGCAACTGTAGTATCGTTTTAACGGAAAAGGGAAAGATAAAAACATTAAGGTATAAATTTTCAGAGATGAAAATCAAAAACGGGGCATGGGATGGCAGGTGGCGGATAGTAGTATTTGATATACCAGAAAGAATAAGAAAGGGGAGGGATGCGATGAGGTGGAAGCTCAAAGAATTGGGTTTTCGCGAACTTCAAAAAAGTGCATTTGTTTTTCCTTACGAGTGTAAAAATGAAATAGAATTTATTATTGAGTATTTTGAACTTAGAAAGTACGTTAGGTATGGAACATTGGATTTTATTGATAACGCCCTCCACTTAAAAGAAGTTTTCGGTTTAAAATAGTATTTTTCTAAGTTTTAGCAAAATATTCACGATCGTGAATATTTTGCTAAAACTAAAAGTTATTCACAGGTTGTTATTTTGATCTGGGGATTTTTTTGTTGTATGATGATTAAATTTATGTGCTGGAAAATTTATGAATAGATTTTTTGGTTTTTTGGTGTTTTTGGTGAAAATGGTGGTTGCTTTATTTTTTGTTGGTTTATTGCTTGCATTTCGTTCGCAAGATAGCGTGGCCCAAGTGTTTGGGCTGTTTTTTTTAGGGTTTTTGACGGTGGCGACTATTTTTTTGCTGTTTTTTGGTAAATCGTTTTTGGAGCGCTATCCAAGACTAAAAATATGGCATAGAATATTGCTGGCAGTGTATGTTTTGTGCCTGGTGTTTTTGCTGGTAACAACCATTTTGGGTTTTTACCGCATCAATGACCGCGAAAAAACACAAAAAGCGGTGGATTTTATCAACAGCAAAAGAATCACCCTGTTTGACGTTTATGGTAATAATTTGCCCCCAAAACCCGATCAAACCCTCAATGATTCAACCATTGCCGGCATTGACGCCAATCAAAACTTCATTCGTGACGACGTGGAACTAGCCATTTTCAATAAATACCCCAATTCCGCTAAGATTCGTGCCGCCGAGTTGCAGTACGCGCAGGCGTTGCAGTTAGAATTAACACAGGTTTTTGATTCGGGGACGCTGG
>CAZYSZ010000007.1:0-5415 GCA_964650025.1 uncultured Candidatus Saccharibacteria bacterium | reverse complement strand
CATCCAGGCCTATAATGGGGCCTCGCTGGATTATGATTTGACTACCATTTTGCGACAGGTGCACCAAGAACTTTCTACTCGGAAAGTTCTTTTAGTTGGGCATTCTCAAGGCACATTTTACACGAATGCGGCTTATGATTATTTAACTGGTCATGGGGTGGCGAAAGAATCCATTGCGGTTTATAACATTGCTACGCCGGCGGACAGGGTTTTGGGCGGGGGGAATTATTTAACTTCTAGCACCGACAAGGTGATAAGTTCTATTGTCGCAGGTTTGGCGAGCGTAAGTTCTGTTAGAAAACCGTTGCCAGCTAACATTGATCTTGCGCTTTCTGCTGATGAGCAAAATAGTTCCACGGGCGGACATTCTTTAGGTGGTGTGTATTTGACCAGCGCGCCTGATCGGGTGGTTGCTGACATGCAGGGAGAAATAAATAGTTTGTCTGCCACAGATTCTTTAAACCAAGATTGTTTTACTCCGCCACCCGTGACGCTTTCAAATACCCTTGAGGGGTTTGGACTTAAAACCGCTGATTTTGGGTTAGCTGTTCTTAAAAATGTTAAAACTTCAGTAGATAGTGCTAGAGTGGCCATTGGAAACTGGGAAAAACAAGTTGCCGTTGCGGGCGCCCAAGCCCTGGGCAATGCTCTGGTATATATTAGCAATTTACAGGCTTCGCTTTTTGGTCGTAATCCATTTGTGGCGGCTTTGACAGGGAATCTTACGAAAAATTTGGCTTCAGATACGCAGGTGGATGCACTGGCCAATCAAACTTCTAAGACGCAAGACATTGTTGATTTTGCGGAAAATAAATCAAGTGCTGATGTTTTGGTTCAAAGCAACCAAGACCAAATAGACGATATTTTGGAAAGAATCGATGTGCTAAGGCGGCAGTTGGCGGATGTAAATAAGTCTACGGTTGATGATACGCAAATTATACTAGCCGATAAAAAAGTAGTTGCGGTAGATGTATTTCAGCAAAAAACTGAAACCACCAATAATATTTCAACCATTGTCAGGAATATGGGTTCTGGTACTCCTTTTTACCCTAAAATTTTAATTTCTGAAGTGCAAACGGCGAGCGCAACCGATGATAAGCAGGAATTTGTGGAATTATACAATCCAACGGCCGATCAAGTTAGTTTAACCGGCTGGTATTTGCAACGAAAAACTAAAACTGGCACCAGTTTTTCCAGTTTTGTGACCAGTACGTTATTTAACAGCGAAAAAATCGGCGCCAAAGATTACTTGGTTATTGCCCGGCAAGGGTCGGGGTTTTTGGGTGACATCATTATCGACAATCCTTTGACCGATGATAATTCTTTGGTGTTAAAAAATCCCAGTGGTGATATTTCCGACATGTTGGGCTGGGGTCTGGCGCAAAGCTATGAAGGCGCACCGGCGCAAAATCCACCAGGCGGCAGGAGTGTTGGTAGGAAGTTTGTCGATGGCAGTGAAGTTGATATCAATAATAACTCTTTGGATTTTGAGCTTGCCAGTCCCACGCCAAGGGTGCAAAATGTCGCTTACGTGGCGCCAATTTTGGTAGTTCCCACCGACACCGTTGCGCCAACGGTGGTATTTAATGATTTGGCCTCAATACAAAGCAATTTGACTTTTACCATTAACCTTACCATTACCGACACCGCGCTCGACACCGTTTTGCCCTCTGGTATTGCCGGCTACACATTAAGAGCCAGAGAAAACGAGGGAAATTGGCAGGAAGATTTATATAAACCCGTTACCGGCGCGCTATTAACATTTTCAGATACCAAAAATATTACCGGAAACGACGAAACCAAATATTCTTTTCAGGTAAAAACCAAAGATATTGCCGGTAATGAATCCGATTGGCAGCCCGAAACGCCCGCAAGCACAAAAATCAGTATTTTTAAAAAGATTTTAATCAACGAAGTCCAAACCGCGGGAGTTACCACCAAAGATGAGTTTATTGAACTATATAATCCAAACACTGTGGGTGTGAACATGGCAGGTTTTGCCCTAAAAAAGAAAACTTCGGGCGGGACAGAAAGTAATTTGATAAGCACCGGCAGTTTTTTGGGGGTTATAAAATCGCAAGGATATTTCTTGATTGCTCCACCCAATAATGAAGACGGGTCAAAAAATTATACTGGCGTGGCGATGCCCGACCTTTATTACTCTGGTAAAACCTTTTCTATTGCTTCCAGTAACACTGTATTGCTTTATAATGCCGACGGCGCGTTGTTGGACAAAGTTGGTTTTGGGGCGGCTAAAGATTTTGAGTTGCTGGCAACGGTAAACCCGGACTCCAATAAAAGTATTGAGCGCAAAAAGCCTGGGCAAGACACCGACAACAACGCCAATGATTTTAAGGTTTCCGATGCGCCAACTCCCAAGGGCGCGTTTCCCAAAACTATTTTGCAAGATGTTACAGATTATTCGCAAAACTTCGGTATCAATGTTCCTGGCGCGCCCACGTTAAGCCTTTTGATTAAGTGGTCAAGCCCTAGCGCCAATATTTCTTCATATCAAGTTCAGCAAAAAATGGGAGACGCAGACTGGGTTGATTGGCTAGCAAGCACTGCGCAAACACAGGAATCTGTGGTGGTGCCATTTTCTTTAATCACTAACAATAGTTATATTTTTCGCGCACGGGCGACTGATAACGACGGCAATGTGGGAGACTGGTCAGAACAAATAACGATTAATTTGGCCAACCCTGTGATTATTAATGAGGTTAACACTGGCGCTTTTGGTCAGTGGATAGAGTTGTATAATAAAAGTGATAACGATGTTAATTTGGATGGCTGGAAAATAGTTTCCGGAGCATTGAATTTGTCGCTGAAAGGAACGATTTTATCGCACGGGTATTTTATACTGGAAGCCAACGATGATGATACGTTGCCCGATGTGCTGGCTGATCAAATTTTTACCACGCCTTTGGGCCAAGCTCTGTATCTGCGTGGTAGTAATAACCGATACATGGATGAGTTTGGCGGGTTTTCGCAGGCCGGCGGCGAGGCAAGTGTGGAAAGAATCAGTCCGTATTCGTTTGGATCGCTGGCAAAAAATTGGCAAGTCAATAACGGTGCGCCAGTTGTTGGAACTTATGGCGCGCAAAACAGCAGTTACCAGCGATACACTTATATTGAAGCTAGTTTTATCCAAAATACTACGCTGACAAAAGCGCTAAGTCCCTATCTATTTTTGGGTGGCAATGTGCAGGTGCCAGAAGGCGTAACCTTAACCATTGAGCCGGGCGTGGTGATAAAGTTTTTTGACACCATGTCAAACTTTATCATTAACGGAACTTTGCGGGCTGTTGGCACTAGTGACCAAAAGATTATTTTTACTTCATTAAAAGATGATGAGTTTGGGGGTGATACCAACCAAAATGGTAGCGATACTGCGCCAATCCCAGGTAATTGGCTGGGAATCTATTTTTCACCCAGCAGTACGAATTCAACTTTGGAACATGTGCGAGTGCGATACGCCGGCGCGCAACTGGGTTCTTCCCCGCCTGGTTGGGGAAACGCGATATGGGTTGATTACGCTAATATATCTTTAAAAAATTCTATTATTGAACAGAATAAAAATATTGGTTTGCGGTTGGTAAATTCCCTTTCAATGGTGGATTTTGCAACCTTTTTATACCAAGATACCGAAAACGACGTGCAGTATAAGTCGCGGGCAGTATATGTGTTGGGTGGTGCACCGACGGTTAAAAATTCTGATTTTGAAAATAATACGTATGGAATTTATATTGATCAGTTGGCGGCGTCGCCCGCGGGCGACGCCGCGCCGTCCACACCCGTGATTGAAAATAACACTTTTGAAAACAATAATACGCCAATCTACGTTGGCACGCTTTCATACCCGTTTTTTACCAATAACAAAGCCGAAAATAATACGTATAACACAATTACCTTTAATGGTGATATTGTGCAAAACATGACCCTGTCGCCAGATTTGCCGTATTTGATAAGGCGCATTCTTACCGTGCCAGAAAATATTACACTAACCTTGCAACCTGGTGTCATTATGAATTTTTACGACAATTCCGCGGGCATAAAAACAGAAGGAACCTTAACAGCGGTGGGCACGCCCGACGCTCCGATTATTTTTAGGGCATTTCACTACGACCAGCCTTGGGTTTTGCCAGGTAATTGGCTGGGATTGCAATTTTCCAAAACCAGCGTTAGTTCTGTTTTAGAATATGTCGGAATTTCTTACGCCGGTGCTTTTTATGGTAGTGACCAAAATCCTGAATTTGCCGCCGCTATCAATGTTGATCAAAGTATTATTACCTTAAAAAATTCTCTGTTACAAAACAACGCCAACAGCGCCATGCGCCTGGTAAATTCAGCTTCTTTAGTTGACGGCGTGAGGTTTGTTTTACACAATGTCAGAACCGCCGTACTGCCACCTAAAGCCGTGCACGTACGAGGAGGAAGCCCCACGATTAAAAACTCCAGTTTTGAAAAAAATACCTTCGGTATTTACCAGGAAACCTGGCATAACCCCGACACCGGAGAAGATGTTTTGCCAACCCCAGATTACTCCGATAACAACACTTTTGCCGATAGCGAACTAGAAAACATTTTCCCCACCATTTTGCCAGTGGCGCCGTGATAATTTTCTCGTCATTGCGAGGAGCCACAGCGACGAAGCAATCTAGCTCTCCATGTTAGATTGCCGCGTCAGACTGCGGTCTTCCTCGCAATGACGACATGTGCGATGGTAGGTGTGAGGGGTCACTTTATGGGCGTTTGACATTTAATATTTAATTTTGTATAAAGTAAATAGTCGTTTACACCTACACTTTGTTTATGCGAAAGGATAGTCTATGCCAGAACCACCAAATCTCACCGAAGAGCAAAAAGAACATCAGGAGCGAGAAGAAAGAAGAAAAGGAAGCTGGATTACGGCCGTGGCTGTCTGTCGCACCAATCAGATTACCCTACGTTGGCAGATTAGCGCTCTTCTCGGAGCAATTAACGCCGCAGTGATTCCTTTCTGGGCAATTCAAATTCACAATCCATGAGTACGTTTCTCCACAGCTATTATTGCGTGTATCGCAAATGTCCTCTGGATCTTTTTGAACCAGAAAAGCCAACAGTGGATTACCTTCTGGAACTCTGCTCTCGCCCGCATGGAACCGCCCGAAACGGAGCCAGAGAAATTTAGGGTGTTCAGCGGACAAGAATGGAAGGAGATAAGCAAGTCTCCAACTTTTCACTTTTACATGAACTTCATCGCGGGCGGGTTTATGGCAGCGTGGTTTCTCTTGGCATTCATACAGTTCACTTTTCCTGAAAGGAGATAGGCAATGAAGATGGAACAAGACCAAGGAGAATGGGCGTCCAACATCATGATTATCGTTGGTTCTACGGTGTTGGTGATTTTCGCGATTGTGTTCTCCATTGTGAGAC
>CAZYSZ010000006.1:0-22398 GCA_964650025.1 uncultured Candidatus Saccharibacteria bacterium | reverse complement strand
AATTTTCGCGGGGGGAATTCCTCGCCGCCGCAGGCGGCGAAATGCGTTCGGACTAATTCAAGAATACTGCACATTTTCATTAAAAAACCCTATTTTCCATCAAAAAAATGGGGTTTTTTAATGAACAGGTAATCCACTGTTTGGGGTTGACAAGGAAGCTTAAAAGGAGTATACTTAAAATTATAGTGAATATATAAAAAGGTCAATTTTGGGCGTAATTAGGTTCAAATCTGTCTTATTCTAAGCGGATGAGTAATATAATTTAAGCATAAAATTATGGCCGAAAATAGTGAAATTCCTAGCACTAAAGTTAAAAGAACCAAGGTTGAAATGGTCTTGCCGGCGATTGTGCTGGCAACATCGTTTTACTATTCTCTTTCGTTTACGGGAGGAATAGTCGCAGGGTATGTATTGTGTAAATTATTTTGCCATCTGTTTGTGCATAATGGCAAAGTAAATTACGTGTTCGTCGATTTTGGGAAATGGCGATTGCATTTGCATCATTGGATTATGGGAATTGTTTTGTTGGTGATTGTTTGGATAGTTGACCACTACTATCTTCCAACTCTGTTTGCCGGATTTATCTGCGGAATTATTATCCAAGACATTTACGACTACAACGACTGGCATCAGATTATTGTAAAAAATCCCAACAAGCAAGTTGAAGAAATGGTTTAAAAAATATCATACAAAAATGCCCCAATATCATGGGGCATTTTTGCTAGAATCTGATAAAATAGATATGATGAAAAAAGGGAGAGGTGCCGGAGCGGCTTAACGGAATAGTTTCGAAAACTATGACTCGCAAGGGTCTCGTGGGTTCAAATCCCACCCTCTCCGCTTTCTGGGGTATGGTATTAAATGGCCTCTTTTTTTATGCTGTTTTTTTGTTGAGATGTTCTCGTATAACCCCCAAAAACTGTTCTCCAAATTGGGCTAGTTTTTGGTTGCCTACGCCGTGGATTTCTAGGAATTCTTCTTTGGTTTTGGGAAAATCCGTGGCCATTTGGACTAGGGCTTTGTCGCCAAAGACTACGTAGGGCGGGACGTGGAGGTGCTTTGATTCTGCCATTCTTAGCGTGCGCAGTTTTTCGAATAATGCGATGTCGTGGCCGATATTTACGACTGGCAAGTCGTTGTTAGATTGCCACGTCGCTGTGGTTCCTCGCAATGACGACGACGGAGTCGCGCCTGTAGGCGCGACGCGTAACGGTGGCAGAAAATCTCTGCGTTTTTGTGCGCCACCCGTCTCTGCGTCAGTCTGCGATGCGAGCTCCGCTCGCGCGCCGCACCCGTCACAATTCCCGCAATTTTTTAGTTGATAATCTTCATCAAAATAGTTGAGCAAAAATTGGCGTCGGCAACCTCGCAAATTGCCGTAATTTAAGACTTGTTGGATATTTTCTTCGGCTTTTTGGCGCTCTTCAAAATCAGTCATATTTTGCAAAAAGAAGTCTAATTTGAATTTGTCGGCGTAAGAAAACAGTAAAACGCATTGGGCCGGCAAGCCGTCTCGTCCGGCGCGTCCCGTTTCTTGGTAGTAGCCTTCTATAGACTTTGGCAAACTGTGGTGGATAACCAACCGCACATCGGGCTTATCAATCCCCATGCCAAACGCGATAGTGGCAACCATGATATGTATTTCGTCTTTGATGAATTTTTCTTGGTTTTCCTTCCGGGTTTTGGCGTTAAGGCCCGCATGATACGGCGCCGCTTTAAAACCGTAGTCGTTTAAATTACTAACCAGATTTTCCGTATCATTGCGCGAAAAGCAGTAAATAATCACGGAATCACTTCTGTGGTTGGCCAACAATTTTAAAATAGTCCCAAAAGAATCCCGTTTTGGCAACACCTGGTAGCTTAAATTCGGACGGTTAAAACTGGAAATAAACATTTGGTGGTTTTTTAAACCCAGTTGCGCGACAATATCATCGCGCACGTTTTGCGTGGCGGTGGCGGTTAAGGCAATGATGGGGATATTGGGGAAATTCCGGCGCAAACTGGATAAATTCCGGTAATCCGGGCGAAAATCATGCCCCCATTGGGAAATGCAGTGCGCCTCGTCAATGGCAATCAGGCTAATTTTTAACGTGTGCAAAAAATCTTCAAATCCAACCGCTCCCAGGCGCTCCGGAGCGATGTATAAAATTTTTAAGGCTTTGTTATGAGTTTTTTCCATGACGCTGGCGATTTGATTTGGGGTCAAGGTGCTGTTGATAAGGTCGGCCGGAATTCCGTTGGTAATAAGCGCGTCAACCTGGTCTTTCATCAAAGAAATCAACGGAGAAATGACAATCGTCAAACCGTCTTGCATCAGTGCCGGAAGCTGGAAGCACAAGGATTTTCCTCCGCCCGTAGGCATCAAAACTACCGAATCCTTGCCTTCCAGCGTGCGTTGGATGATTTCTTTTTGCAATGGCCGGAATTGCTCGTAGCCAAAGTATTTTTTTAGCATCTGTTCCATGATTGCATTAGGCTTGTCCCTAAATAAGGTTTCGTACGAAAATTACAGATTTTGAGCTGGAAATTTGATAGAACTTTGAAGTTTACCCTTGCGGTAAGCTGAAAAGTTATAGCAAATTTGTGACCAAAATATGGAATTTGCAGTAAAACCTTATTTAGGGACAAGTCTATTATACATGGTGTTGAAAGATTGGCAAAATTAGGCTATGATGACAAATAAATTGCGCCCGTCGTTCAACGGACAGGACACTAGGTTGCGGACCTAGAAATCGAGGTTCGATTCCCCGCGGGCGCACAAAATTTAGTCATTAGTTAATAGTTGAAAGTTGTTAGACGAAAACCCTTGCTTTTGCAGGGTTTTTCAGTATACTAGAGACAGTTTTCTAAACCGAAAATCTTAAGGAGAAAATGATGAACTTTGAAAACCTGCTTAGTGTTAATTTGGAAAAACCCGACATTTCTAGTGGCAAACACTATACCTTTGTCCTTGGGATGGTCGTAACCAGAGGTCGCGCCCATGCCATAAAACATGTGGTCAGAGTGCAAGACAGCTGGTTATCAAGAGAGAAACTAGAAAAAAATCTCGAACAGGAGGTTGCTAAAAATGAGGCAACAACCGTCGTTTTGTTAGAAGGTTTTTTACGGTTTCACCCAAGTTCAAAATTTCATCCCGCGGCTACTATTGAAGTTGCCACCTATGGCGGTTTTAACAAAAAAATCGCAACCCATGCAATACTGGCTCGAGTTTTGGAAGAAAAGTTTTCGGACTTTAAAACCGTGGATTCGCCAATTTATGGCGAATAATTACTAGAGTAGGAGAAAATCCTACTCTTTTTATTTTTTACGCTCGCCCACAGAGAATGCGCCGATTTTTTGACATTTTAAACATAAGATGATATAAACGAACAATTCGCCCTTTAAAAACTAAGTCTTAAGAAAGGAGACTCTGAATGGCAGAACCACCGAAAATGACTGATGAACAAAAAGCCAAAGAAGAGAAAAGAAAGGAGGGTGCCTTTACCGGTTTGGCTGGTTCTCGCAACGGTGACGCAAACTTGCGTTATGCTCGCAGCGCTATTGTTGCCACCATCAACGCGGCTGCCTTTTCGTTTTTGGGATTTCAGATGGCAAATCCTATTCCTGCGCTCTACCTGGTGTTAGGAATCATGGGATTACTATCATGTGCTTTTTGGTTTATCATTAACCGAAAAGCCCAGGCCAGGATAGACTATTGGCACATGTGTCTGGCAAAACTGGAGCCACCAGAAACCGAGGCATCTGAATTCCGCATCTTTACCGGTGAGGAATGGAGAAAACTCAACCGATGGCCAAATTTCCAGGTGCTTTTTAATCTTTTGCCCATTACCTTTGCTATTTTGTGGTTAGGGGTACTTTTTATGCCCCCTGTCATTGAAAAAAAACTAGTAGAGGAAAAGACGCCACTTGTCATTTTCCAATTTAACTCCAAAACCCTTAATCAGCACAACTCTTTGAAAGGAGATGCGCCATGAGTAGTCGTGATCACGGGTGCACTAAAGAAGGTGCCAGAGAAGACGTGGCAACGTGCCTAATAGGCATGATATTCTGCGCGCTCGCAGGTGTTGCTCTCATTGTCATACCGCTGTGGTTTACCATTAGCGGTACTGCGGCGCAACCAGATTACCTTTTGGTAACAATCTTTGTGTACCCTAGCGTCAGCCTGATCTTGTTTGCTTGTTCTTGGTATTTTTACCGTGAATATCGTGAGAGTAAGCAAAAACTCAAAATGATTACAGAAGAAGAAGAGCAGGAACGATTGGCTGCCAACCAAAAGTAGTAGCCAAAACCAGGAGCCTTGATCCAAAACAGATCGAGGCTTTTTTATTATAAAAATACTCCTTATTATTAGAAATTAGAAATTCCACTCGCGCGAACGCGATGTGGCAGTTATCCACAGTTTTCCAAATTTTTTATGTAAAAACCAAAGTTGCACGAAAAATTTAAAAGAGTAAAATAAATGTTGCACAAATTAGTTTAGTAAATTTTCAAATTAGAATTTTGAATTTTGATTGAAATTTGAATTACTTAATTTTTAAACACGTTTCGCGCGTTTCGAAATTATATTATTCAAAATTTATTCAAAATTCAAAATTAGAAATTCAAAATTAACGTTATGGAACTCAACGTAACCAAGCGCGACGGCTCGAAAGTATTATTTAACGCTGATCAGATCAACCGATCTATTGAAAGGGCGGCTCTTGGCATGATTGACCCGATTTCTAAGGTTACCCAGGTGGCCACTGATACCCATGTGACGCTCTATGACGGCATTACCACCGATGAGCTGGACCAAGCCACGATAAACGCGGCGGTGCAAAATATCAAAGACGATGTTGATTATGACAAAATCGCCACGCGGTTGTTGTTAAAAACGGTTTACAAGCATGTGTTGGGGCATTACCAAACCGATGAGGAATTAAAAAAGCTCCACAAAGAGCATTTTGCTGATTATGTAAAAACCGGCGCGGCGGGTGGAATTTTGGACGCCAGGATGGAAAAAAACTTTGACTTGGATAAACTGTCAGAGGTTTTAACTATTTCCCGCGACGAGTTGTTTATTTACGCCGGTTTGTCCAGCTTGTTAAATAGATATTCTATTAAAGACAAAAAACAACAGCCGTTTGAAACTCCGCAGTATCTGTTTATGCGTGTGGCAATGGGCATGTCTTACAATGAAAAGGATCCAACGGAGCAAGCCGTAAAATTTTACGAAAAAATGTCCCGGCATGAATACATTGCCGGTGGTTCCACTAACATCGGCGCCGGCATACCAAATCCCGCGCTGTCTAACTGTTTTTTGTTGGAAATCCATGACAACATGGAACACATTTCAAAGTCGGTCATGGATGTAATGATGCTTTCGAAAGCTTCCGGCGGTTTGGGTGCCTCATTAACTAAATTGCGCGCCACAGGTTCGCCATTGACTTCAAATAACACGGTTTCAAGCGGTCCCACGCCGTTTGCCAAAATTATTGACACGGCTATTCGCGCAATTCAAAGGGGGGGCAAGAAAAAAGGCGCCCTGTGTTTTTACATGGAAAACTGGCACTACGATTTTCCTGATTTTATCACCTGGAAACAAAGCGCGGGCGATGATTACCTAAGAATGCGAACGGCCGATACCGCCGCCTATCTTTCTGATGAATTTATGAAGCGCGTGGAGCAAAAACAAGATTGGTACATGTTTGACCCCAAAGAAACTTCCGACTTAAATGAACTTTATGGTAAGGCTTTTTCGGCGCGCTACGCTGAATACGTAAAAATGGCTGAAGAGGGAAAAATGAGAATGTGGAAAAAGGTGCCGGCGACTGAACAATACCGCGCGATTTTGGTGGCACTGCAAACAACTTCACATCCGTGGCTCGTTTGGAAAGACGCTATCAACTTGCGGGCGTTAAATAACAATACCGGCACGATTCACATGTCAAACTTATGCACCGAAATTTGTTTGCCTCAAGACAAAGAAAATATTGCCGTTTGTAATTTAATTTCGGTAAATATTGCGACGCATTTAAACAAAAAACAAATCGACTGGCAAAAACTGGAAGAATCGGTAAGGCTGGCCGTGCGACAGTTAGATAATTTGGTGGACATTAATAAATTACCGGTGCCGGAAGCCATAAAATCCGATTCCGAAAACCGCGCCATCGGCATGGGCGTGATGGGTTTTTCTGATACGATTGAACAGTTGGGAATTCCATATGATTCGCCACATGCGTATGACTTTACCGATAAGATTTTTGAGTTTATGAGTTACATGTCCATTGATGAATCCGCTAATTTGGCGCAAGAGCGCGGAAGTTACAAAAACTTTGCCGGTTCTGAATGGTCAAAAGGCAGGGTGCCAATCGACAGTATGGAAAAATTGGAAATGGAACGGGGCGTAGCTTTGGACGTAGATAAAAAATCAAAACAAAACTGGCTGGATTGGGATTTACTACGCGTCAAGGTAAAAAACGGCATGAGAAACGCCACCTTGATGGCCGTGGCGCCAAACGCTAACATTGGTTTGGTGGCTGGAACCACACCGGGAATCGATCCAAGATTTGCGCAAGTTTTTTCACGTAACAAAATTTCCGGGAAATATTTGGACATCAACCACAATTTGGTCACCGAATTAAAAAACATGAATTTGTGGGATATGGTCAAAGAAAGAATCATTGAATTACAGGGAGATATTTCAACCATTACCGAAATTCCACCCCACATCAGGGATGTCTATAAAACTTCATTTAATGTTTCACCTTACGCTTTCATAGAAGTCGTGGCGCGCGCGCAAAAGTGGGTTGACCAGGCTTTGTCAAGAAATATGTATTTAGACGACCGCGATATTGATAAAACCATGGACATTTACTATACTGCCTGGAGAAAAGGCGTAAAAAGTACCTACTACCTGCACATGAAGCCAAGGCATACCGCCGAGCAGAGTACCGTTTCTGTAAATAAATCCGAAAAATTGGGTAAAACGGGGTTTGCGTCGGTGTTTAAGAAAACTGAAGAACCGATGAATGTAAGAACCCAAGAACCTGTCGCGGTTTCGGCCGCGGCCGAAACCGCGGTCGAACAGCCCGCGGAACAACCCGAAATTGCCGACCAAAAATTTTTAGTAGAATCCGTGGTCGCCGTTGTCCCAGAACAAGCGCTCCAAGCCGTGGCGGTAGAACCCATTATTTCCCAGCAAATCTTCGCCAAAGTCCAAACCCAGCTGGAACCCGCCCACAAAGACGGTCAGCACTATCAAGCCAAAATCATCGACGGCAAAACCTATAAAATTCATATGCCCTCTGACCCGCAAGAACAATTTACGTGCGATGGATGCCAATAACGTAAAATCCCAAATCCCAATTTCCAAATCCCAAATAGATTCAAATTTTCAAATCACCAAAATCCAAAACGTTCGTCATTGCGAGGAGGCTCGCAAGCCGACGTGGCAATCTAACTAGGAATTTGACTTTCCCATTAAAAACCAGTAAATTTACACCATGACCACCAAACAAATACAAAAAATTGAAAAAATGGCTAGCGAAAGCTTAAAATACGCCAATCAAGCTATAAAAAAGAGTGAAGAGCTTCAGGGAGTTTTGAGTTTAATGGAATATAAGATGGGCAAGAAAAATGGATACTCGTCAGTTGGCGGAATTTTTAAGCACAATTTGATATCAAAGTAGTTATTATTTATAATTCAAATATGCAAACAATCAAAAATAAAAAAATAACCATCGAAGAAATTACCAAAAAAGCCAAACCCGTGTTTGAAAAGTATGACTTTTCTAAGGTTGGAATATTTGGTTCAAGGGCTCGGGGTGACAATCAAAGCGATAGCGATGTTGATTTATTATTTTCTAGCAAAGGAAATAATTTTGGGTACATGGAAAAACAAGAAATCCAAGAAGAGTTGGAGGGCATTTTAGGTGTTGGCGTTGACCTGGTTCCTGACACAAAAGTTGTTGCTCGTATGCGTCCTTCTATTACGAGCGATCTAAAAATAATTTATGAAAAACAGTAACGCTTACATTGATCTGATTATTTCCGCCTGCCAGAAAATTTCAGATTATACTTCCGGTAAAAATGAATCCAGTTTTCTTGACCACTCAATGGTTCAAAGCGCCGTTATTATGCAATTACAGGTTATTTGAAACCGAGGGGAGTCCTTGGAGTATAAAAAAGTAAAATATTTAAAATTTACAGCCATGATTTTAGGAAAAGCATCTCCAGAAGATATGAACTTGCATCCTATGCGCTACCAGTGGGCGTATGATTTGTATAACCAAGCGGTGCGAAACACGTGGTTTCCGCATGAAATTGCGTTAAAAGAAGATTTGGAAGACTGGGCAAAAATGACGGAAGACGAACGGCACGCGGTAAAGTTTACCATGGCGTTTTTTAATCCGGCCGAATTGATTGTCAATCGCGTACTGGCGCTGGGCGTGTACCCCTATTTAAAATCGCCCGAGTGTCACTTGTATTTGGCCAAGCAAATGTGGGAAGAGGCCAATCATTGCGTAGCGTTTGAATATGTACTGGAAACGTTTCCCTTTGACCGCGAAAAAATCTTTCAGGTGCATTTGGAAAGCCCTTCTATGCAGGCCAAAGAAAATTACGTGATGAAGTATTTAAAGCGCATGACCGAAGAAAAACTGGACATTGAAACCGCCGAAGGTAAAAAGGATTTTATCAGAAATTTGGTGGCGACTAATATCGTCATGGAAGGCACATGGTTTTATTCCGGATTTATGGTGGCGCTTTCTTTCAGGCAAAGAAACCAACTGCGAAATTTTGGCAGTATGATTGACTGGGTGCTTCGCGACGAAAGTTTGCACTTAAAATTTGGCATCCAACTTATTCAAACTATTCTGGAAGAAAACAGCGAACTGTTAACTGAAGAATTTGCCAATGAAATAAAATCCATTATTGTTGAAGGCGTAAATATTGAAAACGCCTACAACAAAGATTTATTCCCCAACGGAATTTTAGGCTTAAATGCCGACTACGTAAATCAGTATGTCCAATACGTGGCAGACCGCAGGCTGACTGAATTGGGTTTGCCAAAAGAATACAATGTTACCAATCCGGCTAAATGGATGAGCACCGCCACGGATGTGTTGGAATTAGTAAACTTTTTTGAACAACAAAATACCAAGTACGAAGTGGATTCGGGGCATACCAAGAAGACGAGTTAGTAGTTGGTAGTGAGTAGTGAGTAGTGAGTAGAACGCAATTCACAGTCCTTGACGCATTTATTTAAAATAATATACTTGAAACATGGTAAAAGAAAATTCACTTACTAAAAAAGATATTCAGGAATTGTTGAATAACCAAACAGGGGTTATTTTGGATGCGGTTGACGAGAGAATAATGAGCCTGGAAACAAGATTAAATAAGAAATTGGAGGCAATGGAAGCGCGGTGGAATCGAAAGTTCGATAAACTTACTACAACTCTTGATAAATTCTTGAAACGCCTTACTGACACGGAGGATGAATTTACAATCATGAAACACGATGTAAGTAATATGAAGAAAATAATAAGGGAAAAATTAGGTGTTGAGGTGTAAAGGTTAAAAAATCAAATAGATGCCCACCGCCACTGACGTTTTGGAACTGGTAAACTTCTTTGAACAGCAAAATACTAAGTATGAGGTTGATTCGGGGCATACTAAGAAAACAAGTTAGTAGTTTGTAGTGAGTAGTGAGTAGAACAAAAACGGCGCGCCGTTTTTTGTTTAAACGATGACGTTTTTATTGACTAAAAAAATAAAATAGTTTAATATGTAATCGTATTGCCCTTTACCAACCAGTACTTCAGGAGGTGACATGTGATTGACATTTGAAGTATTTGCAAGAAACAAAAAACGGTTCATCGTAATCGTGAACGTAGAACTTTGGTTTGTCCAAACTGCTACGCCAAAAGTAAAATCGGCGAATGCACTAAGTGTAGGGAAGCGAAAATCATTAAAGCACTTGGACTTTGCCATCGTTGCTATATGCGCCAACGACGCGTCAAAATGGCAACTACCTCATGACAACTAGTCCCTGCAACAATCTAAAAGTTTTGCAGGGCTTTTTTATTTAAACTTTTGTTGATAAGATGAAAAACATGATTGAACTATCCACTTCCATAGAAAACGTACCCAATATCAGTGCCAGCCACCACAAAAAACTCAAAAAGCTTGGAATTAAAAATGTCCGGGATTTGTTGTTTTATTTTCCGGCGCGGTATGAAGATTTTTCTCATATTGTGGCGATTGAAAACGCGAAAGTGGGCGAAACTGTGTGCGTGCAGGGGCGGATTTTGGCGATTGAAAATACGCAGACGTTTAAAAAATACATGACCATCACCGAAGCCGAAATTGAGGATGAAACGGGAATCATAAAAGCCTTGTGGTTTAATCAGCCGTTTTTGACCAGGTCCTTACGCGAAGATGATTTTGTGTGTTTGGCGGGAAAAGTGACTTTGAGTAAAAATGGAGTTTATTTAGCCAATCCCGCGTTTGAAAAAATTAGTGATATTGCAGAAAATGATAACTTGACGCACACTGGGAGGATTATCCCGGTCTATTCCGAAACTAAAGGCGTAACTTCAAAATGGTTACGTTATATTATCAAACCGTTGTTGGAATATTTTTTTGATAAAGTACCGGAAGTGTTACCAGAAGAAATTTTAAAAAAACATAAGTTTTTGCCGATCAAAGAAGCGATCTGGCAGATACATTTTCCGGATTCTTTTGAACATGCTGACGCAGCTAAGGCGCGATTTTCTTTTGAGAATTTATTTTTGTTGCAGTTAAACATTTTACGCCAGCGCGCCAAACTACAGCAAAAAACCGCGTCCGTCATTGTCATGGACACCGATTTGATGAAAAAATTTACCGAAAGTTTGTCGTTTCAATTAACCGATTCCCAGCGCCAGTGTGCTTTTCAAATTTTAAAAGATTTAGAAAAACCGGTGCCGATGTCGCGACTTTTGGAGGGCGATGTTGGAAGTGGTAAAACCGTGGTGGCAACGATGGCGGCTTTGAGTACCATAAAAAATGGCTACCAGGTGGCGTTTATGGCGCCCACCGAAATTTTAGCCAGCCAGCATTTTAAAAGCATTTCAAGAATGCTGGAAAAGTTTAACGTGACGGTCGGGTATTTAACCGGCAAAGAAAGTTTCATTTGCAAAAACGAAAAAATTGAAGAAATTAAAAAGAAAAATTTACTTTTGGAATTAGAATTCGGGCAAATTAACTTACTGATTGGTACCCATGCCCTAATTTCAAAAGGCGTTACATTTTCAAAGCTAGCGTTAATCATTTTAGACGAACAGCACCGTTTTGGAGTCAACCAGCGCGCGGAATTGATCAAGGGCAAAATGCTAATCCCCCATTTATTGAGTATGACCGCGACGCCCATCCCGCGCACGCTGGCACTAACGGTGTACGGTGATTTGGATTTATCGTTGATCAAAGAAATGCCAAAAAATCGCAAGAAAATAAAAACGATTATTGTGGATCCTTTGGAAAGAAAAAGTGCGTACGATTTTATCCATAAAGAAGTCAAGCAAGGGCGTGGAGTATTTGTGATTTGTCCAAAAATCGGAGAAGACCAAGACAAGATACAAGATACAAGAAACAACAACCAAATTTACGGATCCTTTATGCCGCAAAATTATCAGCAGGGGCTCTTGGGTGGCGTTGGTGAAATTAAAACGGTAAAACAAGAGTATGAAAAATTGTCCAAAGAAATATTTCCGGATTTGCGGATTACCATGTTGCACGGGAAAATGAAGACCCAAGAAAAACAGCGCGTGATGTTGGATTTTAAAAAAGGTGAAATTGATATTTTGGTTTCAACTTCGGTGGTGGAAGTTGGCGTGGACGTGCCTCGCGCCACGGTGATGATGATTGAAGGAGCGGAGCGATTTGGCTTGGCGCAGTTACACCAGTTTCGCGGCCGCGTGGGCCGAAGCGACATGCAAAGCCACTGTTTTTTGTTTACCAGTGACCCCAGTCAATTAAACCGAAAACGCTTGCAAGCCATGATTGAATGCGACAACGGCTTTGAATTGGCACAAAAAGACTTGGAAATCCGCGGTCCCGGACAACTATACGGAGCGGTTCAATCGGGGCTTCCCGATGTTGCCATGGAGGGCATGCTCAACATCTTTTTAGTAGAAAAAACCCGCCAAAGCGCTAAGGAATTATTAGAGAAAGATCCTGAATTAAAAACACATCCCCTGCTTTTGCAAGAACTAAAAAATTTCAAACAAAAAATCCATTTTGAGTAATGGGCAAGTCTATAAAGCTCTGAATTACGAAACTCTTTCGCAAGATTTTTTTCAAATTTTGAGATAGAAATTTGATAGAATTTTTAAGCGTACGCTACGCGTACGGTTAAAAATTATAGCGAATTTATAACCGAGGATAGTGCCGGACATAAATGCGTCGCAATGTATTTGTGTCCAAACGGCACAGGTTATATGCTTGACATATAGCCAAAATTTGGAAAAAAGATGCGAAAAATCGCTTTACATGGGAGTTTCGTAATTCAGAGCTATAAAGATATAAAAAACCCAGCAATGATCTTGCTGGGTTTACCAGGGCGGCAGAGAAGTTGGTTCTTGTAATTTGATATACATAATACCATCCTCAATGCTATAGGTTCCAAAGTAAGCAACCCATGCCAACACATCATATTCGTCCTTAATACGGACAAATGCCGGGACCGGATTTTTGCGGGAAGATAATCCTTCTGTAAACCATCCCTTTAAAGGAACTTCGGGATTTTTCCCCACAAAGGATCTCCATCCATAGGGAGAGCCGGTGCGGATATTTTCTCCCTTTACAGCGAATCGTATCCATACTCCTTGTTGCTCCATTTTTTTTGCTCCTAAACAGGATGATGATTAACTTTCGGCAATCATATCATGCCACTTACTCATTCGTCAATCGAGCGAGTTGTAACCCCCACACCCCACCGTCATTGCGAGTAGCGCCTTTAGCCGCGAGCCGACGGCGTGGCGGGACGTGGCAATCCCTGTCCTTGGATGAAGATTGCCACGTCCGCGGGCTCGCAATGACGAAGAAGCGTGAGGGGTTACAGCGAGTCATCGCTTTTAGAGCTACCTTCTTTTTTCGGTAACCCAAAAACCCATGTATTTGCCAAGCATTAATCTGGCTTGGGCGTCGAGTGCGGGGAAGGCCCCAAAGACGATTAAAGTGACTGGTAAAAATACCCATTGTAAAAAAATGGTGACTTTTTTAAATTGGCTGACGCCTTTTGGGATCGGTGGCAATAAAAGAGTAGATAATACGGCTGATACCAGCATGCCCACCAAAGAAATGGTCATTACGCGCCCGGTTAGAATTGGCAGGTTAAATGACAGTACGGTGATATTAAACTTGTTGCCGCCCAATAAAATCGGCAGCCAACCCAAAGCAAAAAGTAACAACGACGCTGTGGCCCATGACCAGTAGCCATCAAGAATCGTATACAAGTGAGAAACTTTTTTCCAAACAGAAATATCGGGATTGTGCAAAAATCCAAACATAATATACGGAATTTCCGCGCACCCCCATGCCCAGCGTTTTTGTTGTTTGTACTGGTTGATCGCGGTTTTTAAGATGTTGGGCGTGTCTACTGCGTCCATGGAAACCAAATAATATATGGGCACAACGCGGTAATTTCCATTGTAATGCAAATAGGCGCGCCAAAAAATTCGCGAATCATCGCAGACTACATTATTGGGGTAACCGACTTCAAAAAATACTTTG
The DNA here is from genome assembly GCA_964650025.1 of uncultured Candidatus Saccharibacteria bacterium. GTDB lineage: Bacteria > Patescibacteriota > Minisyncoccia > Minisyncoccales > Staskawiczbacteraceae > VGLO01. Next base: position 8,643 of record CAZYSZ010000006.1, on the reverse strand, counting down.
GCGGGGATAGCGTGGCTGGAATACGTCGTTAATTTTTCTGATCGCTCTTGGCAAATCATCTGCCAAAAGGTATTGGAGCTAGAAACTACCCTGGCAAAAAACGGCGCGCGCCAAATATTATTATTGTACACTGGCACGGGTTGATAGCTAGCTTGAAGGGGATTTTTTTCGGTTAAGTAGTACCAGGTCAAGCAAGAAAAATATTGCGGGTAGACTTTGGTATCAATATCAAAACTGGATATGAGCACGTTTTCGTAAGGAATTTTTAAAGCATCAATTAATTTTTTAGCTTCCTGCCCCGCAAAGGCAACGTTGGACCCTTTGCCGGCAATTTCCCCTTTAATATTAGTCGGATGGACTACAGTGATAAATTTAAAAAATTTACCGTCGTATTCCTTCTGTATTTTTTGGGTGATATTTTTAAATAATGTACCTGCCCTTTCTTCTACGGCCAATACAACCATTAATTTTTCTTTGGGGTATTTTGAGACTAGCAGTGAATTCAAACTTTCCTGAATAATTTTTTGACCTTCTTTGTAGGTTGGCAAAATTACCAAATGATATATATCTTTCCAATCCCTTGTCGTGCCAGAATCAGGCGCAGTATTGTGCCTGATTTTCTTCAGTTCCATCAGCCAGTCTTTTTTCAGGTGCCTTTTTATTTTAAAATAGCCGGTAATCTGGTGCAGTGAAAAGTAAAAAATCCTGAATAAATAGTAAAAACAAAAACAAATCACAAAAATAGAAACGTAGGCGGGAGTAAGCCATGAAAAAACAAGGACTCCCAAAAGAGTCCCGAAGCTTAGCGCACCCGGAATAATTTCAAGCAGGCGGTATATTTTTTTGTCGCCCGGATTTTTAAGGTCAGAAGCTCTTGAAATATCCAGGTAGTCTTTTTTCTGCATTAAGTTCGCTCTTGTTTTGCTTTTTCTATAATCGATTCTATATATTCACCCTTAGCATTACTATAAGCCTCTCTATCGGTTTTATATTTTTCCGCTAATTCAAATTTCAGTTTTTCGTAGCTCTTTGCTTCATTGGGATGATTTCTAAGATAATCCCTAAAAAGTAATTTTTCCCACTGTTTAGATCCCATTTCCACAATATGAATATGAAATGTCCGTGGGCCGTTTGGTGGCAATCCTTTTACGAAAAAATACCCGTCTTTTTGTGGATTCTTATCCCAGTAAGAATATTCAAGCTTCTCCAGAATCGGAATAAATTCTTTAATATCGGGTAAAGATTTAACGCCAATCAAAATATCAATAACAGGTTTCGCTGACAACCCAGGAATTGCAGTACTTCCAACATGCTTAATGCTAATAATTTGATTACCATCTAAAACCTCGTGCAAAATCTGTGCCTCATTTTCAAACTTTTTCGGCCATTCGGGATTATATGGCTCAATATTAACATCCTCTGTATCCATAGAATTAAAATCAATTTAAGTCAGGTGTTTTTTAACAAAAGCCCTGCCAGATCCGGATTTAAGATATTTTTCAAGGTTAAACGCCTTATATTTATCTTCCATAGCAATGTAAAATTCCAGATTTATCGGTAAACGATTGGCTGTTGCAGGCGCGTTTCCATTTTTATGCCTATTTAAACGATCAACAATATCATTTGTGCATCCGACATAGTACCCATCTTTACATTGTAAACTATAAACATAATGCATTTTCGTTTTCTTCGTTCGTCTAAGCGGTCTTTGACACGCCGTAGCTAGGACGAAGCTCGCCTACGCTCTTGCGAGCTTCGGCGTAGCGAATCCCGCTTTCGCGCAGCTATGGCGGTCTTTGACACGCCGTAGCCGCGCTTCAGCGTGGCGAAGGCGGTCCCATCGGGATTTGAACCCGAGTTACACGGATGAAAGCCGTGTGTCCTGGACCAGACTAGACGATGGGACCACTGTTACTATGATTGTAACCTAAAAATTGAAAAAAATCAATATTTCGGCTAATATTACCACATGAAAATCTTAGCTATAGAAACTTCTTGCGATGACACGGGAATCGCGATTTTGGAGGTAAAAAGTAAAAAGTTTACAGTTTTGTCCAATATCGTGTCTTCCCAGCAAATCCATGCAAACTATGGCGGGGTTTTTCCGATGATGGCAAAGCGCGAACACCAAACCAACTTAGTTCCTGTTTTAACGAATGCGTTAAAACAGGCTAAGTTGGCAAATCCTAAATCCAAAATCCTAAATCCTAAACAAATTCAAAATTCAAAATTAAGAAATGTTAGAAAAATACTGGAAAAAGAAAGTACGCTTTTTGAGTCGGTAAAAGATTTTTTGGAAAAATATGAAAAACCCAATATTGATTATATTGCCATTACTAATGGTCCTGGCCTTGAACCGTGTTTGTACGTTGGTGTAAATTTTGCCAAAGCGCTAAGTTATTTTTGGGATATTCCGGTGATTCCGGTCAACCACATCGAAGCGCACATACTCGTTAATTTTTTGCCAAAAATTAACGAAAGTCCCAATTTCCAATTACCAATTTCCAATAAAGTGTTTCCGGCAGTGAGTTTGGTGGTTAGCGGTGGTCATACGCAGTTAATTCTGGTCAAAGGTATTGGAAAATACGAAATTATCGGCGAAACCTTAGACGATGCGGCCGGTGAATGTTTTGACAAAGCTGCTAGAATTTTAAACTTAGGATATCCAGGAGGACCCACCATGGCTCGGCAAGCCGAGCTATGGAAATCCGAAATCCGAAATCCGAAATCCGAAATTACGTTACCCCGCCCGATGATGCATTCAAAAGATTACAACTTCAGTTTTTCAGGTCTAAAAACTTCAGTACTGTATAAAGTCCGCGACACAAAACCGGAAATCGTAAAATCTAAAAAATTTATCCAGGAAATGTGTTTTGCCCTGCAAGATGCCATCTGCGACGTGCTCGTCAAAAAAACCATCAACGCCGCCAGAGCCTACAAAGCTAAGACCATTATTTTAGGCGGAGGAGTATCTGCAAATTCCGAACTTCGTTCGAAATTTAAATTCGAAATTCGAAATTCGAAATTCGAAATTCTTTTTCCAGGAAAAAACCTTTCAACCGATAATGGTTTAATGATCGCTGTTGCAGGGTATTTCAATCTGAAGCAACCCCACTTCGCTAAAGCTTCGCGGGGCAAAGAAAAAATCGGGTGGGACAAACTGTCTGTCCACCCGAATTTGCGAGTCGAATAGAAGACCTAAAAAGAGCAACTTACTTTGTGGCGACCGCTAATTAGCTTCTGCAAATCAGCTTTCGCCTCCTCATTAGAATTGTACGGACCATGCCCTTCGGTAACTCTATTGCCACCGTAATTGGTTAGCAAATCCAAGTATTTCTCGCTGGAAGCGACCGGGAAAACCCGGCCAGTACCTTCTCCAGAAGAGAAATTCCAATAAGCAAACCACCATTGCATAAATAGTCCCTCCAAAAATGGGTTGATTAGAACTATTATTATCACAATAATTTATGACTGTCAATATTTTAGATGTACTTAATCTCTGTTAAAATAAACTCATGAATTTAGAAGGCCCCTACGACGCCAAACAAGTTGAAGATAAGATTTACAAACTCTGGGAAGAGAGCGGTTTTTTCGGCCCCGACGGGCCGCCCTCCGAAGCTTTAGCTAAGGAGGGTAGGCACAAGAAACCCTTCACCATCATCATGCCCCCCGCCAACGCCAATGGGAATTTGCATGCGGGACATGCTTTGGTGATGACGATTGAGGATATTATGACCCGCTACAAACGGATGCAAGGGTTTGGAGCTTTGTGGTTGCCGGGGATGGATCATGCGGGATTTGAAACGCAGGTGGTGTATGAAAAAAAGCTGGAAAAAGAAGGCAAGAGCCGGTTTAAAATGGGGCGCGAAGAATTGTATAACGAAATTTTACAGTTTACACTGGAAAATAAAAAAAATATTGAGGGGCAGATAAAAAAGATGGGGGCTTCGGTAGACTGGAGCCGTGAAAAATTTACGTTGGATTCGGAAATTGTAAAAATTGTTTATAGCACGTTTGAAAAGTTATTTGGTGATGGCCTAGTATATCGGGGCAAAAAAATTATTAACTGGTGCGTCAAACATCAGACCTCTCTTTCTGATCTTGAAACCAAAGACACGGAAAAAACTGATAAATTATATTATTTAAAATATGGGCCATTTACGATTGCCACTGCTCGTCCTGAAACTAAGTTTGGTGATAAATACGTGGTAATGCACCCAAATGACCCAAGGTACAAAGGTTACAAACAAGGTGACAAATTAAGCCTTGAATGGATAAATGGGCCTATAACGGCTACAGTAGTCAAAGACGAGGCTATAGATATGGAATTTGGTACGGGGGCTATGACTATTACGCCTTGGCACGATGCGGTGGATTTTGAGATTGCGCAAAAACATAATCTAGATAAAGAGCAAATTATTGATTTTTATGGAAAATTATTGCCTGTTGCCGGAGAATTTGCTGGCATGAAAATTATTGAAGCCCGGGAAAAAATTATTGAGAAATTGCAGGTCAAAGGATTAGTGGAAAAAATCGAAGAAAGCTATCAGCACGTGGTGAAAACCTGCTACAAGTGCGACAGTTTAATTGAACCGCAAATTAAAGAACAATGGTTTTTAAAAATGGCGCCGTTAGCAAAACCGGCTATCAAAGCCATTGAAAGCGGAAAGGTTGTTTTTATTCCGGAAAATTACAAAAAAATTATTTTGCATTGGTTAAAAAATATTATGGACTGGCCACTGAGCCGGCAAATTGTGTGGGGAATTCCGATTCCGGTAAAAACGTGTGAAAAATGTAGCCACGCCGTCATTGCGAGCGAAGCGAAGCAATCTAATTGTGAGAAGTGCGGTGGAAATATGATAAACGACCCCGATACTTTTGATACCTGGTTTTCTTCTGGCCAATGGCCGTTCGCGACCCTCCTTGCGTCGGGTCGTTCAAGTTCAAAAGTCAAAAGTCCCATGCCTACCGGCAGGCAGGAAAAGTCAAAAGTATCTGATGATTTTAAAAATTTTTACCCTACTGATGTTATGGAAACCGGGGGTGACTTAATCTTTTTTTGGATTTCGCGCATGATTATGCTTGGGCTTTACATCACTAAAAAAGTCCCTTTTAAAACGGTGTATATTCACGGCATGGTGTTGGACGCCAAGGGTCAAAAAATGTCAAAAAGCAAGGGAAATGTTATCAATCCCATGGAAATTTCTGAAAAATTTGGGACTGATGCCTTAAGGATGGGGTTAATTATTGGTAATACGCCCGGAACCTCATTAGCTTTAGATGAGAATAAAATAAAAGGTTACAAAAACTTTGCCAACAAAATTTGGAACGCTTCTAAATTTGTACTTATGAACATAAAAACTGAAGAACTAAAGAACACGGTAAAACTGACCCCAATTCAGAAAAAATATCTGAAAGAGTTGAAAGGGTTAGTTAAAGAAACCACCAAGTTAATGGACTCATATAAATTTTACATCGCCGGGGAAAAAATTTACCATTATTTTTGGCATACGTTTTGTGATAAGATTATAGAAGAAAGCAAACTTTTGTTGGCTGACCCAAAAACCCGTCAAGCCACACAATATTTACTATTAGAAATTCTGATAACATCTTTAAAGTTATTGCATCCTTTTATGCCGTTTATTACCGAAGAAATTTATCAGCAGTTGCCGATAGAAAAAAAGAAGGAATTTTTGATGGTTGAGAAGTGGCCAACATAATTTAGAACTCACCGTCATTGCGAGCCACAGCGAAGCAATCCCTGTCCTTGGATGGAGATTGCCACGTCGGTGCGCCCCGGCGGGGCGCACCTCCTCGCAATGACGACAACGGCCAATGGATTACTATCGCATCCCCCTCTACATTTTTTTTGGCATTTTACCCAGTTTAATTTGGCTTTTTTACTATCTTCGAAAAGACCTGCACCCCGAGCCAAAACGCATGATTTTGAAAATATTTTTACTGGGGGCTTTAGTGACGGTGCCGGTTTTTTTGATACAGGTAGGACTGGCTGACCTTTTAAAACAATGGCAATTATTTTCCTTTTTTTCCACACACCCGATTATTTTGCAAATTATATTATGGTTTTTTATCATTGCTGGTTCCGAAGAAATATTAAAGTTTTTAGTGGTCAAGCTTGGCGTGTTTGGCAGTTGGGCTTTAGATGAACCGTTGGATATTATGCTCTACATGGTGGTGGCGGCACTAGGGTTTGCGGCGGTGGAAAATATTTTGTATCTATTTTCACCCATTGACAACGTGTCGCTTGGCGTTATTGTGCAAACCGCCGCTACTATTACGTTTATCCGTTTTGTTGGGTCAACCTTTTTACACACGCTATGTTCCGGTTTGCTGGGTTACTTTTTAGCTCTATCTACCGTCAGGAACAAGGGAAAATTCAAATTAGCCGTTACCGGCATGGCATTGGCTATTTTCTTCCATGGACTTTATGACTTTTCTATAATAACATTAAAGAGTCCCTATAATATCTTAGCTCCGGTGGCGATTATCGTGGCACTGATGATATTTATGTTGTGGGATTTTAATGAAATTAAAAAAGTTAAGAGTATTTGTAAAATTTAATAGCGATCCCAATCTACGAATGGCATCCGAATGTTCCGAATAACGTAACGCATTCGGATAATTCGGATGCGTGATTCGGATTATTCGGATCGCATATAACAATGAGTAAAAAAACAAAATCATCGCACGTTGAAATTAACGGGCCCGCAAAACAAGAACCAGTCATGGAAAAAGAGCACCTGTTTGATTCCGATGGCGAACTGGTAGTTGATGTGTTTGAAACCAAGGCCGATTTTGTGGTCATGGCCACCATTGCGGGCGTGCAAATCAAAGATTTGGACATTTCGGTGGAAAAAGACATGATGGTAATTAAAGGCGATCGGAAAAACCCACACGAAGACCCAGAAAAAAAATACTTTTATCAGGAATGCTATTTTGGTCCGTTTTCACGAAAAATTGTATTGCCTGAAAACATTCTTACCGAAAAAGCTTCGGCAGAAATGGATAAGGGATTGCTGACGGTTAAAATCCCAAAAATGGAAGGCGCGGAGCATGCTAAGATCGATGTGAAAACTTCGTAGACCAACCTTTCATCCGTCATTGCGAGCCACTTGAGCCTTTAGCCGCGAGCGTAGCGTGGCGGGAAGCAATCCTTGTCCTTGGATAGAGATTGCCGCGTCGCTATGGCTCCTCTCAATGACGAAAACTAAAAAAACGGCGCGCCCACGCTTTGCTCGCAATGACGAAAACTAAAAAACGGCTCCGACGTACGTCGGAGCCGTTTTTTTTAGTTAAATCTTAATCTCAATATTATCCCCTACCTGCAATCCGATTTTTTGCGCCATGCCACCGTTAATTTCCAAAACATACATGGCATTTTGCGGGGGCTTTATTACGGGGCAATCGCCTTGCGCACAGGGCAGGGCATTTTGATTGATAAAAACCACCGTATGATTGTTATCCATCCAAATAATATCCAGCGGAATGAGGGTATGTTTCATCCAAAAGGCGTGCCGTCCCTGTTCGGAAAAAATAAACAGCATCCCCTTATTGGCCGCCAGCGATTTTTGAAACATCAGGCCTTTTTCTTGCTCGGCTTGCGTTTTGGCCAGCGCCACGTCAAAGCAGTGGTTTTGAAAACAAACTGTGTGCGAAGTAAGTAAGTAAAAAAAATCCAGCAGTAAAAATACCATCACAAAAAAAATCACACACCAGCCCAGCCGTTTTAAAAAAGCAGTATCGGTGTTCATAAATAAAAAGGTGCGGACGGTGGGAGTCGAACCCACAAGCTCTTGCGAGCGCTAGCTCCTAAGGCTAGTGCGGTTGCCAATTTCGCCACGTCCGCAAGTAAGGCTTCGCAATTACAACCAAGTGATCTCAACCGCGCAAGGTCTTGCCTTGCGGGGCATCATTGAAGCTCCCGAAACTCAATCCAATCGAATATTTCTTGAAGAAACGTTTCTTTGTCTGGAAAATACTCTGGAAATAACGGCTGATTTATGATTTTATTTTGCGCTCTTTCATTACCAGCATAATCAAGAAAACTAGAATACGGATAATTTGTTAAATAAGCAAGTGCTTCTTTTTTGTTTTTTACACCAAAATCTTGCCATCCAGGATCAATAAGTTTTATTGGATTTAAGTGAATATAAGAAAATAAGTATTTTAAATATGTGTCCGTGCCACAATGTTTTGCCTTAAACTTTCCTTCAAATAACCCGCCGGTTCTTTTATATTTTTTATTATAATACATAACATACGCTGTAGTAAGTTTTTGCATAAACTTACTAATGCCACCCGATTCAATTTGGGTAATAATGATATGAAAGTGATTGGGCATTAGGCAGTAAGCTCCAATGGCAACAATCGGATTTATTATTTTTACTTGCAATGGCCCCTCATTTTTCTGCAAGTACTCACTCCTAAAACTGCCTTTTTGATTACAGGCATGCAGTAATCCAACTAAACGATTGTAATCTTTGCGATCGTGGAATATTTTCTGTTTACTGTTGCCCCTATTGTAAACATGATAGTATTCTTCTTTTTCGAACGAGACCGTGCGGATAGCCATACATACAGCATACGCCCATTCTCCCTGCAAGGCAAGACCTTACGCACCAA
>CAZYSZ010000005.1:0-22890 GCA_964650025.1 uncultured Candidatus Saccharibacteria bacterium | reverse complement strand
CGAACACATGTTGCGACATGTGTTCGCGGCTCACTAGCCTGGGCAATAAAAAAACCAGAGAGTAATCCCTGGTTTCAACAAACAGCTAATCATCTTCAAAAACACTGGCGGGCGCCCACACAAAAGGCCTGCCAATGCCTTCTACTTTTCGCATCAGCTCTCGCCTTTGCTCAATTCGCTTTGCACAATACTGACGCAACTTTCCGTAGGTGTTTTCAGTCAAAGGCACCTCAAGACGTAGGCTACCTTTCCTTGAATAAATTACGTAATGAGTAAGTGATGCTTTATATGCATCCACAAAAATACCGGAAAACTCCAGGTGACCAATATAGCCACCACCCAAACAGATATCTGATTCATCGGGGCAGTTTGGCACCAACATTTCCCCAATTTCACTCAGAACAATTGGCTGTTTCATGAAAAACCCTTTATTGAAAGGACAATGATTTTTTACCTATTTTTATACTATATGATATCATTGAAAAATGGAAGATATAAAAGAGTTAAAAATTGAAGATAAGGATTATCCAAAATTGCTGAAAAAAATTCCCGGTGCGCCGAAAGTGTTATGGTATCGCGGCGCGTTGCCCGCGGGCAACGCGCCGCTCGTCGCCGTCGTCGGCACGCGTCGCCCATCTGACTACGGCCAGCAAGTTACGCTAAAAATCGCTGGTGAATTGGCGGATGCGGGACTAATAATAATTTCTGGCATGGCTCCGGGCATTGATACCTTTGCCCATAAAATTTGTGTTGAAAAAGGAGTGCCAACGGTTGCGGTGCTTGGCACGGGATTGGACGAAAAAAGCATTTACCCGCAAACAAATTTGAACCTGTCGCGGGAAATCATTAAAAATGGTGGTTGTTTAATTTCCGAATATCCCCCTGGCACGCCTGGTTACCCCAATAATTTCCGCCAAAGAAATCGTATCGTTTCCGCGCTGTCGCAAGGAGTGTTAGTCGTTGAAGCCAAAGAAAAATCCGGCTCATTAATTACCGCTAGATTTGCCAAAGACCAGCACAAAAAACTCTTCGCCGTCCCGGGGCCGATTTATTCCCTCAATTCGCAAGGCCCCAATAAACTCATTAAAGCCGGCGCCACGCTAGTTGAAACCGCGCAAGATATTTTGGATGTTTTGGGGATTGGACCCGCCTCTGCTCAAGGCTTCGTCGTGGCGAAGGCTGAAAATGAAACTGAGCAACTCATTTTGGACGCCCTAAAAGAAGGCGCACTACACATTGATAAAATTATCGCCACAACAAAGTTAAGTGTACCCGTCGCCGGCTCCACTCTTGCCATTATGGAAATTTCAGGTAAGATACGGCACTTAGGAGGAAATACCTACTCCCTAAACTAGAGATAGAAACCAAAAATCAAGAAAAAGTAAACTCGTACAAACACGACGGCCGTCAGATTTGTGCGAGTATTGCAAAGGCTATGAAACTGCGTGTTACCGATGAATTTTTATGGGATATTTACAGCGCCCTTGAAAAAGTGGGCGATGTGGTAGATTTTACCTTAAATCCACATGCGGTAAAATTCATGCCGGGGCACAATAACCCGATTTTCGCAAAGTATCGCCACGATAAAAATAAGAAAGCATTTCATGATTTGGTCTATTACGCAAAACGGAAAGGATTTATTGCCGTAAAAAATCTAGAAGGCAAAAAGGCTATCATGCTCACCAAAGAAGGCTTAAGCAAGGCGCTCAAAGCAAGCTTTATTATGAAGGGAAAGAAAAAACGGAAAGACGGAAAGTGGGCAATGCTAATTTTTGATGTGCCGGAAAAATATCGTAAATCCAGGAATTTATTAAGAAGCGTTTTGCATAACTTAGGATATAAAATGTTCCAACAAAGCGTCTGGATAACACCGTACGATGTTTCAGAAAAAACCGAGAAATTACTGCAAATGTATTCCTTGGATAAATATGTTAAAATATTCTTAATTGAAGAAATATAAGTTAAATATAAATCTCGTACAAAGTTGACGGCCGTCAGATTTGTACGAGGATTATAGTTGTCGCTTTTCTGCACTGCCCCCCCCAATCACCTTGCCATAATGGAAATTTCAGGTAAGATACGACATCTGGGAGGCAATACCTACTCATTAAATTAATTTTAAATCAAAGGGATGAGTCAATCAGATTATTTTTATATCATTAGTTTCTTGGTTCAGGTGACACGTTCTCTTAAAGGAATACATAAATATAATATTAAGAAAAAATAAGAATGATTTTACTTCTGGTGGAAAGCCCCACCAAGGCAAAAACTCTAAAAACATTTCTAGGCAAAAACTACAAAGTGGTGGCTTCTTTTGGGCATGTGCGGGATTTGCCAAAACGGGAATTGGGGGTGGATGTGGAAAAAAACTTTGAGCCAAAGTATGTGGTTCCGGTCAAGGCTAAAAAGGTGATTGCAGAACTAAAAAAGGATGCTAAAAAGGCTGACCAGGTAATTTTGGCAACGGATCAAGACCGCGAAGGAGAATCCATTTCTTGGCACTTAGCCCAAGTCTTGGGGCTTGGGAAATCCGAAATCCGAAATCCGAAATCCGAAACAAATTCTAAATCAAAAAATAAAAATTCGAAACCTTACCAGCGAATTGTGTTTCATGAAATCACAGAAACGGCAATAAAAAAGGCTTTGGAAAATCCCGGCGAAATTGATATGAATTTGGTTAACGCCCAGCAAGCGCGCCGAGTTTTGGATAGAATTGTGGGATATAAATTATCGCCATTTTTGTGGAAGAAAATTTCCAAAGGACTTTCAGCCGGGCGTGTGCAATCGGTGGCGGTACGATTGGTAGTTGAAAAAGAACGAGAAATTCAAAAATTTATTCCAACCGAATATTGGACGGTCGAAGCGACGCTTCGACCGCAAATCACAAATCACAAATCACAAATCACAAATAAATCACGAATTCAAAATTCAAATAAGCAAAATGAATTTGTTGCACAACTTATAAAAAAAGATGGTAAGGCGATTGAAAAATTAGAAATAAAAAATAAAAGCGAGGCCGACCAAATTTTAAAAAACTTAGAAGACGCCAATTATCAGATAGAAAAAATTGAGAAAAAAGAAACCAAGCGAAATCCGTTATCACCATTTACAACCTCAACCCTACAACAATCCGCCTGGCAAAAATTTCACTTCCCAGCCAAAATGACTATGTCCGTGGCGCAAAAATTGTATGAACAGGGGCATATCACCTACCACCGTACCGATTCGTTAAATTTATCGCAGGTATCGCTAGACACCGCACAAAAATATATCACCGATTCTTTCGGACAGAACTATTTTTTGCAAAGAAAATACAAAGCCAAAGGCAACGCCCAAGAAGCACACGAAGCTATCAGGCCAACCCAATCGCACGCCAACCCGGATTCTATGAAATCCGAATTAGATGGCGCGCAACTAAAATTATACACTTTGATTTGGCAACGATTTATCGCCTCGCAAATGACGCCGGCCATTTTTGATGCCACATCTATTGAAATCTCTGCCAACAATTATACTTTCGGCGCCAACGGACAGATGTTAAAATTTGATGGGTTTTTGAAAGTCTATCCAACAAAATTTGAAGAAACCGATTTACCAAAATTGCAGGAAAAAGAAGTGCTGGATTTGGCGCGCATCAATCCCGCCCAGCATGTTACCGAGCCGCCGGCGCGCTTTAACGAAGCCACGTTAATTAAGGCATTGGAAAAACATGGTATCGGCCGGCCCTCAACCTACGCACCAACCCTGGCCACCATTCAAGCCAGAAATTACATTCAAAAAGACGACCAGAAACGGTTTATCCCAAGTGAAATGGGATTTATGGTCAACGACATTTTGGTGGCTAACTTTCCGCAAATTGTGGATATTGATTTTACCGCCAGCATGGAAAAAGAACTGGACGAAATCGCCGAAGGCAAAGACACTTGGCAAAAAACCATCAAAGATTTTTACGACCCATTTGCCAAAAATTTAAAAGAAAAATACGACAGCGTCGCCAAAGAAAATACTGATATTGCAACTGATAAAATCTGCCCCAAGTGCCAAAAACCCATGGTAGAAAAACTGGGCAGATTTGGGAGATTTTACGCCTGCACCGGATTCCCTGAATGCAAACACACCGAGTCAATCGTAAAAACCAACGCCACGGGGCCGGCCATTACCCTCGACATCACCTGCCCCAAATGCGGCAAGGGAAAATTGGCCGCCAAACGCAGCAAGCGCGGGAAAGTTTTTTATGGCTGCGACCAATACCCCGCCTGCGACCTGGCCACCTGGGACAAACCCATCAACGAATTTTGCCCCAAGTGCCAATCTATCTTAGTCCAAATCCCGATGGAAAAATCATCGAGGACCCTCGAAGAAATCGGGGCCAAAGCCGGCAAAATAAAATGCTCAAGCAAGGAGTGTGATTTTAAGAAAGAGTAAGTTTACGCAAGCGGCGCGCCCCGCGGGGCGCGCCGCTTTTTTACCCTTGAAAAAACCCCGAAAATGTGGGAAAGTTATTTTAAATTAGCCGAAGTGGCGGAACAGCAGACGCACATGACTCAAAATCATGCGATCGAAAGGTCATGAGGGTGCAACTCCCTCCTTCGGCACAAAATGTCACTCAAGAAAAAAAGGCGTTGGAACCACGGTTCCAACGCCTTTGCGTTTTTTAGATTTTGTAGGCATCGCCCGGTTCTGGGATTAAAACCTTCGTACCTTTGCTGGCCAAAATCTTCTCCCGCAAGGCCGGCAGTTCCTTCTTGCGAAAATCTCTCTCCATGTGGCTTAAGGCAAGAGTTTTTACTCCCCGTCTTTGTGCCATATCTATCGCATCCACAATTGACGCATGGCCGTCACGCTTTTGGTCATACAGAAAAGTTTCCTGGATGACCAGGTCACATCCGGCGTACAGTTCTTCGGTTTGGGAGATAAATTGCCCGTCGCCACTGTAACCGTACGCTTTTTGCCCATCATCGATACGAACGGCCAAGTTCTCAATGGAATGGATTGTGGGCGCATATGAGAGCTTTAAACCGCGAAACTCAACTGTCTGACCGGCTTCAACGCCAACAAATTCAGTTTTATAGCCGAAGTTTGCCGGAAAGCCACGGTAAGCGTTTTCAGCGAGCTCGACAAAGAATTGCCTATGCTCCTTTTGACAAAAAACGATCAGGGGTTCAGTGCGACCGGCTTGAGACAACCTGAAAAGGATTGGCGGCAAACCCGCGTAATGATCCCAGTGCTTGTGGCTGATGTTGATGGCGTGCAAAAAGTTTCCCGGCTTCCCCAAGCGAAACCAGGGTTGAGCCACAGAATAACCGCAGTCAAATAGGATGTTTGCCTGCGGTGACTCCAACAGATGCGAGTTGTTGGGCAAAACATCGTCAAATGCTTCACCGACTCCTAAAAAAGTGATTTTCATAGTTTCCCTTTCGTTAAAAGACTGGCCTAAAGACTAACTCCCGGATCTCTGCCGTTTCCAGATGGGCTAGGCTCCGGTGGCGAGCAACGGGTTGCTCGACGAAAAACGTTTGCAAAATCTGCAATGTGTCGCCATGCGACACCAACAAAAACTTTTTACCGCAGTGCGTGAGCTCCAAATCCAGAACGAGACTCGTGGTCCGCAGATACACTTTCCACGCGCTCTCCACACCGAATTCTTGATGACGAAAATCCTTCTCGTCACAATCCCAGATTTTTTGGTAATTAGAGTTGCTGGTCCCCTCAAACTCGCCAAAATATCGTTCACGCAGACGGTCCTCAGGGAACACCCCGTGTGCCCGCAGAATATCCTTGGCGATCTCAGCAGTTTCCTTGGCGCGGGAAAAATCCGAGGAATAGACGATCGTTTGACGATCTAACAGGCCATCCATTTGTACCTGCCTCACAGAGTTGAAAACCTGAATCCTCCCAATCCCCGTTAAGCCAAAGTTTTCACCGGCTCCCTTGACGGGGTCGCTGACAATAATCCCGACCACATTAGCCTCACTTTGTCCGTGCCTAAACGCAAAGTACCGATTCCTGAGCATATACTCCTCCTTTGGTTAAATGAAATGAACCGAGTGAATTATAAAGCCAAATTACATTAAAGTCAATTTATTCAGGGGGCAACGGAAACTTTTTACACAATTTTTTAATTTCTTCACCAACCTTTTTGGCAAACCTCGGATCTGTAATCACCTCATTAATCCACCCTGCAATCTGTTTCATTTCTTTTTCTTTCATACCGCGCGTCGTGATGGCGGGTGTGCCCATGCGAATTCCCGAAGGCTTAAACGGACCGGCCGGGTCGTAGGGAATACTGTTTCGGTTGGTAGAAATGCCAACGCTTTCTAGCAAATCCTGCGCCTCTGCTCCAGTAATATTTTTATTGCGCAGGTCAATTAACAGCAAATGATTGTCGGTTCCCCCGCTGACTAAATCAAACCCGTACTTTGTTAATTCCTCGGCCAACACTTTCGCATTTTTTACAATTTGCAAAGCATACTTTTTAAACGCCGGCGCGCTGGCTTCTTTTAAACACACGGCAATGGCCGAAATCGCATTTTCGTGCGGACCGCCCTGCAAACCCGGGAACACCGCCTTATCAATTTTTTTTGGCAAATCCGCATCTTTTTCAATTCCCTTTTTGGTCACCATAATCATGCCTCCGCGCGGACCGCGTAAAGTTTTATGAGTTGTCGTCGTAACAATATGAACAAACGGCACCGGGCTTGGGTGAACACCTCCCGCTACTAACCCCGCAATGTGCGCAATGTCAGCCGCCAAATACGCACCCACCGAATCGGCAATTTCTCCCAACTTTTTCCAGTCAAAAATTCGCGAGTAAGCCGTCGCCCCCACCCACATTAGCTTTGGTTTGGTTTCCCGCACTAACTTTTCTAACTCTTGGTAGTTGATTAAATGAGTCTTTTCGTCCACACCATACTGCACCGACTTAAAAAATTTACCGGAAAATGTCGGCTTGGCGCCATGCGTCAAATGCCCGCCCATATCTAAAGCCAATCCCATAATCGTATCACCCGGCTGACACGTGGCCACATACACCGCCGCGTTGGCCGGCGAACCCGAATGCGGCTGGACATTGACATGCTCAACCCCAAAAAGTTTTTTAGCGCGCTCAATACAAAGATTTTCCACTTTATCAATAAATTGGTTGCCACCGTAGTAACGTTTCCCAGGATATCCTTCTGCATATTTGTCCGTTAAAATGCTACCCAAGGCCTCCCGCACCGCCGGCGAACAATGATTTTCCGAAGCAATCATCTGCAAAGAAGTCTTCTGCCGATTGGTTTCCAGTTCAATAAGTTTTGCAATCTGCGAGTCTTTTTGTTTAAGTTTCACCATATATTTTTAATAATTTTTCTTTTATTTTATAACTATTGCCATGCTTTATCAATCCTATATAAGAGCTAATATTTTTAATACTGAAATTCTTGCACATCTTTTTTGCCTTTCTTGCCACGCAAAAACTCCTGCCAGGCCGAAAGCAGGTTTTCAATACCCACTAAATCTTCGAACCTATGAGTACAAATAATTCTAGTCATAGTAACGTTTCCCCTAATACCCCCCCCCCAGACTGGTGGTCAATTTGGGTTAAGCATCATTCAAAAACTCGTTGGTGCGTACAAGTTATGGCATGTCGTTGTTTCTGACTTACCAAAAACTTCACGCTATACGCTCGGTCAAAAAATAGATTTTCTATTTTTGGAAGTCATAGAAAATACGATTAAAGCCGGCTACTCCAGCAAAATAGAAAAAGAGGTTTTCTTAAAAAGGACTTCAGTAAAACTGGACCTGCTCAAATTCTTTTTGCAAATCGCCTGGCAGATAAAATCACTGGAAGATAAAAAATATATCAGACTTTCCGAAAAACTGGATGAAATCGGTAGAATGCTAGGCGGATGGATAAAATCCTTAAAGTAAAAGAAAACCCATCTTAGAAGATGGGAAAAACAAAGAGAGTTGCGGGGGACGAAGACCAACTGATTGTAGGGATTGAACTCATGGCCCGGGTTACCATTGTAGGTGTTGAGCCACAGGCCATTGTCATTACGTTCAACATTGAACAGGTTCAGATCACGGTCCGAATCAGGAATGTGCAAAGCACCATCCAAGCCACTGCCCCTTGAATAATCTTGGGACTGCACCCCTCTTTAATGCTTTACACCAAGTATCTTTATTTTTTCCTAACCAGGCATGACACTCAAAGAAGCAATGGCCACTTTGACTCCGCATGGTCCAGGATGCTGTCGGCATACTCGCCAATTTCCAACTTCGGTTTGTTTACCTTGAAATCCTTGCGGAAGTCTTTGGCGTTGCGGAGGTTGGGCATGCCAATCTCCACCCATTTCCAAGCTTCCCATTCCTTTTCGGAAACGAGTTCAACGCGCGGATTTTCGCCAATCAAGGGTGGAGCAAAAGCACCCCGTAACAACGCCCGCACATCAACGCGGCCTTCAATGCAGTCCTGCTGCATTTTGGCGGGAATTTCCGTGAGGGGGAAGTTCTTGATCACCGTGGACAAGAATTCTTGCATTTGAGACATGGCGCATTCTCCTTTTGAAAGCATTCGCCATTTTAGGCCACCGAAATAGCAGCCATAGCCAGAAACCCTGTTTAAAAACCCAGGACCTTTGGCTATGGCTGTTTTTACAAGTATTTAGCTGTAAAAGGACGGGTGCCGTCTATACTGTGATTTAATTATAGCAAACTACCTTAATCTTGTCAAGTTCCGCGTGGTGAAATCAATGATTTTAGAGGCCTTCGCGCTCTTTATATCCCCACCGTCAATAATAAGGCCTACAAGCCCGTTTCTCTCAAAGATGGCCAAAATATCAGCTATAGAATTTAACGGCTCCTGGGCTGAAATATTAACCGAAGTCTGCACCAACGGCCGGTCTATTTTTTTGAGTAATTTTTGTAAAAACGGGTGGTTTGGAATTCGCAGAGCAATACTATCTTTTTTAACCCCATAAACTCGTACAAATTTGACGGCCGTCAAATTTGTACGAGTATTTATTTTTCTTTTTAAAATGAATGTATATTTTCCGGGCCAGAATTTGCGTACGACTTTTTCTTGGCGGGCGTCAATTTCTGCCAGCTCGCCAGCCATCTTTAAATCTTTTACAAAAAGTGAAAGCGGTTTTGATTTTGGCCGGTTTTTTATCTTGTAAATTTTCTCCACGGCTTTTTTATTTTGCGCGTCAGCCAAAAAACCATAGACGGTATCTGTTGGACAAATTATTATGCCTCCCCTTTTTAAAAGCGCGGTGGCCGCAGTCGCCGCGCTCGTTGATGGTTTAAGTATTTTCACTTTTTTAAAAAATCTTCTGAAAACTTTTGTATATCTTCGGGGCGCCCAAAATCCATCCAATTATCTTTGATAATTTTCACTTTCACTTTTTTGTCTTTTGCCAACAGCGAAATCACGTCGGTAATTTCGTACTCCCCGCGTATCGATTTACTAATTAACGGCAGTTTTTCAAAGACATCTGATGTAAATTTATACAAGCTGGTATTGATTAAATCCCCAACAAACTCTTTTGGCTTTTCAATAATTTCTTTTAAAAATTCCCCTCCGGTCAATAGCACGCCGAATTTTTCCGGGTGGTCATTTTTGAGTCCACCCACATAACAATATCCGTCATCAATATTCATTGACTTTAAATCGTCTACTGAATAAAAATTATCACCAACCAGGGAAATAAACTGTTCGCCGGCGGTAAAGTCTTTTACGCATTTTAACGGACAGGCGGTCCCATATTCTTTTTCTTTGGGCCCTAAAACTTCAAACTGATTTACCATTCCAATCGTTACGCCGGCAGGCATATTGTACGTTTTTAAAAATTCAGCAATTAAATCCTGGCGAAACCCCACCACCAGCATAATATCTGAATATCCTGCTTCTAAAATATTATCCAAAAGATACGCCAAAAACGGCCGGTCATTAACCGTTATCAAATGTTTCGATTTATCTTTTGATAGTTCCAGCATGCGCGTGCCCTGCCCGGCCGCCGAAATAACTACTTTTTTTATTGGCATGTTATTTTTTTGAAGAACCAATCATCGTGATAATATAACCAGAAGCCGAAACTCCCGTGTCACCTTTTAGCGGCCCCGTAGCAGGCAAAATCACCGGCTCGGTTGGGTTATCGTATAGGTTTTGGATTAACGGAGCTTTTGACTCTCTGGCTGGCAAAGCATCAATCGCAAGAGCGCCACCAACGTATTCATCGCTGGGGGTGGGGTCTACAAATCTTACCGAAGCAACCGTATACCCCTCCGCCAAATGTGCCCCCATCCTTTTAATATACTCATTTTTCCCATCCATTTTTTCTACGGTAATTTTTTCGGGAACATGATTGGTACCAACTACAACTAGTGTTTTACTATCTTTGATTGCATCAGTAAGGTTTGAAAACATTATTTCATCTCTTTCATTATTGAATAATGCCTCATCTTTTCTATAACCTGGCACCTCTTTATAGGTGCAATCAATAAGTCGGACTTTCAAACCGTTCTTTTTTGCTTCGATTAAAATGTCGAAGTTACCGTCATTCCACTGAGGGGCTATAATCTTTTTCTTTAACAAATCTCGTACCTGCGGGTCAGAATAATCCAAACTGTCAACCAAGGCCTGGTCTTTAATATCCAACTCAAGCGCAACATCAGTTAAACCACCTTCACGTAGTGCCGGTAAACATTTCGCGATTTCCCGACGGATTGGTTCTGCTTCCAGGGCATGTCTCTCGCCAACCAGTATAAACTGATGGTCCTTGAGTAACCTCAATAAAGCATCTGGTATTTTTTCCTTATGCGCTTCAATAAATTCCCGGCATTCAGTTTTGATACGCAGTTCTTCTGCGCTTTCTACCAGTGAATCATCAGGCAAAAAAGATTCTGGAGACATTGCCATATGATTAAATTACAAGGTTAATGAGTTTATTTGGCACGAAAATAATTTTTTTCACCGGGTTTTTACCAATCCATTCTTTCACTTTTGGCAGATGCAGTACAATCTCTTCTAGTTGGCTTTGGTCGATACTGGCCATAACTTCCACCTTGTCGCGCACTTTGCCGTTGATTTGAACCATGACAAAAACCTTTTCATCTTTGATGAGTTTTTCGTTGTAGGCCGGCCAGTTTTGCTGACTACACAGTCCCTTGCCACCGATTTTTTCCCATAATTCTTCCGCCAAATGCGGGGCAAACGGCGACAGAATAATTAGCAAGTTTTTTATTTGATCTTTCGTAGTCTTTTCTGGCGATTCATAAAAACTGTTGACTAAAATCATGAGGCTCGAAATCGCCGTGTTAAATTTCATGGCCTCAATATCGTCGCCGACTTTTTTGATGGTTTTGTTAAGTAAAATTTCAAAGTCACCGGATTGCTTCGTCGCTGTGGCTCCTCGCAATGACGGGTTGGAGGCTAACACATAAACTTTCTCCAAAAACCTGCGCGCACCTACAATTCCTTTTGAATCCCACGGAATCATCTGTTCAAACGGTCCCATGAACATTTCATACACGCGCAACGTATCAGCGCCGTACTCTTTTACGATATCATCCGGATTTACCACATTCCCCTTACTTTTCGACATCTTCACGCCACCTTCGGCCAAAATAATTCCATGCGAAGTCCTTTTTTTATACGGCTCGTTACCAATTTCTTTTGGTACCGCACCGATGTCCCACAAAAATTTGAAGATAAAACGGGAATACAGCAAATGCAGAGTCGTGTGTTCCATCCCTCCGTTATACCAATCCACGGGCATCCAGTACGCCAACGATTTGGCGAAATTCGAAATTCGAAATTCGAAATTCGAAATTCTTGGCGTAGTATAAGCCAGGTAGTACCAATTTGAACCAGCCCAATTTGGCATGGTATCGGTTTCCCTTTTAGCTACACCCTTACACTTTGGGCATGTTACATTCACCCATTTTGTCATCACCGCCAAAGGCGACTCACCATTATCGGTCGGCTCATATTTTTTTACTTTCGGTAATTCAACTGGTAACTCTTTTTCCAGCACAGGGAACCATCCGGTCGTTTTCGGATTTCGAGTTTCGAGTTTCGGATTTGCCGATGATTTTTTGTGACAGCTGTCACAAAAAATCATCGGAATCGGTTCCCCCCAATAGTGCTGTCGCGAAAACACCCAGTCGCGAAGCTTGTAAATCGTTTTACTTTTGGCTAGTCCCTTTTTCTCTAAGTATTGAATAATTCCCTGGCGCGCCTGACCTCCTGTTTTTCCGGAAAATTCCGACGGCTCGGATAGTATGCCGTTTTTCATATCTGTAAAACATACTTCAAAATTCTCCACTTTCTTTTTTAATTCTGCATCAGCTGGAAAAATAACCGCCTTTAGTTTGATATTATATTTTTTGGCAAATTTAAAATCACGTTCATCGTGGGAAGAACATTTAACCATACCGGTTCCATAATCCGCCAAAGCAAAGTTGGCCACCCAAATCGGCAAGTCGCCATTTCCCAAAGGATCAACAATGTACTTGCCCGTAAAAATCCCTTCCACTTCTTTTTCTTCACGGTCTTTTAACCTGCCCTCAATAACTTTATCGCAAAAAGCAACCACTTCTTTTTTGTTTTCCACGCCTTCCAGTAACTTTTCCAGTAATGGATGATCAGGGGCGATAACCACAAATGTGTCAGCATAGCAGGCTTCAAAATGGGCTGAAAAAGTTTCTATGACTAAATTTGAATTTTTGACTGACGCGCTAAAAACCAAACCCTCCGATTTTCCAATCCAATTTATCTGCTGGTCTTTGACGCGCTGGGGATAGTCAACGGTATCTAAATCTTTGATGAGCCGGTCGGCATACTTGGTGATTCTTATCAGCCATTGTTCTTTTTCACGACGCTCAACTTTGGTACCACACCGCTCGCATTTGCCATCAACGACTTCTTCATTAGCCAACCCCGTTTTATCTTTCGGACACCAGTTGATATTTATTTTATCTTTATACGCCAACCCGTTTTCGAAAAGTTTTATAAAAATCCACTGGGTCCATTTATAGTATTTAGGGTCGGTGGTGTTAATTTCACGCGACCAGTCAAATGAAAGACCTAAATTTTTCATTTGCTTTTTGAAGTTGTCGGTATTTTTTTTGGTTACGATGGCGGGGTGTACCCCCATTTTAATGGCGTAGTTTTCCGTGGGCAAACCAAAAGCGTCCCAACCCATGGGAAATAACACATTCTGTCCTTGCATGCGCCGCTTTCTGGCAATAATGTCTAAACCAATATATGGTCGACAATGCCCCACGTGCAACCCATCTCCGGACGGATACGGAAACTCATCTAAAAGATAAAACTTCTCTTTTTTAGAACTATTTTTGGCCTGAAAAATATTGGAGTCATACCAATATTTCTGCCACTTTTTCTCGATTTTTTGCGGGTTATATTTGACCATGTTTTCAAATATCTTAGCACAATTTGTACATAAAAAAAAGTCCGTTTGGGCAAACGGACCGGATTAATTATATTCCGTAGAGTCTAAGATACCGCTCAAAATGCCTACGCAACAAGCCTGAAACGATATCGCAGGTTTTCTGGCACCAGGGCAGTGCCGACAGCATTTCCTTGAGGTGATAAAACACCTGTGCATCCACCAATTCAACATCGATGCGCTCGGCTCGTTCGCTCCAAAGCTTCATGAGTTCCAAAGAATACTTCTCAGAATATTCCCCATCAACATAGGGAATTAGCTTGGGCATAGAACACAACTCGTCAACTTCAATGATAATGCCCGGGTTACCAAAATCAAACATAATCAGGTTTCCTTGGTGATAAAAAATTTCTACCCGGCAAAGAGGATTTTTTGTAATCATGGCACTCGTTCCTTTCTAAAGAGCTAAATACCAAACAATATTTTGGCGTTTTTGGTGGTTTGTTCGCACACTTGTTCAAAGCTGATATTTTTTAATTCGGCAATTTTTTGAATGGTGTGTTTTATAAATATCGGCTCGTTTCTTTTTCCGGCTTCTTGCGGCGGAGCCAGGTAAGGGCAATCCGTTTCAGCCACTATTCTATCCAAAGGACAATTTTTAATAACTTCATCTAGGGTTAATTTGAAAATGATTCCATTAATACCAATGCAAAACCCTAAATCAACATACTGCTTCATTTCTTCGACGCTACCCGTAAAACAATGCACGACACCGTTTAATTTTGCATTTTGACTTTTGATTTTTGAATTTAAGACCTCAATGAGGTCTGTATGTGCCATCCTACAATGTAAAATTACGGGTAAATTCAATTCCTTTGCCAAATCTAATTGTTGCAAAAAAGCCTGTTTTTGTTTTTCTTTAAATTCTGCCAGCTTGGTCGCGGTTTTGGGTTTGTAATAATAGTCCAAGCCGATTTCGCCAATCGCCACGACTTTTTTGGATTGTGCCAACGCTACATATTTTGCTTTATCAAATTCGGTTTCCAAAATTAAATTTTCTTCTTCGCTTGGATCATGTTTTAGTTTTAAAAATTCTGCTCCGGCGTACATGGGATGCAAGCCAATGGCCGAGTATATTCCGGTTTCATACTTTTCGGCCAACAAAACCCCGTCCTGGCTGGTTTGAAATTTGGTACCAACGCTTATCATCCAAATATTCTCTGCCAGTGTTTTTTTGATAACTTCATCCCTATCATCTTTGAAGGCATGGAATTGCAAATGGCTATGAGTATCTATGATCATGGGTTTAATATTACATGAAAAAGAGTCGGATAACCAATGATTATCCGACTCAAGTTTTGGGGCCAGTTAACTGACCGACTTAACCGCCATGGGTAGTGGCGCATCCGCATCAACGGGCTTGGGATGAATATCATCAAATACCTCTTGCCGATGAACCGGCACCTCTTTGGGTGCGACGATGCCCAATCGGACTTTGTCGCCACGAATTTCCACCACCGTGACCGTGATATTATCACTGATCACGATCGACTCATTTTTCCTGCGACTCAAAACTAACATGAGAATCCCTCCAAAAAGGTAGGTTTTTCCAGGTATTCCTAGACCCAGAAGATGTGAAAGAAACGACTTTATTGTTTTATAGCAAACACATACAGTTAAGTCAAGGGTTTGGCGAGTCGCGGAAATAGCATTTCTGATTTTTTCGCTTCCAATGCTTTTTTCATCTTTTCTGAAGTTTCTGGTAAAAATGGTGACAACAAATCCGCAATATTTTTTAAAGCAAACAACACATCCAAAACCACCTGCGAGGAATTTTCTTTGACCTCCCAAGGCTTGTTTTCGTTTATATATTTATCACAGAAACTTATCAGTTCCCAGATTGATTTTAGCGCTTCGTTAAACTTAAATTCAGAAATTTCTTTGTTGTATTTTTTTTCTATTTCTTTTACAAATATTTCTAACTTTTGCCTGCCCGCCAAAGCCTTGGCGGCGGCCGGACTTTTGACTTTTTGTGCCATCGCAATGGTTCGCGCCAACAAATTCCCCACACCGCCGGCCAAATCCCCGTTGTATCGGGCTTCAAATTTTTCGATAGTAAAATCTCCGTCTTCCGTTGGCGAAATTTCACGCAATAAATAATACCTAACCGCGTCCGTGCCATATTTTTTTACCAATTCAAATGGATCAATGACATTTCCTAAAGATTTAGACATTTTCTGACCATTGGCAACAATAAACCCATGGATAAAAATTTGCTTGGAATTAGGCAAGCCCGCCGACATAAGCATTGCCTGCCACATACTAGACTGCTGGCGTAGGTTATCTTTTCCAGCCACCTGTAAACCAGGCCAAAACGTTTTAAATTTTTTAAAATCAACCGGCCAACCCAGC
Source organism: uncultured Candidatus Saccharibacteria bacterium (assembly GCA_964650025.1). Lineage (GTDB taxonomy): Bacteria > Patescibacteriota > Minisyncoccia > Minisyncoccales > Staskawiczbacteraceae > VGLO01. The sequence continues at coordinate 7,084 of CAZYSZ010000005.1, read as the reverse complement.
GCCGAAATATAACTTACCAGAGCATCAAACCAAACATACATCACATGCCCATCATCTCCAGGAACATCAACGCCCCAGGGCATTTTTTCTTTTAATCGTGAGATACTAAAATCTTCCAACCCCCGCTTGGTAAATTCAATAATTTCATTAAATTTTCCGTCCGGCACCACAAAGCCAGGATTTTTTTTATACAAATCCAAAAGCTTTTTTTGAAAACCGGAGTATTTAAAAAAATAATTTTCTTCTTCTATGGTTTCTATTTGGTAATTTGGGTGGATGGGGCAGGCGCCATCTTGTAATTCCGAATCAGTTTTTTCCAACTCGCAACCCACGCAGTATTTTACCCTGTAATTCTTTTTGTAAATATCGCCATTTTTTTGACAGAGCAACCAAAATTCTTGGGCGGCTTTGATGTGGTGCTCATCAGTGGTGCGAATAAAATTATCGTAACTGACATTGAGCGCGGATTTTAAATCATTAAATTTGGCGGCGTACTTATCGCAATAGGCCTGCACATCCATGTTATTTTCTTGCGCCCTGCGAAAAATCTTTAACCCATGCTCATCTGACCCCATGTTAAAAAAAACCTCACATCCCTTGGATCTTTGATAGCGCGCAATAACATCGGCCTGGATAAGTTCCAACGCAAAACCAATATGCGGGTCGGCATTAACATATGGCAGGGTGGTGGTGATATAAAAATTTTTAGATTTTTTCTTAAACATTTACCTCTTGTTTTCGTTTTTCCAAAAATTCTTTGGTAAATTCATAAATAATCCCGAATACCGGCACCACAAAAATCATTCCCAAAAAACCGAAAATAATACCCCCCACCAGTAGTGATATTAGCACTAAAACAGGAGGCAGGTCTAAAAATTTTTTCATCAACATTGGAGTAACGATGTTGTTTTCTATGGCCTGTATCGCATAGAGGGCTATGACAACATATAATGCCATCATCCAGGAATTAGACACGCCCACAAATAAAACCGCCAACACTGCGGTGATCACCGGCCCGACAAAAGGCACGAATGTCAACACTCCGGAAATTAGGGCCAAAATAAAAGCGTACCGAATATCAAGCAGAATAAATACCAAGAAAGAAGCAATGGCTACAAACACACAGGCTAAAATCCTGGCCGCAAACCAACCGGAAACCCTAAACTGTGCCTTTTCAAAAAGAGCAATAACGCTTTCTTCATATTTTCTGGGAACTAAAAGCGACAATACCTTTCTAAATCCATGATCTTCTAAGGAAATATAAAAAGCGAAAACAAAAATTAAAATCGTTGAAGCAATTCCGCCAAAAAAAACAGAAATAGCCTTAATGATACTTTTAGAACTTTCCTGCAAACCGGAAATCAATGTTACGGTAAAATCCTCAAAATTCTGTGCCACATCCACGCCAAAGCTCCTAAGTATCGGGTTTAACTTCTCAAAGTAGTCGGGAATATTGTGTGATAGCTGATTTATTTCAAAAGCTAAAATCGGAGCTACTAGGTAAATCATCCCCCCCAATAGTCCGAAAATAGAAAGGTACACCAACGCTACCGCTAACATTTTTGGGAGCTTTAACCACATTAGAAACTTGACGGCCGGATCCAGTAAAATAGCGATAATAAGCGCAAAAAAGAACCAAATCACAACATCTCTTACTAAAAAAAGTATATACAAAAGAAACCCGGCCAGAATTACCTTGCTAATAGCCTGCCAAGAAATGTTTAAATTCTGCTCTGCTATCATAAGAGGTCTATAGTTTTAACAGTTTTTCAATAGTTTCTTTTTGGGCTTGTTCAATCGGCCCAATAACCGACAAATTCAATTTTTCTGACACAAAAATTTCTTCGGCCACTTTTTTAATATCAGCCACCGTAACGCTATCAATTAACTTTAATTTTTCTTCGGGACTTATCATATTGCCCCTCATAACTTCCTGGGTGACGTAAAAAGAAGCTTGGGCATCGGTGGCGTCTAGCGACAGCGATGTGGTACCGCGCAGATAGTCTTTGGCTTTTTGTAATTCGCGCGCAGTAATTTTTACATTTTTTAAATCCCGGTACTCCTTTAGCACCAGCTCCACTGCCTTGTGTAAATTTTCATTTTTAATACCCGCTTGCGTCACTAAAAATCCCGTGTCCGTGGTGGTATCAACTGATGTGTTAATATAGTATGCCAAACTATTTCTTTCGCGCACTGAAATAAACAAACGCGAGCTCATGTTGCCCCCCAAAATAACCGCCATTAAACTTAGGGCGTATCGGCGTGGATCAAACATGTTGTAAGCCCGCACACCCAAACAAAAATGCGTCTGGTCAGTTTTTTTATGATGCACTAATACTTGCGGTTTTAACTGAACCTCTTTAGTTTTTTCTTTTTGCAGATGCGCGCTGGTTTTGAAACCAGAAAAGTATTTATTTATTTTACTTTCTATTTGCTTGACACTAATGTCTCCCGCCACACACACGACCGTATTTTGGGTAGAATAATGGCTTTTATAATATTCCAATACTTTTTCTCTATTAAATGCCAAGATATTTTCTTTTTCCCCCACAATACGCCAACCGGCCGGCTGGTCGCCATACAGCAAATCTTCAAACAACTCACCAACATAGCTAGATGGCATATCCAAATACATATTTAACTCTTCAATCACAACTCCCTTTTCCCGGTCAATTTCTTCTTGTTCAAATTTAGAATGCAAAAACATGTCAGAAATCCAATCCAGCGCAATGTCGGTATTTTTTTTATCCACTTTAGCCCAAAAACCCGTAACTTCTTTTGAGGTAAATGCATTGTAGGCCCCGCCAATCATATCCAGGGTTTCTGAAATTTTCAGAGTATTGGGACGCTTTTTAGTTCCCTTAAAAAACATGTGCTCTAAAAAGTGCGAAATACCGTTAATATCTTTGGTTTCATATTTTGACCCCGTCCCCACCAAAATCAAAACTGTCACGCTTTTGGCATTTTTCATCGGCACCGCCACCACACGCAACCCGTTTTTTAATATTTTTTTCTTAATCACTGGCATAGTTTGCTTTGTTAATTAAAAGAATCAGCCACTCAAAAAATCTTGTGCCGTAAATAATGAAGTTTTCATGACCACCCAAAGAGTCAATTAGCACGGTTTTGGCGCCATGCCTATTGCCAAACAAAATGTCAGTAAAAACTCGGTCGCCCAACACAAACACCTTGTCATTTTCAAAACCGTATGTTTCTTTCATCTGTAAAAATAACTTTCCGAACGGCTTTTTGGTTTTGCTTAAAAATGTTTCAAGCCCGAATATTTGTGCAATTTTTGGTGCACGATGGTAATAATTAAAACTGTTAGAAAAAATAATGCAATGATACCGTTTTTTTATTTCAGACAACCAGCTTAAAATTTCCGGCGTCGTAGTGTAAGTTTCGGCCAAAACCAGGGTACTATCCAAATCAAAAATAACCAACTGCGCCCCCTCGAAAAGTTCCGGTTTAATATCCGTAATTTTTTTAAACCGATACGTGGGTATGAAATTTTTAAACAATCCCATTTATTTCTTTTTTGATTTTTTATCTTGTTTACTTTACCACCATTTATTCTGCACATCCTCTTCGTCGCTAATTTTAAAAATACCTTCTAGCCCTTGCTTTGCCCTGGCAATGTTTGTCTAAATCTGCTTTTATTTCGGGTATTTCATTAGGACGATTTTTCACATCGTCTATATCCCCTAGTTCATTTATTGGCAACCGATCTGATTTCATAATCATTTTAAATTTATATTAATACGCTCTTTAAAATTTTCAGTTTTTGCTCCTTGAGTTGATCATAATACATATTGACCTTATTCTCAAGTTTTATGCTATAATAGTATTATGAGTAAAAACTTTAATCTACTCCTATTACACCAACCTGAAGATATACATCCCAGAACATGGATCTGCCTAAAGGGCTCCCATCTGAATGCTATTTTGAAAAGCGTAGAAAAAGAAATCCTTGCAGATCGAGATTGGAATAGAGAGAAATTAGGCAAAGTAGTGTCTGATCGCTTGGGGTGCGCGCACAATACCATTACCTATTCACTGCAGGGGGAACGAGAATTTTATCCTATTGCAATAATTTCGGAATTACTGAAATTGAGTAAAAATAAGAAAAGATTCTTAAGTAGAATAAGGCGAAATATTGCGTATTTAAAAGTTAATTCTGCATCCGCTAAACCCGTAAAGGCTGTTTTTAGGACAAATAAAAATATCGCCAAAATACTAGGAGCTTTCATGGCAGACGGTAGTTTGAGCATCCAAATAGTGTTTACCGCGTCAAACTTACAAGACTTGAGTGCGATAGATCACATACTAAAAAAGAATAAAATCCAGCATTCTTCTGGCGATACCCCTTCTCGCAATCAACATTATATCAGCGCGCAAGCTAATGAGCGTAATATCCAACCCATAAATAAAATAATCCATTCCTTCCGACCACTCGTGCAGATACATTATGGTATTGAACTTACCGATGAGTACAAAGATAGTGTCGAAGCTTTCGCAGGGTGGATAAAAGAAGAATTTCATATTCTGCCAAACAGATTTGGAAAGAAAAAAAATGCCTGGCGAGTTACTTTCTCTAGCAAAATCCTTTCGAGGTATCTTACAACGTTTTTTGAAGTAAAACCGGGACCCAAAGCTCATACCGCCCTTGAACCTTCTATTGTAAAAAAGTTAGATATAGAACATAGAAAAGCTTTTGCAAAAGGAGTACTCATGTTTGATGGACATGTAACCTACAACAAAAAAATCATATTAAGCGTCAAAAGTGAACTTCTAACTAATTCAATAGCTGATATATGGAAAGAGGACAAAATAAAATTTGGTAGGTTGAAAAACAAACGTGGTGATTGGTGTGCTTATACTATATCGGGAAATAAAACGAAAAAGCTATTGGAGTACTTTGAAAAAGATACCCAAAAATGGAAACTTTTAAACTGGCTAGAAGGTAGCATACAAAACATGCCAAAAATTTCGGTAACCAGAAATTCCACCCTATCTCTGGAAAAAGTTTTGGATATTGTAAACCAAGTCAAGTGTTGCGATGCTAACTTTTTGAAAAATTACTTCAAATGCAGCCACTATACTATAAGAACTTACTTAAAGGTTCTGAGAGACCAAAATAAAATTAAACTTTCTTGCCAGCCAAAAACAATTACGGAAAGCGTTGATATGAAAACTAACCTATTTTTGGAAACTAATTTTCATAGAGCTCTCTTTTCAAAGATACGATACAAATTTAAAACAGATAAGGATTTTGCAGACTTTCTCATAATCAATAATGCCACACTATCTGCCTGGCGGGTGGGAAGGAACAGAATACCGGTGTATGTGATTAAGAGAATGTGCGAAATCTTGGAAATTAACTTTTACCAACTAATAGCCAATATAAGAGAGACCGATCGAGAAATAGCAGAAACTATCCAATAGGTTTACCAAATTTTAAAAAATCTTCACCTGCAATAATCATTTCTATTATTTCTTTCAGTTTAGATATCTCCACTCTTATTTGCTTCATGCTATCCCTATCCCTTAGTGTTACTGTATTATCTTCGAGGCTTTGGAAGTCACAAGTAACTGATAACAACGTACCAATTTCATCTTGGCTGTAGTAACGTTTACCAATATTACCACGATCGTCAAACGCTACCATAAAATCTTTTCTTAAATCCGCGTAAATTTCCTGGGCCTTTTTGACCAATTCCGGCTTATTTTTCAACAAGGGAAACACCGCCACTTTATACGGCGCCAGCGCCGGCTTTAATTGTAAGACGATTCTGTCAGCTTCTTCTTTGTAGGCATCACACAGTACCGCCAACACTGACCGGTCTACACCCAGCGAAGGCTCTATAACGTGCGGATATAAATTTTCACCTGCTTCCACGTCCTGATAAGGCGCTTCTTTGAAATGATTTTTTAAATCAAAATCAGTCCGATACGCCAAGCCATATAATTCTTTTCTGCCAAACGGATAATCAAATTCAAAGTCGATAGTCTTTTTGGAATAATGCGCAAGCTCTTCGGCTTGGACATCAAGTTCATGGATATGTTCTTTTTTCAAACCCAAAATGTCCGCCATCCATGTTTGCACTTCTTGGCGCCAATGTTCAAATGTATTTTTCCAATCTGCTTCTTTAATAAAATATTCTATTTCCATTTGCTCAAATTCACGTGTGCGAAAAATAAAATTCCCCGGCGTAATTTCATTGCGAAACGCCTTTCCAATTTGGGCAATACCAAAAGGTAACTTTTTACGTGAAGCTTCCAGTACATTTTTAAAATCCACAAATATGGACTGTGCGGTTTCCGGCCTAAAATAAACCACCGATTCACTATTTTCCACCGGCCCCAAAAAGGTTTTTAGCATCAAGTTAAATTGTTTGGATGCGCCAAGTTCACCACCGCACGCAGGGCAGTTAGTTTTTGGATTTTGGATTTTGGATTTTGGATTTATTTGGGAATTGGGTATTGGGATTTGGGATTTGACGATTTCGTCAAAACGAAATCGTTTACGGCACTTTTTACATTCCACCAGTGGATCAGAAAAAGTTGATACGTGTCCCGATGCTTCCCAGACTTTTGGGTTTTGAATCAACGCCGCATCAATGCCTACCATGTCGTCGCGCATCTGCACAAAACGCTTCCACCAAAGTTGCTTGATATTATTTTTTAACTCAACGCCCAAGGGGCCGTAGTCCCAGGAATTGGCCAATCCGCCATAAATTTCACTGCCCGGAAACACAAAACCGCGTCGTTTGCACAGCGAAATAATTTTTTCCATTAAATCACTCTTTTCTTTCTCCATACTTACATACTAACCTCAAAAGATAATAATTTCAACCAAAAAATCACAAGTGCGATTTTTTATCAATCCGCAATCTTTTCCAGTTGCAAGGTCGAAAATGCGACAATTTTTCAGCAGAAAAATTTTACATCTGGTTTGTATTACTAGATTTGTCCCTAAATAACTTTTGTTACGAAAATTTCAGATTTTTAGCCAAAAATTTGATAGAGTTTTTAAATTTAGCTTCGCTAAGTTTAAAAATTATTGCAAATTTTGGGCAAAAAT
>CAZYSZ010000004.1:15193-24083 GCA_964650025.1 uncultured Candidatus Saccharibacteria bacterium | reverse complement strand
CCTCCATTTGCAATCGTAATCACAAATGCTCTCAACGTGCAAATGCTAGTTTCGGCCGCCGGCAACCTTGGTCACGGGCAAGATTCGCCTAGTACCGCCATTATCATAGCATAAAAAAGCCCCCTGCACATACTTGGTGCAAAGGGCTACGGTTCAAGGACAAGAGCAAAAGCTCAAGTCCCAAGAACTTCAGATACTTGCGGGAGGACGGAGACGAAAGCGCCATGAACGCTCCAGCGGCCATCAGGTCTGCCATAGTAGGAGTTGAGCCATTGACCATCGTCATAACGGTCGGCGCTGAGCAAAATGGGAACACCGTCGGAATCTTCGATGGGATCGTGTAACCCCACGAGATACCAAATGCCCATCTCCCTAAGCTCATTGTCCGAAAACGCTTCGCGCAGAAGGCACATCAGCTCGGCGTGGGGTTTTGCCCAGCCACGTTTTGGCGATTCCGACTCTGCGCGAATGTTCTTGGTCAGCCGTTCGCTGGCATTTTTCCAAAACGTCCCACAGATCGCGATTGGGCGATAGACGGTACCGTTGGTCGGATCGAAGTAGGCTTTTTCCGGCCTCTTCGGATCCGGCTTGGAAAGGAGTACGCTTTTGGCATAACTTCCTACTCGGAAGCCTTTCTTCTCCGATCGCGGGATCCAATTCGGACCAGTAGTGCCATCCGAGACAAACTTCTCATGAAAATGGATGACATCACCTTCCCGATGCCATCGTTTGGCGGGCTTTACCTCCGCGATCAGCGTACCGGCAATGATGCCTGGAATGTTTGGCCGACCAATGATGTCAGCCACCCTGTTAAGGTCGGCCACCGAAATGGCCTCTGCTTCAACCGGAGTTTTGGTCGCAACTCTCATGGAAATCTCCTTGGGCAAAATGCCCCGTAAAAGGTTGCTTCCGTTCGGAAGCAATAAAAGAAAATGCCTCCGTTGGCAGTCACAGCCACAAAACAACAAAATATTATTGGCTTATGGCTATGACTGCATTTTATACATAATTTACGTAATTTAGCTGTAAAAGAGCATTTATCCGTGGATTAATACTAACATACTATAATATTACTTGTCAAGCCCAATCACTGTAACTGCTCACTGGACATCGTTTTCTCGTTGTCATCCCAGGCTTTTGACCTGGGATCCAGAGTTTTTCGGTAAAACCAGGTTCTGGATTCCCGCTCGCGGGCGGGAATGACAGGCGGTGGTCAGTGAGCGGTTACCAAGCGCTTTTTTCACAATTTGCGCATCGCTCCAGGGGATTTTTTTGCCGTTAGACAAGCACATCCACATTTCCGAACCTTTGCCGGTGATTACTACGGTGTCTTCCGGTTTTGCTATTTCTAGCGCCTTTTTAATAGCTTCTTTGCGGTCCAAAACAATGCTGTGTGGCTTTTCGCCTACGCCTTGGGCTACCTGTTCCATAATTTCCAGCGGATCTTCGTCGTAGGGGTCTTCGTTAGTAATAATAACTTCTTGGCAGTACTGCGCCGCAAGGCGACCCAATTCCGGACGCTTCCACTTATCCCGCCCGCCACCGCATGACCCCAACACACACACTAATTTCGAATTTCCGCTAGAAAAAGTTTGTAAAACTTTTTCTAGCTGGACGGGCGTATGTGCGTAATCCACTACCACTAGGGGATTTTGGGAAATAATTTCCATGCGGCCGGGAATGCCGGTAACTTTTTCCAACGCTTTCTTGTAAATTTCCGGGGTGACACCATAGTGAGCGGCGGCCGCCGCGGCGGCCGCCGCGTTTTGCCGGTTAAACTCACCCAGCACATTAAGTTTAATGCCGCTGTTTGCAAAATCCGCCAGTGAAAATGTGATATTTTTTTTAGCCGGAATTTCCAAAAAGTACTTGGCGTTTTGATCGTCAGCGTTAACCACGTGCACATTTTTTACTGTTTTAAACAACTTTAATTTTTCGTTGCGGTAATTTTCGAAACCCCCGTGCGACTCAATATGTTCGGGCGACAAATTGGTAAACACCGCCATGTCAAAATTGATAAACTTGTGGCGAAACTGCCGGATGCCCTCTGAAGTAACTTCCAAAATCACGTACATACAACCGGCGTTAACGGCCTGGCGCAAAAACCGCTGAATATTAAATCGCCCCGGCATCGTCATTTTCAACTGGTTTTTCCATTCCTTCTGTCTAATTTTAAACCGCACCGAAGAAATAGATGCTACGTTTTCGCCATTTTCTTCCAAAATCCGCGTAATAAAATCCACCGTGGTTGATTTGCCACTCGTGCCGGTTACGCCAATGACAATTAAGTTTCGGGAAGGAAATCCATATAAAACCGCACCAAAAAATGCTATCGCGTAGTGATACCAACCTAATAGAAATTCGGGAGTAAATTTTCTCAATATTTTTTTAAAATTCATCTACTTTTGTCATTCCCGCTTTCGCGGGAATTACAATTTACAAAAACTATTCTTGAATGTATCACAGTTTTTCAATAAAAAAAAGCGGAGTGCAAAACTCCGCCCTAGCCAATCCTAAAATCTTGGCTTTGAATAATCTTTGTCGGGATTCTGAAAAGCTTCCCAGTAACCACGGGCGTCGATAACCGCGTACATTTCTCCGATTCTACGCTCCACATGCCGGCGAAATTTTGCGAAAACGCGTTCGCACGCCTTCTTACGGGCATGCACATCTAGGCCTTCCGACAACCAGTGGCCTCTACCTGATTTCCAGCGTTGTGTATAAAGAGGGCCCGCAACAATGTCGAAGTCAGGCTGACCAAAATTGTAGATTTCGCAAAAATTCGAAACATTAAAACCATCGAAAAAATCAATGTTCCAAAGCCTCAAGTGCGAGTACCAGCCCACTTCGGCGCGGTACTTAAGCAGGGTAACTGCGACGTGAAACTTTTTTAGAAACAGGGCCTTGATTTTACCGCCGCCCGTTAACTCAAACTCATAAACCTTTGATTGGTTTTCTAGTGCGAGTTCACTGAAAAAAGCTTCGGGTATTTGCACTGCCCGGGTACGTTCGCTTATCACAATAACCTCCCTTTTGTGAGTTTGCTTGAAACAAAAAATAGCTAATTTGAATATAGCACAAAAATCTAAAAAATCTATGCCCGCCCCAAGCTCTTTAACGCCGACTTCACTCTTTCTTCCATATCTTTTACCGAAGCCGGTACGTTTTTTAAAGCTTCTTTGGCTTGTTGACTGGAGAATCCTAACTGCGTGAGCGCGTCTTCGGCCGGGTCTTTGGAAGCTTTCTCTTTGGCGCCGATCATTTTTATTTTTCCAGTCAATTCTAAAATAATCGTCATGGCTTTTTTGGTGCCAATGCCCGGAATGCCTTGGAAAATTTTAACATCACCCGCCAAAATTTTATCTTTGACTTTTGCCAGCGAGCCGAGCGATGCAATATCCAGTGCTGATTTTGGCCCCACGCCGCGAATTTCCATTAAGGTTTCGAAAAAATCTAGCTCGTCGTAGGTTAAAAAACCGTAGAGATCAGAGGTATCTTCTTTGATGTTATGAAAGCAACACAATTTGATATCGGCCCCAATTTCTGGTAGTTTTAACATGCTCTGGCCCGACAAAAAAACCTGGTAGCCAATATCGGCCACTTCTAAAATAATATATTTATCGCGTTTGAGTATAATTTTTCCTTTTAAAGATGAGATCATGTTTGCAAAACGTGGAGCGCGTAACGCAGAACGTTTACGTCGCCCGCAACGTTTATATTTTTACAATAATGCCCCAAAGCATCTTTCCAATTCGTTCCGATGTAACTAATAATCTTTGCTCATCCTCCTTGGTCATATATTTTTGACGGCAACTAAAATATATCAGATACTTTGACTCCTTTAAAGATCCGTATGAAATTTCTAAACAATTTTTATAAACTTTATCCCGCCGTCTTGCATACCCCTCTACATAGTTTAGAATTACAGATAATGTGGCTCTTCTTAATTGAGAAGTTACGCCATATAACTCATCTTTTGGAAAACTTTTACTAATAGAGTAAACATCTAAAACAAAATCATCCATCAAAGCGTAAAGTTGCGCATGAAAACCACTTTTTTCGTCCATAGTCGTTAATGAGCGCTCTGCGCTACGCGCTTCACGCTACACAATCATAGTACCATGAAATTTGAGCTAATATCAAAATACCAACCCACCGGCGACCAGCCACGGGCCATCGAAAAGCTGTATGGTAATTTAAAAGAAGGTGTAAAACACCAGACGCTTTTGGGTGTAACTGGATCGGGGAAAACGTACACCATGGCCCAAGTCATTGCCAAATACCAAAAACCCACACTTATAATATCTCCGAATAAAACGTTGGCGGCGCAGTTGTACCAAGAAATGAAAGAGTTTTTTCCCCACAACGGCGTGCACTATTTTGTTTCATACTATGACTATTACCAACCCGAAGCCTACATTCCCCAAACCGATACCTACATCGAAAAAGACGCCAAGATCAACCAGGAAATCGACCGCCTGCGCCACTCCGCCACGCAGGATATTTTGCAAAGAAAAGATGTGATTGTGGTGGCTTCGGTCAGCTGTATTTACAACATTGGTTCCCCTGAAAATTACCAGGCGGTTTCGCTAGAAATAAAAGCAGGGCAAAAGCTTTCCCGCAAAGATTTTATTGCCAGCTTAATTTCACTCCAATACAAAAGAAACGACATCGACTTTAAGCCCGGCGCCTTTCGCGTGCGCGGGGAATTGGTGGAAATTTGTTTGGTAACCGGAGAAAAAACGGTGCGCATAGAATTTTCGGGAAACCATATCGAAAATATTTCCACGGCGCCCGCCGGCGCCGTTCCGCGTTACGCGTTACACGTTACGGGTTACAAAATCTTCCCCGCCACCTTTTGGGTTGCCCCGCAAGATAAAATTAACTTGGCGATTGCCAACATTCAACTTGAGCTACAAGAAAGATTGAAAGAATTAAAAAAGCAAAAAAAGTTAGTAGAGCACCAGCGACTGGAACAGCGCGTAAATTACGACATTGAAATGCTCAAAGAAAACGGCTGGTGCCAGGGCATTGAAAATTATTCCAGCCACCTGGAGTTTAGAAAAGCCGGCAGTCCGCCGTTTTCTTTGGTTGACTACTTCAAATATTTTAATCCCGAGGGTTTTCTAACCTTTATCGACGAATCCCACATTTCCATTTCGCAAATCCGCGCCATGTCCCTTGGCGACAAAGCCAGAAAACAAACTCTGATTGATTTTGGATTCCGCCTGCCAAGCGCCATCGACAACCGACCATTAAGATTTGGCGAATTTGAAAACATTGAAAAACAAATGATTTACGTTTCCGCCACGCCGGCGCAGTACGAGCTGGATAATTCCGGCTTTGAAGTCGTTGAACAAATCATCCGCCCAACGGGATTACTAGAACCTTCCATAGAAGTAAAACCCACCGAAAACCAAATCAAAGATTTAATTTCCCAAATTGAAAAAGAAATTACCAAAAAACACCGGGTGCTGGTGATTACCTTAACCAAACGTTTAGCCGAAGAAATTTCGACGTATTTGGAAGAACGGAATATTAAGTCACAATATTTGCATTCGGAAATAAAAACCATGGAACGCCCGGAAATTTTAAAGAACTTCCGGCAAGGGAAGTTTGATGTGCTGGTGGGAATCAATTTATTGAGGGAAGGTTTGGATTTGCCCGAAGTCGCGCTCGTCGCCATTTTAGACGCCGACAAAGAAGGATTTTTGCGAAACAAAACCACGTTAATCCAAACCATGGGCCGGGCCGCCCGCCACCTGCAAGGCCGGGTAATTTTGTACGGGGATAAAATCACCATGTCCATGCAATCTGCCATAAACGAAATCAACCGAAGACGCAAAATCCAAGAAGCCTACAACCAAAAACACCACATCACCCCCACCGCCATCATCAAAGACATCCGCGACTGGGGATTTTCCAAACCCCAAGACGTCGCACTGGAATTCGATTTAACTCAAGATAAAAAGGTGTTGGAAAAGGAAATGAAACTAGCGGCCAAAAATCTGGATTTTGAGAGGGCAGTGGAAATAAGGGATTTGATTGCCAAGTTAGATAAGAAATCTTAAAATATTTTACTAAATTTTTGCCTTATTGCCCTCTCAAAATCCAGATTTTCACAAAGGGGGTCGGGGAAATTGGGTATTTCCCCGTGGAGGAAACTGCGAGCGAAGCGAGTATCAGAAACCGTGGGTTTCTGAGGAGCGAGTTAAACGAGCGACAAATTTTGACTTTGAAAGGGCGGTAGAAATCCGCGACTTGATAAAAAAACTCGAAGAAAAAAAATCTCCTAGTTAGGAGATTTTTTCTTAAAGTCTTCAATACTTTCTTCTGTCTCTTTTATCAAACCTTCAACATACTGCAACCGCTCAAGAGATTTGTCAGTCAAACCGCTAACCGCCAACAACTCTCTTTTCTCCTCCCTCAAATCAATCAACTTCGCTTCTAGGTTACCCAACGACAACATATCATGCTCTTCCGTTAGATCCTCACTATTTAAAAACTCTTCTTGTGCCATAATTTAGTTTTTACCTTTTTCCAAAACAGCGCAAAGCTTATCGAATTCTTCTACACACCCTTTTTTTGATTAATTTATTTTCTTTTTTGCGCAACTCCACTTCCTCCGAAAACTACTTCCTCTCCACCTCAATTGCCTGAACCCAAAAATTCTGTATCCTCAAGTTTTTTTATCTCTTATTGCGATTTTATTTTCCTGAGTTTAGATTATCTATTAATTGTTTAAATAATTCTGTTGTTTTGTCTAATAATTCAGGGAAGTAAATAAGCTGTTCTTGTCTATTCCTAGACTTATCCCAATTAAAAAGCATATCATTTTTTACGTCTTCTGCTGTGAATACCCACTCACCTCCACGATTAAGAATTACTCTACGCATTTCTCCCTTTATGGCCCGTTCCATACGTTTTATAAGTCGAATAAGGTCTTGCGAACTATATTCATTACCATCACTTCCCAATAGTTCTTCTTCTTTCGATAGAACTCCATATAGTTCTTCGAGATTACTTGCATCTTTTATTTCTTCCGATTTTTCTTCGTACCGGTTATACCGGGCGCGCTTCTCTGTGCTGTTTATAACATCATATGCCTCCGAAATCTTCTTAAATTTCTCCTCATCCCCAGCCCTGTCTGGATGGTGCTCCAGTGCAAGACTCTTGTATCGCTTTTTTATTTCATCACCAGAAGCATCTTTTGGGACACCCAATACTTCATACGGATTTTTACTATTAAAATCTTCTTTACCCCCTGATTCTACTTTAGCAGACCGTTTCCCGGCCACCGAAACCAATTCATTTTTTGGGTTTTCTTTTTCTGGTGTCGTTTTTTCTTCAGCCAAAACAGCCTCTTTCTGATCTTGTGAAGTTTTACCCCCCCCAACCTGAAGAGAATCCATTAAACCGGCTCTCTGTTTTTCAATTTTTCTCACTTCCTCTAATTCGTCTGGCGAAATGCCATCTAAGAAGCCGGCTATTCTTAGTTCTCTTTTTAACTCCTCCAACTCTGCGACCACCTCACTTTTACGCTCTTCGGTCAAATCTTGACGTTTTTTTACTTCTTCAATATCACGATCTACCGCCTTATCGACAGATTCTTTTTCGCGACCAGCCGCCACCTCATCAAATTTAGGCAATTCATCCACCTTGTCCTCATCTTCAAATTTCAGTGAATCGTCCTGTGGATTTTCTACAACTACGGGTTCTTTTTGACTTGTTTTTGCGCCCATACTCACCGCTTCAGAAACAGGCATTTCTGATTTCTTTTGTTGCACCAATTTTTCAAGTTTTTTGTTTTCCTCCTCCAAATTTTTTATGTCAGCCTTAATCCTCTTTGCCTCTGGCCCATCCCAAAGAACCCCCTTAACTGAATCGTATTCAATTTTTTTAATCGCTAATGCCTCGCGATTTTTTTCCAACTTTGAATGGGCTTCTTCGAACGTCAAGTCTTTTTCCGCACCGTCTCGCGTCTCCCTCATTTGAGCCACAGGGTTTTCTTTGTCTGAATTAGAATCTTCGGGTTCTTCTACAGCCCTACCCCTTATTTCTGATTTCTTTCTTTTTTCACCAATTAGGGCGTCCAATTTTTCGAAATACAATGAATCGAACCTGTCTTTTAATCCCTCTATTGAGAAAAGGTTATCTATTTTAATCACGCTGTCTGCATCCTTCTTTAATGACTGGAAATTCTGTATATCTTTATCGCTGATATGCTCCATATTTTTAGGATTCATTGATCCTAGGGCAGTCATGATGCCCGCCAATTCTTCCACCCCAGTCAAGCCGGAGTTTCTCAAAACCACACCAAGTTCAGAAAGTGTTTGAGCTTTTTTAACCGCGTCTTCCAGTGACTTTTTCTTTTCCTCTTCTACAGCCTTTTCCCTTGCCTTAACTGCATCAGTTAATTCCTTTATTTTAGCACGAACCACCTCCGCAAACTTCGCTTTCAAAACCTCATTCGAAGAAAAATTCCTACGATCTATTAACAAATTCATGCGTTCAACCATGTCTTCGGTCAAATCTTCCGGTTTTAATTGTTCCAACCTTTCAATTTCACCAACAAGTTGCTCCCGAGTGTCTGACCCCTCTAATGTACCTATCTCGCCCCGGTATAGAAGCTTTTTAAGCCCGGCACTTTTCAAAACCTCTTTTAGTTCCGAAAGATTTTTTGCTTTATCAATTATTGCCCCCAAACTCCTCATTGCTCTTTCCAAACCAACATTACGTTCTAGTCTTTCTTGCCCCTCTTGCTCTTTTTTCGTTTTCGGAGCCGACCCTATCGCCTCAATCTCTCTTTCCCTCAACACACTTTCCAACCCCAACTGCTCTTCTTTTAATTTCATCACTTCATCTTCGCTAAGCAAACCATCTTTTTCTT
>CAZYSZ010000004.1:0-15093 GCA_964650025.1 uncultured Candidatus Saccharibacteria bacterium | reverse complement strand
TTCTTTTGCTTGTATCCATAATGCAGCCACCTCTGCTCTTATCAATCTCTTTAGTTGCCCTCTCACTTCTTTATCATTTAACCCCTTCACCATTTCGTTAATTTTACTTTGGCTCTCCATGGATTTTTCTTTTGATTCGCGACCCTCGCCAATCA
The DNA here is from genome assembly GCA_964650025.1 of uncultured Candidatus Saccharibacteria bacterium. Taxonomy (GTDB): domain Bacteria; phylum Patescibacteriota; class Minisyncoccia; order Minisyncoccales; family Staskawiczbacteraceae; genus VGLO01. The sequence continues at coordinate 14,938 of CAZYSZ010000004.1, read as the reverse complement.
GCGCCACAATATCACTGACAAGTTTGCTAAATTTATTAATCAAAGCTTTATTTTTTGGTTTTTCAAATCCATTCACGCTCTTATTTAGTGTGCTAAGCAAACTCCCAAGACTGTCTGCTTTTTTTGCTTCGTTTAACAAAAAATCAGCGTTACTCTCAGCTTTTTCTGGAGCATCTTCGCTTTTTGACCTATCTTTTTCCGCCAACATCGACTCCACGGCCTTGTCCCAATCTTTTTTGTCAGCCAACTTATCTACCATTGTCTGGCGGTCTATCTTTGCTACCATTAACTTCTTAATTAACTCGAGCGCAGACTGCACACCTACTTCATAATTTGCGACCGCCTTAATATACGCGTCTGGGTTAGCACTCCTCACGCTTTCATTAACGTTCTTTGCGATAAAGTAGTAACTTCCCGCCTTGTCGTTAATAAGTTTGGCCTTAGCATCACGCAAAAACTTACTGTTTGGCTTTTCGGGCTCTTTAACATTGTGCAACATTCCAACAATCTCTTCTTTGGCGGAGTCTAGCGCACGACCCGTTTCAAATTCAAAATATTCTTGAACTTTTTCTTTCTCAGTCAAATCAGGCTTATCAAGTTCTTTTAGTAGCCCTGCGCGCACTTCTTCTTTCTCTTTCTTTTCGCCCAACGCAGACCTCTTAATGGCCATTTGTTGATGGAATGTCTCATGCTTTTCTGTTCCCTCTTCAGAATAACCTCGCTCTCGAATAGTTTTACTGATTTGGTCGTTAATAAAAATTACAGAAAAACCATTTTCGCCACCATCCCAATGCCAACCCATACGAACAGGCTTCTTTTTTAGGGTTGGCTCTTCCGCACTTATTCTTTTTATTTTCGCCCTTATCTTTACAATATTTTCTGAGTTGGTTTTAACAACAAAACCAGCCGGACCGCGTTCTATATTAAACTCATTTTCCTTTGATGAATCAAATTCCACGCCACATACTTGCCCAATAAACTTTAATTTTTCCAGTTTCCCTCCTGCGTCCCTAGAGTCCGCATCTGCTTGTTGCGCCTTATGAGACATGTCTCCTAACTTTTTTTCAATTTTATCAAGCTTTTCATCTTTACCATCTTCTCCCTCCATCCACTTTGAAAAGTTTTCCATCAAAGCCTCTCTGGTCGTTGGTAATTCTATATTTGATTCTTGCTTGCTTTTTTTCTCAATATATTCTGTAAGTTTTTGCTTTCTGTAAGTATTTAAAAACCCTACCAACTCTCTCCTTTTTTCTTTGTCACGAACTACCTGTTTAATAAACTCTTTTACAGTGGCGTTGAGTTCTGGAATACCTGCTTTAACTTCTATAGAAGCAGCCTTTGCCATATTTTGAAAGAAAGCATCAACCTCAAATTCTATCCCATTTTTAATGCTTTTCATTTCAGATTCTTCTGCCACTTCTGCTAACTTGCTAACCGGCGCTTCGGCTACTTCTTCTCGCGCCACTGACTGATCAACTGGTGCCTCAACCTCTTTCTCTCTTGCCAACCCTTTCACCTTCTCAACAAACTCCAACCGTTTTGTGACTTCGTTAGCCATCCTTTCCGCTGTCCTTTGTGCCATTAACTCTTTTACTGCTACAAAATCTTTTTTGTTATAGTTGGCAGATACTCCATTTTCCAATGGAACGTTCATATTAAAACCAGTCAACCCGTTATCGCGTGCTTGATCTAAATGATAACCCATGTTGATCATCTCATAAAAAGTATCCCCGTCTTTGCCATTTTCATCAAAATCAAATCCGAAATCGCGCCTGGCCCTGTCTAGATAAGTTTGGAATTCAACAGCTTGGCCCGCCTCGTCCAGTTTATCAAACTCCTTCTTTTTTTTGCGAGACAAGCTTCCGTAAAATCTTGGAAAGCAAACTTCCCTGGCCTTCTCTTCTGTCCTTGCTCTAACCTCTTTTTCTATATCCTGCTTATTCTTGTAATCCCCCTCCTTTTTAGCTTTTAAATGCGCCCTCTCATCAGCCTCGCTTTTCATATCTTCATACGCCTTAACTCCCAGGTTATTCAAAAATTCGTGCACAGAGCTTCCCCTGCGAAAACGAATCGAGCCGCCAAGTTCCAGCGGCACTTCCATTAACAGATTCACGCGGATCGCACTCCACACCCCCCCTTGTTCTTTCGCCATTTTAATCTCATCCATCTTGTAACCCATAACAATGCCTCGGTAAAAAGTCTGATCAGAAACCCCCAATAACTTAATTTTTTCTTTTAAATATTTTCTAAAACCCGTCCAGTTAAAATGCTCTTCGCCGTCTTCGCCTGGTACAAAAAATTTCCTAGGGGCTCTTTTTTGAACAATTTTTTCAGCTTCTAATTGATCATATTCCACAATATCCTTTTCAGCCTTCACTAACTCTTGTTTCTCAAACTTTTCTAAACTCCTTTTATCAACACCGATTTGCTTTTCTGTTACTACCTCTGAAACTTTTTTAACCAAAACCTCTCCCGAAGACCCATGTAACGCCTCCGGTTTTTCTGGATTTTGCAATATATTTTCAAGCTCTGCAAACGCTTTTTTTTGTTCATCCGTCTCTGGATTTGCAAATTCTTTTTCTATCCTAAGATGTTCATTCCTGTACTCCTTCCTATCTTCGTCTGACATATTCACGCCCTTGGAAAAATCCGCACTAGGTTCGCTTTTTGCCGGTGGCGTTTCGATTGAATTATCTTGGGATTCGCCAACAATTCGCTCCTCGGGTGCCGATGTTGGTGCGACGGATTCTTGCGTAGGAGCCACCGCCGGTTCGGGGCTGGTTTCGGGCTGGGCGACAACACTAGGTTCTTTCCCCTGCTCTTCTTGCTGTTGTTTTGCTTTTTCTTCTTGCTCTTTTTTGTATTTTTTTATATCCTCAATGGTGATTTCTGCCCCAAGGTCTTCGATAAGCCTTTCTTTACTAGTATTTTTTGCGGAAATATCAAATTGTTGTTCGTAAGGTTCTGGTGCACCAGCCAACTTATCTAAACTACTCAGCCTGTCTTCCAGTATTTTCAAACGAACAGCACCCTCTTTTTGAAACTCCTCTTTGGCAAGGCCTTCTTCTATGATATTCTGCGCCACCGCAAGCCTAGGGTTTAATGTTTTATTATTTTGTTTTTTCAGTTTATTTTTAGGTATATAAACATCTGCATTACCAACATGTATCGCTTTCTCTAACTCACTTTTTTGCTTTAGTAGTTTTTCTCGAGTTTTATCAATTACGCCCCTCTCCATTTGTTGAACTGCATCAAAACCAGCCCCCACATCGAATGAGTTAACTCTACTACCTTCTTGTTGTATTGGCCTTTTTTCTCCCGGCATATTTTTTTTACTTTTAGCTTCACTTCTGTTTATTATACCACCCTCGGACGATTGCGCAATCGGCGCGGGTTGTGCTAATGGTTTTACTTGTGGCTCGCCTGGTTTTTTCTGTTTTTCCAACTCCAACTCCTTGTTTTTTTCTCTTTCTTGAGCCTCGCCTGAAAGTTTTGTATAGGCCTCGAAAATTTTCTTTCTTTCGGCCGGCTTTGCGCTGTTTGCAGCTGTCACGAATGCCTCTTGTATCTGTTTTGGCGAAGCCTTTTCGTCCACGCTCAAAATCTTGCGCCACTTTGATAATTCAGGCGTCTCGGTTTTTTTCGGTTCGACGGCATCTGCCACTGGATTTACTGGTTTAACTTCAGAAACAGCTGGTGCTGGCACCGGCAAATTTTCCTGGTCATCTAAAATTCCTTGCCCGAACTTTCCCGATGCTTGCGCAGAAACTTTTCTTTTTGGCGCCTTTCTTACCAAAGATCGCTGTAATTTATAACCTTCTAAATCCAAATTTCTTTTAATCGTTCCATTCTCTGATTTTACCCCACTCTCAACCTCCGGTACTTCGGCGCCAACTTGCTCCGCTTGCGCCAGATTCAAAGCAGATTGCGATATTTTTTCAGGCTCTACTTTGGGTGCCGCTGGCTCCACCTCCCCCACAGACTGCTGAGCTTCTTGTAATTCCTTTTGGTAAATATAGTCCAGGATTATCTTGCCCAGGGACCTACCACCCTCTCGAGTTTCGGGCTCAGATTCTTTGATTTGTTCTATTTTTTGAATAAACCCTTTTATCTGCTCAAAAAGAGACTCCGCGTCTTCTGGTTCTTTTCCAGCATATTCTTTCGTGAGCTTATTAAAAGCATTTGCCACACTCTGTTCAGCAAACCCCTTGCCATTTTTTAAGTAATGAGTGAGTGCTTCAGTAATTTCTTCTACCGAAAGCTCTTTGACTGTTACGTCTTCTGCCCCCTCCTCTTTCGCTAGTATTTCAGGCGAACCCGAATCACCGGCAGCAAGTGCAATAGGTGACGCCTTCTCTTGTGATGCTGGCGATTTACTTTCTACCCCCGACAAAGACGCCCCAAGCCCCTCCATTGCCTCTGCTAATGGAGTCATTGTTTTCACAAGCTCCCTAATTTCATCGTCGCCCACTCCACCCGCATCAGGACCTTTTTCTGTGTTACTTTTATCTAATTCATTTTTCATTTTTAGAAAAAATACTTATTTACATTATTGTATCACGTGTGGCGGCCAAGTCCAGACATCGAGCATAAAATATCGCAATACTACCAAAACCCTTGACAATAGAGTTGTTGTATGCTATATAAATACCACCATCGATAATCTGCATTTTACCTAAGAAAGGAGGTTATTATGGCCAAGGGGAAAACCAAGACTCGGGATTCTCCCGCTAAGAAGGCGAAAAAAGTCGGTGAGTCAAAAAACGGCGCCCGCAAAACTAGCACCCCAACACAACAGGCACGCCTCAAAAACCACACACAAAGAAAGAGAAGGTTGAAAATGAACTATGAAGATCTGTTGGCCGAAAATCTGCAAATCGTTGCCATGAACAAGGGATTGGGCGAAGGCTTGATTCTCGCAAGGGCAGAGATCCAAGCTCTCAGGGAAGAAATCCAGGCCGTGAACGAAGCTCAGCCACCAGAGGAACGGGTCAAAGCGCATGGGTTCCTCATGGGGATGGTCAAGGCCGATGAGGCAAGGCGCCTCGCAGATGAAGAGTGGAATAAGCCAGAAAAGGTTGCTGCCAGAAAGCAAGAGCAAGACCGACTCCTAGCGGAAGAAGCAGCCCAGAGGGCGGCCCGACAAAAGCTGTTCGAAGAGGCGGAGAAGGTCATACAAAGGGCAAGCGCGGCCACTGCCGCAGTGGAAGAAAAGGTCATAACCTCTGCTAGCCACGCGAATCCGGCTACCGCGACGACTGCTGTCGTAGCAACCGCCGAACCCGTCAAAACGGCCTAGGGCCGAGGAGCTCGGAACTGAAATTCAAAACTTCAGTTCCGAGCCTATTTTTTTACTAAAAATCCTTGCAAAAATAGAGGTTATATAGTAGTGTGTTTATATATGGCAATCATTAAATCTGCCAAGAAGGCGATACGGCAAAATAAGGCACGGAGGGCTCATAACCTTTTGTATATTAATAAAATCAAAAAGCTTGTTAAAGAAGCTAAAGCTTTGGTTGCGGAAAAAAAGGTAAAGGAAGCCAGAGAGTTGTTGCCCAAAGTCTATGAAATTTTAGATAAGTCAGCGAAGGTGGGGATTATTAAAAAAAATAATGCATCTAGACACAAATCCAGAATAGCAAAAATGATTGATAAAATTTCTAAATAAATTGAAAAAACGGCGCGCCCGCGGGCGCGCCGTTTTTGTTGTAAACTTTTTACGACATATAGACCTGTCCCTAAATAACTTATCAGCCTAAATTTGTAATTTTTGTTGCAAATCTGCTAAAATCTTTCGGCGGGCCCGCAGGGCAAGCCTCAATATTTTATCAAATTTTCACTAAAAATTACTGCATTTCGCTGTAAAAAGTTATTTAGGGACAGGTCTAATCAAGTTTTCTGTAAAATTCCAGTTTTTCTAATTTCATATGCCAGTGGGTCTGCGTTATTTTCAAAACCTTCTTCAGTAAAACCGTGTGGTTCTATCCTTTCATCAACATTCATACTTATCTTTCTTAACATAGCCCGATTCTTTTCATAGTTTCTCTTTAATTTATTAGTTACTACCGCAACATCAATGTCGCTCCATTTATTGGGACTACCTTTCGCGTAAGAACCAAAAAGATATATCTTTGAATAAGCATATTTTTCATCCGCCAGCGCTTTTGCATATCTACTAATAATATCTTTTACTTCAGTTTTTGACATAAAAATGTGTAAGTTTCAGCAATTTTTTGATAATATTTTTTGGTATAAGTCGGAGTGCATTTTTTATAAAATTCTAGTTTTTGTTCCGGATAGCGAGACCTGATATTAAAATCATTAACATCGTTTAGTAAATCTTTATATTCTGACAGTAATTCCGGAAAAGTAATTTTCATTAACAAAATAAGGTTATGAGTATATGGAGCTTGCTCGCCTGTTTCTTTAACAACTAACGCTTTTAGAATTTTTTCGAGCGCAATATGGCCAAAAAATAAGCTGTCTGAATACTTTTTGCCCTTAAATAAAAAGGTCATAGTTTCATAGTCATGCTTTGCGATTGTCGTCCAATATTTTATTGCACTTTTTACTTCTTCGGCAGTCATACTGCCACTATATCAAAAAATAAAACCGAAATCAAACACGCAATAACGCAGTGGTTTATATTTTTGAAACCAACAAATCCAGCGCCGTCTGGGCGTCCACCCTGCCGATTTTAATATCCGAATCTATCTTAAAAATCTGCCGGTAAATATTCTTTAATTCTTCAAACGTAAACTGCCGGCACAAAAAATAACTTTTCTTGACCACAAACGGGTGCAGTCCGCTTTTTTTTACAATTGAAGCATACATCAGCCCCTTTTCTGACAACTCTTTGACCATCAACAAATTCTTAAACTGATACGCAATCATCGACAACAAATACAACGGACTTTCATCGCCATCCAAATGCTTGTGCAGTAATTGCAAAGCGAGTTTTTTATTTTTTTCCGCCAGTGCGTCAATGGTTTTAAAAATATCAACGGCAATATTAGGTTTTACCAGCAACTCAACATCCGCCTTTTGAATAACCCCGCCGTGCTTAAAATTCACCAACTTGCCGACCTCACCCGAAAGCCGCCATAAATCGTTGCCTGCGTAATTTACCAGCAAATCCAGCGCATCATTGTTTATTTTCGCCTTCAGTTTTTCTAACTCTTTTTGCAACCAAACTTTTACATTTTTACTATCCAGTAAGGCAAATTCCTGGCATTTACATTCTTTGAGCAACGTTTTAAATAATTTCAAGCGCTGATCGGGCGCATCATTCTCATAAATCACAATCACATCTTTTAAGGCCTGTAAACTTTTGAGCTCTTCTAAAAAATCTTCCTGAAACTGTTTATTAGAAAACACCTTTTTCAAAATCACCAATTTAGTTTCCGAAAACATGGAAGAAACTTTAATCGCCTGGTAAAAATCCAAAAAATCCACCGCGCCAGCGTCCAAAGAAATCAAATTCAACCCGCTTTTGCGGATTTGTTTATAATGCCCCACAATTTCACCCAACTTTTCTTTCGAGCGGAAACTATCCGCTCCATACAAAAATATAATCATCAAAGTCATCCGAGACCCGTTCTCGGATAAATCCCAGATAGGCATCTGAGAACGGGTCTCGGATTTTTTAGTCTAGCATAATTTCCGGGAATTTACTGATTTCCTCCTTGTGGCGCATCCAATTTTCTACCGCGTCCCGACAGCCATCTTTTCCACCCACTAATTCCAGCAAAAAATCCCGATCCGTAACCGAGGGAAAGTTCTTAATACCAAGACAGTCTTGGTAACTTGACCATTTATAGTTTTCCAAAAACTTTTTCACTTTTTTAAAATCTTTTACGCCCTTTTCTTTAAATCCAGGGTAAAGCAACGCCGCGGGATTAGTAAAAATATATGGCACCACTACCTTAAACTGATCGTCGCCTTTGATATGAACCGACCGGAACCTGTTTTGAAAAACGTACCCCTTACGCTGGTACCTTCGATTAAAGTACCCCGCGTATCCGGCGCCAAACTTTCTCATGAAACTCGTAATTCCATTATCTTTTGCTTGTCTTACCAAAAGGTGAATATGGTTTGGCATGAAACAAAACGCTAAAATTTCCACCATTTTATCGCGCCCATCCTTCTCCACCAAATCCGCCACGTTATTTCCGGAGCCATCCGAGACCCGTTCTCGGATGGATTTTTTGAAACGGGCTCGGATTTCCCGGCGGTGTTTGATAGAAACCGGGTTGGTATTGTTGAATTCGTAAATAGAAAAAATCCCCCGGTAATAGTCGTTGGTATTTTTGAAAATCACATTGTCATCAATGCCCCTGGAGATTATATGATAAATTTCTCCGTTGGCAAATAATTCTTTTCTGTGTGGCATTTTAGTAAAGTTAAAGTTCATCCGAGAACGGGTCTCGGATGGCTTACTTTAGTGCGATTAGGGCTATCCGAGACCCGTTCTCGGATGATTTACTATAGCTTTTGGCAGTTTGGGCAGAAAAAGGCGCTACGGGTGACGATGACTTTGCGCGCGATAATGACCTTGCAACGAAAACACTTTTCACCCTCTCTTTGATAGGCTTTTTTGTGGCCTTCGAATTTTCCTTTTTGGCCATCCACATTGCGGTAATCAGAAAAACTGTCGCCGCCAAAATCTATACCCGCTTTTAGAACTTTTCTTATGGCAGTGTAAAGCGCACGCAGTTCTTTTTCATGTAGTTTCCCTGTAATTTTTTCCGGGTGGATTCTGGCCCACCAAAGCGCCTCGCTGGCGTAAATGTTGCCGATGCCGGCGATAACATTGGGCTCCATGATTACCTGTTTTATTTTACCCTTTTTGCCAGAAATCGTGTTGGGCAAATTTTCAAACAACTCTTCAAATTTTTTGGACGTAAAACTTTTTTCTAGCGGTTCCGGCCCCAAATTTTTGAATTCCGGTAGGGCATACAAATCCACGGTTTTACTTAATTCAACTTTAGCAAATTTACGGACATCCGACAGCGCAATCATTTTACCATTATCCAGAAAAAACATGATGTGCAAATAACCATTGATTTTTTCTTTTAACGCTTCATTTTCCGTCGGCACCCATTTACCTTTTTCCTTTTTCCATGAACCTACCATCAAGTGCCCCGTCATTTTCATGTGAATTAAAAGAGAGTATCCATCCGACAATTCAAAAATAACATTTTTCGCCCGACGCCACACCCTGATTATCTTTTTGTTTTTTAACTGTTTTTTAAATATTTCAAAACTGTCTGGTTTTTTGACCATTTTTTTCCAATCACTCCATACATCAATAAAAGTCCGATTAAGGACTTTTAAATTCAAACCATCCACGGTTGTTTGCACTTCGGGTAATTCGGGCATAAACGTTAACTTGTCATACTTTTAGACTTTCGTTTTTTAGATTTTTCCAACTGCTCTTTTATATCAAGCAATTCAGCTTCTTTAAAAACTAAATCTATTTGCAGTTTTTCGGAAAGTTGGGTAGCTTGGTGCATAGACATGGTACGGTGCGCGACCTTTTGTTCCAAGGCCTCTATGGTTTGATGGACGGGCTTTACTAAGGAATTTACTTTCTGACCGACAGAATACTTGATTTGTTCTTTTTCCTGGTGTGTTTTTTGCAATTCGTCAGCGATTTTATTGATTGCCTGGGCTAGTTGCACCAACTCATCACTGCCCCTTATATCAACCCGCGCATGTAAATTTCCGCCAGCCAAAGCCTTGGCAATAGCGGTGATTTTTTTTAACGGACGCGACACACTTTGGCCGGCATAAAAACCAAAACATACCAAAAAAATCAACAACACATACGCCATTAAATAAAAGCTGGCGTTTAGCATTTGGTAATTGGCCGCAACGAACATGGCTAAGACAAACACTCCGGCCAACACAATAAAATATGATATTTTCCAAAAGATACTCATAACACTATTTTAAATTAAAAAATCAAAGAGTTCAACCTGTCCATCAACGTCGTAAAATTTAATTCACTAAAAATGGTGGCAACTTTTTGCGAATCAAACGTCCCGAACTTACAATCTTCCAAATTAAAATTGATATCCACATTTTTATCGGTATCTACCAATTCGCGCGACAAAAAAGCTTTTTCTTTGTTGGCTTTTAGCGCTTCCTTGACTTTAGGTTTTAGCACTGCTGTGTCGGTTGCCAATTCGTCGTACAAATTTTTAATACTGCCAAATCGTTGAATTAAATCCGCCGCGGTCGTTTTGCCAATTCCCGGCACCCCTGGCACATTATCTGAATTGTCGCCCGTCAGCGCTTTAAAATCGTTCATCTGTTTTGGCGTGACTCCAAATCTTTCCACTACGCGCGCCGCGTCATAAATCACACTTTCTTTTATCCCCTTGCCCATGGTGTACAATTTGATTTTTTCATTGACCAATTGCAAGTTATCTAAGTCGCCGCTTAAAATAAAAATGTCGGCTTGGTCTTGGTTTTTGGTGGCAATCGTCGCAACCAAATCATCGGCTTCAAACCCTTCTTTTTCAAATATGGGAACATTCAAGGCTTTCAGTACGTCTTTCATAATTGGCATTTGCGAAATAATCCCATCGGGCATAACCGCCCGGCCGGCTTTATATTCTTCAAATTTTTCGTGGCGAAACGTAGGTTTTTTGGTATCAAAACAAGCCACAATGTAGTTAGCCTGCACATCTTTAATCGCCTTAAATAAAATCAGCAAAAACCCATACACCGCATTAGTCAGTTGCCCATTTTTATTCGAAAGCGGAGGCAATGCATGAAACGCCCGATATAATAGAGAGTGCCCGTCAATGATAAGTAAGCGTTTATTATTTTCCATTTTGATATTAGGCCTGTCCCCAAATAACTTTTCGTACGAAAATTACAGATTTTTAGTTAAAAATTGTAGCGGATTTTTGGCAAAAATGTGGAATTTGCAGTAAAAAGTTATTTGGGGACAGGTCTATTATAGCATGGATTTTTTTAAGAATAAAAAAGCCGCTGCAAGCAACAGCGGCATGATCATTAAAAGGGCTTACTTTTCTTGTTTTTTTCAACCTCGTCCAATAAGGTTAGAGTTTCCAAAAGCTGATTACGATCCTGCGGAGAAAGACTTAAAATCTCCATAGCAAGGCTATTGGGAAGAATTTGCAAATCTCTTAATAATTTCTCCCTTTCTTTACAGGAAAGCTTTGCGACACTGAGAAAAATTTCCTTCCATGGCCTTGGTTTTTGAGGCCCGCCGAAAATTGAACCTCCAATTCCCAAAACCAGCTGGGCAAACACAGCTTCTTCGAGGGAGTTCATTTGGTATGCGTGAGCCAGTGGCCGCAAAGTTGTCAGCCTGATATCCAGATAATCCTTTTCAAATCGGTAAAGCGCTGTTCTATCGACGTCGCCCGCCAAAGCAATTTTCCCAAGGGAAAGTTTTTTTTCCTCCCTCACCTTCACCAGGAAATCGGCCACCTTTTTTAGCCAAGCCCTTTCATCTTCACTAGTCATGTTAACTCCTACAAGATGATTGTTTTAAGAACTAGTAACACTTTATCATATCACAAGGTAACTGTCAACTCTCTTTTGTTTTCCGCTAGATGATTAAAAGTAACTGAAATGAGTTTACTCTGCTTTGCCTGTAATGACAGTGAACCAAGAATGCTCTTAATTTTTTCCGGCCATTCAATGGCGACGATGTTTTGGGGGCTGGAAATGATTTCTGGGAAGTTTAAAAATTCCAGGTCTTTTGGGGTTTCTAATCTGTAGAGGTCGAAGTGGTAAAAAAATTTGTATTCTGTATTCTGTATTCTGGAGTTTGAATCGAATTTTGAATTTTGAATTTTGGGATTGGGGTTTATTTGGGATTTGTGATTTGAAATTTGGAATTTCTTCATGATGATAAAGGTTGGGCTTAACACATTTTCCTTAATCCCCAAACCTTTGGCAAAACCCTGTAAAAAGGTGGTTTTACCGGCGCCCAAGTCGCCGGTTAACGCTAAAACCGTCGCCGTTTTTTGCGAATTTGCGCGTAGTACTTTCCGCGCAAGCTTTGCACCAATCAATTGTGTTTCTTTAAAGCTATTTGTTATAAATTTCTCCACTTGATTTTTATAGTAAAATAATATAGTTTAAACTCATATGGAATTTACAGAAGAAATAAAAAATCTGGTAAGTCAAGCCAAGAATATCTGTGTGATTCCCAATGAAGAGCCTGAAAGCTTAACCGCTGCGCTGGCTCTTTTTTATAGTTTAAAGGAACTAGGTAAAAATGTAAACGTAGTCGCCGATGAATTCCCCAAAAACCTGCAATTTTTAATTCCATCATTGAATTTTATTTCTCAGCCCAAAAACTTTGTCATTTCTATTCCCCGCAATGTGGCCGATGTGTCGCAAGTTTATTACGAAAAAAATGAAGAACATTTAAAAATTCACCTAACGATTGATAAGGGCACCATTAAAAAAGATGTTATTTCTTTTTATTTTTCCGACGCCAAGCCGGATGTGATTATAACTCTTGGCATCGCAGATTTTAAAAAAGAACTGGAACACAAGCTGGACTCATTTGGGTTTTTGTTGGATGCACCGATTATCAACATTGATAACCATTTAGAAAATATAAAATTTGGTAAATTAAATATCATAGAAGAAAAATCTTTGTCAGAAATGCTCCTGGAAATTCTGGTGGCTGTTGGCGAAAACTCTATTACCCAAAATTCCGCTAACTGCCTTTTGGCCGGGCTATTAATTTACTACGACAATTTTAAAAATACCAAAAGCAGTTGGCAAATTTTCCAAACAGCATCGGAATTGGTAAAAAGGGGCGCCAACAACCAACAAATAGTTAATAATCTTTATCGCAACAATCAAGAAACCAAATTTTTGGGCACGATACTGCAAAATTTACAAACTCACCCACACCACAACACTTCATTTGCACTACTAGAATCGCATGAATTTGAAGATATGACCGAAAGCCAAGTGGGCGTGGCGGTAGAAAAAATAAAAACCCTTGGTATGCCAAGCGACGTATTGGTGCTTTGGAAAAGCCATAACTCCGCGCCGGCGATTAAGGGATTTTTTTACTCAAAAAAAACCGAAAATCTTAATAAAATTATTAGCGGTCTGCAAGGTGCCGTAAAAAATGACTGGGCATTTATCTCGCTAACCGGAGAAAATATTGAAATTGCAAAGGACCATATTTTTAACCAATTAAATAAAGTGTTTTAATGTTATGGAAGAACCAAGCAATCCAACGCCGCCGGCTGATGCCGATGGCGCGGATGTAAAAAAAATATTGGGGTCGGTCGCAATCGGCCAGAGCATTATTGAAGACGTTAAAAAAAGCGTCCACAATATTGCTGATTTTGGCAAAAAAATTACCGATTACGCCAGCCAAAACACCACCAGTGTTTTGGATGTTATTTTATTTGGCGCCATTTACCTGGAAGCTTCCGACATCCACATTGAACCACAACAAAACGATGTAAGATTACGTATTCGCATGGACGGTATCTTGCAAGACGCCGGGGTTTTTGGGCAAGATATTTACCATCATTTATTAAGCCGTCTAAAATTATTATCAAAACTTAAACTAAATATTACCAACAAACCCCAAGATGGCCGATTTACCATTTTAGCCGGCGATACACTGATGGAAATTAGAACCTCCAGCCTCCCCGCCGAATATGGCGAATCTATTGTGATGAGAATTTTAAACCCCGATAATTTGAGTTTGGAAGGACTGGGACTGCGCGAAGATTTGTATAAATTGTTTGAAAAAGAAATCAAAAAACCCAATGGGATTATTATTGTAACCGGCCCCACCAGTTCCGGAAAAACCACGACCTTATACGCTTTTTTGATGAAAATCCAGCGACCGGAAATTAAAATCGTCACTATTGAAGACCCTATAGAATACCATTTAAAAGGCGTGTCGCAAACCCAAGTGTCACCCGGGGCTTCGCATTTTAACGCCACCAGCGGAGAAATGGTCACCGAAAAAGGTTATGATTTTTCCGATGGACTAAGATCTATTGTACGACAAAACCCCGACGTGATTTTGGTGGGAGAAATTAGGGATTTAGAAACCGCTAAAATTTCACTGCAGGCCTCGCTGACTGGCCACCTAGTTTTATCCACCCTGCACACCAACGACGCGCCCGGCACTATTCCAAGGCTGATTGATTTGGGAGTAGAGCCATCGTCAATTGCTTCGGCCTTAAAAATGGCAATCGGCCAACGGTTGATCCGAAGAGTTTGCAAACAGTGCTTAGTATTAACTAAACCATCGGCACAGGAACTGGCCGAGCTTAAAAAAGGACTTAAGGGTGTTTCTAAAGAAATAAAATTACCAGATTTGGCAAAAGTAAAAATTCCCAAGGCAATCGAAAAAGGTTGCCAGGCCTGCAATTTTACCAGCTATAAAGGAAGAAAAGGACTTTACGAGGCGCTAGTTATTGACAACGACATGGAGCGCTTCATTTTAACCAACCCCCCGGTTTCGGACATAAAAAAAATGGCCATCAAAAAAGGCATGATAACCATGTACCAAGCCGGCCTCATTGAAGTAGTGACGGGGAATACGACTTTGGAGGAAGTGAAAAGAGTGGTGGAAAAAGACGAGGAGGGTGGCTAGGCATCTTGATTAAAAGAGCCCGGGGCTTGCTAGGCGAGGCTCTTTTAACCAAGACGCCGTCGCTTTGGAAAACACAAGCCAGTTGCAAGAACTTTTCTTCGGAAAAGTTAGCCCGCGGGCTCTGCAACTGGGAATGATTGCGAATTTTATTTATTAAAATTTGAAAAATGAATTATAAAGGGGTGATTATTGAGGAAAGTTTGAATAATAAAGATGTATTAGAAAATATTACTGCTTTGAGCACCAAAATAGAACCAATTAATGAAAAACACCAGACGCCCTGGCTCAAACAATGGACACTACATA
>CAZYSZ010000003.1:0-25405 GCA_964650025.1 uncultured Candidatus Saccharibacteria bacterium | reverse complement strand
GGAGCGTACGAGGCAGTTTCAAGCCACCACGCGCTCCGCGCGTGCGAAGTCAGGGATTCTGCTCGAAATGGGTTCTAACTTTTTCAAACAAACACCACATAACACGATTTGTGCAGCAAGTTAAAGAAGAAAAAAGGTGGCTAGCACCATTTTTCTGTTAAGGATTATATGACCCAACTCGGCTTATTTGGAAAAACCATTGAAAAATCGGAGGTGCATGTGTTTTTTGATACCGAAACTACGGGGTTACCGCTTAATTGGAATGCGCCGACTGGCGACGTAGACAATTGGCCGCGGCTGGTGCAAATTGCCTGGAGCATATATGAAGATGGACGGCATGTAAAAAGTCGTGATGTTATCATCAAGCCTGAAGACTACGTTATTCCCGCTGACACGGCGCAGATTCATGGAATTACAACTGAACGTGCGCTGAAAGAAGGATTTGAAATACAACCCATCCTGCAAGAATTTAAAGAAATTATTTCCAACGCGGATTTTTTGGTGGCGCATAACATGGGCTTTGATGAAAAAATTATGAGCGCGGAATTTTTACGCGCCGGAATGAAAAATTTTATGGATGGCAACCCTTCGACGGGACTCAGGGCAAGAAAAGCCATCTGCACCAAAGAAATTTCTACCGCTTTTTGCGCCATTGCCAACGGTCGTGGAGGATTTAAATGGCCCAAACTTTCGGAACTCCACGCCAAACTATTTAACACCCACTTTCAAGACTACCACAACGCAAGAGCCGACGTCGACGCCACCGCCAAATGTTTTTGGGAAATGAAACGGCGCAACATTATATAGTTGCCAATCACATTATTTCATGATACATTAGACTTGTCTAATGCAGTCAACTAGTTCTTTTCACTACCAAGGAGAATAACATGAATCCCTACATCGGCATCACGGATTTTAGCAACGCAAAGCAAGTCCAAGACATGCTTGTGGTTTTTAACCAACACCTATCAAAAAACTCAAGCCGGAAACTTCACGTGGGCGTCATGCAAAGTTATAAAACTTTTTATGGCCTACCCAGCAAATGGCAAAATGTGTTTCCTGCCAAAGAAATCCTTGACCAGATTTTTTTCTGCAACCATGTTTACAACTGCCTGCACTACGCCGATTACGACAACAAAACCGACTACAAAACCCTTTCCCAAGTCATATTTTACGGTGGCATTTACCTAAACGCCATCCAGCTTGATATGATTTGGCCAGACCCAGGGCAAGTAGCCAGTGGCGTTCACACATCCCGCAAACCCATTGAGGTTATTTTGCAAATTGGAACACAAGCAATCTACGACGCGGAAAATGATCCGGAAATTGTGGTTGAAAAACTTGCTGATTACGAAAATGTTATCCATCGCGTGTTGCTCGACAAGAGTATGGGGAAGGGAATTGGCATGGATGCTGGCGTGTTGGCACCATTTGTGCGCGCCATCAAAAAAAGTTTTCCAAAACTTGGTATTGGCGTGGCCGGAGGACTGGGGCCCAACACAATGCATTTAGCGGAACCATTGGTTAAAGAATTTTCCGACATCAGCATTGATGCTCAAGGAAAACTCCGTAAAACCGGTAATGCTCTCGACCCGATTGACTGGGATTTAGCAGAAATCTATCTTATCGAAGCTTTAAAATTGCTTGCCTGATTAAACTTCACCTTTTTAGGGAGTAACCATGAACGACTTTGAGATTTTGCGGGAAAAGATCGTAAAACAGTTTCCACTGGCCAAGACCGAGTTTCGGGATAGGGCTGGAGACTCAGATCGCTACTGGTTTCTAGACATCATCATGGCTACCAAGGATATCTCCGTGGAATGGCGACCAGGAAAAGGGTTTGGCTTTTCGGATTTATCTGAACCCGACAGCCATGTATACGGCGAAGGGCCGGATGAAGTCCACGAAAACGTCGAATCGACGTTTCTGGCCATCAGTAAACTTCTTATCGCCAAAGACCGGCTGTAATTCTCATGTCTCGGAACTAACTTTCCGAGACTTTTTTTATAATATATTTCTGGTACAATGAAAACGAGAATTATTTTATTCACCAATAATAGACCTGTCCCTAATATTAAAATTAACATAAAACCATGGACAACAACGTAATGGCCGAATATATTTGGCTTGATGGAGCAAAACCTACGGCGCAATTGCGCTCGAAAACAAAAATATTGACGGAGTCCATTGAAAAAATAGAACAAATTCCTTTCTGGGGATTCGATGGGTCATCAACCGAACAAGCCCAGGGGTATTTTAGCGATTGCGGTTTAAAACCGGTGCGTTTTATTAAAGATCCATTGCGTGGCGTTCCCCACATTCTGGTCATGTGTGAAGTATTAAATGCTGACGGCTCACCACACCCAACCAATACTCGGGCCATATTAGAGACTATTGTCGCTAAATTTGCCGACCAAAAACCATTGTTTGGCGTTGAACAAGAATATACGTTATTTCAAAATGACCGCCCGTTTGGCTGGCCGAATCCCGGATTTCCCGAGCCCCAAGGAAAATATTACTGCGGAGTTGGATTGGACAAAGTCTATGGCAGGCCATTAGTTGAGGAGCACATGAAAGCGTGCTTGAATGCCGGAATTATGCTGTCAGGAATTAACGCTGAAGTGATGCCAGCGCAATGGGAATTCCAAGTTGGACCGTTATCACCACTAGAAACAGCAGATCAATTATGGCTGGCGCGCTGGTTATTAAATAGACTGGGCGAGGATTATAAAGCGTTTCCGAAATTAGACCCAAAACCGGTAGCAGGGGATTGGAACGGAGCCGGCGGACATACTAATTTTTCTACTGAACCAATGCGCGGACAAAACGGCATAGAGTTTATAAAATCCGCTTGCGAAAAATTAAAAAATTACCACCTGCAACACATTGCGGTTTACGGAGCCGGTAACGACCAGCGTTTAACCGGTAAACACGAAACCTGTAGCATTCACGAATTCAGGTCTGGTGTTGGCGACCGCGGAGCTTCTATTAGAATTCCAACCCGTGTAGCCACCGAAGGCAAAGGCTATCTAGAAGACCGCCGGCCCGCAGCCAACCTAGACCCCTACCAAGTTTTCACCGCCATCCTAGAAACAACGTGCGGCGGGGGATTTGACCCGAAAAAATATCGCTGGGCGTAAATTATTGCCCAGGCTAGTGAGCCGCGAACACATGTCGCAACATGTGTTCGCGCAAAGCGTCGCAGGTGACAAAGGGATTTAATACCCTTTGTCATAATTATGATACAAACATTATGAAAAGATATTATGCAAGCATTTTCACAACTTTGATGGTGGGAGCCATTATTTTCCCTGGCACTGCTTTTGCAGTAAATAATACTTTAGTACCTGATGTTTTTGTTTCTTCCGATGCGCTTTTGCAAGCCGACACGCTTTTGGTGACGGTAAAAAACGAACCCCAAACTATCACCGGAAAACTAGGAGCGGTAACACTACATTTTTTCAGAAACGAAACCGGAGCTGATTGGGTTTGTATTGTTGGCATGCCGGTCAACAAAAAACCAGGGACATATCAATTGATTATTAACGTGGAAACTAAAACGCCTTTTATCAAGGATATTACTGTTTTAAAACGGGATTTTCCAGTGACTGAATTGACGATAACGCCAGATCTTATCCAAAAAGGTTACACGGCTAAAAAAATTATCAGCAACATACAAAACCAAGAAAATCTGGCGCTCAATAAGGTATTGTCGGCGTTTACCAAAAAAGTTTATTTTACCAAACCGTTTATAAGCCCGCTTTCAGAAATAAGAGTGGTGGGAGATTTTGGGGACATCCGCGCTACCGGAAACTATAAAATCCAACACCTAGGTGTTGATTTAAAAGCTCTCACGGGCACCAACGTTTACGCGGTCAACGACGGTAAAATTGTCTTTGAAAAAAATCTGCCCGATTACGGCAACACGCTAATCATTGACCACGGCCTTGGCGTTTATTCCTTATATTTACACCTTTCTAAATTCAATATCAAAGTTGGAGAAATAGTAAAACAAGGCGACATCATCGCGCTTTCCGGTGCCACCGGATACGCCACCGGCCCGCATCTGCACTTTTCCATCAAAGTCCGAGGCAGCGCGCTGGACCCGTTAAAATTCGTGCAAGCGACGCAAAGCATTTCGTAATTCAAAGTAGAATAATTAGGTCAATTAGTATAATTAGAATTTACCATGAACAAACTACTATCGCTCAAAAATTTAGAACATGAAATGGCGCATGATAAGAATCTCCCATTGACCACCAACTTGGTTTTTGGTGAGGGCAACCCCGACTGCGACGTTTTATTTATCGGCGAAGCGCCCGGAGCAGTTGAAGATAAGCAAATCAGGCCTTTCGTGGGTAGATCCGGTCAGTTACTAAGAAAAAATATCCGCGAATTGGATTGGGAAGAAAAAAATGTCTATATTACCAACATTGTAAAACGCCGACCGCCGGAAAATCGTGATCCATCACCGGAAGAAATCGAAGCCTACAAACCATATCTAACCCGCCAGATTGAAATTATCAAACCCAAAATTATTGTAACCTTGGGGAGATTTTCTATGAACTACTTTCTGCCCGAAGCCAAAATTTCCCGCGACCAGGGAAAATTGTTTAAAGTCGCAAATCTATGCATCGCCCCCGTTTTCCACCCCGCCGCCGCCCTGCGCGCGCCCAAAATGATGAAAGCCTTCCAGGAAAGTTTCAAAAAACTACCGATAATGTTAAAAACAATCAAGGCAACTTGATAAAATATCTAAAACATGATATCATGCTCTAAATTAAGCAAACAACATATACTATGAACAAAATAACTCAGTTTTTAATCATCAACGGACTTATCGCAGGTGCAGTTTTTAGCGTTATGGGAATTAGCGCAACACAGGTGAGCGCAGCAAATTGTACGCCAAATGCAAGCAAGCAGTGTATCAGCAATATTGTATATTGGTACGATTCTTGCGGGGCAGTACAGACGGTTTACCAAAATTGTAATTCTATCAACCAGATTTGCCAGAATGCGCAGTGTGTTAATAAACCAGGTTCCACAACTACTACAGCCGGTGGCAATGTGGTCTTGCATGACGTAAAAAGCTGCTACCAAGGAAACTTGCATTGGTTTAGTTCCAATGGCAGTGTTTCAGATATGTACGCAAGTTGCGCCGACACCAATGCCTGTACCGCCGACAACTGCGCAGGCAACCAATGCGTTAACCAGCTAAAATGCGACGGCTCAACATGCGCACAAGGCACTGCTGATTATACAACATACTGTGGCGGAAATAATACCACTCAAACCACAACTACTACCACGCAAATCACCGGCAACCAAACGCAAGTGCAAAATCAAGAATTAAGCATATTACTGTTTGCCATCAAAGGCACTGGTTTATCATTGGCAAGAAATATGAGTGTTGTTAATGGTGACAAGGTAACGTTTTTGGTGATGGTAAAAAATAATTCTTTGGCGCCGATTGATAATGTGTTAGTAACTGCCGACACGACCAGTAATATTTCATACACCGGAAACTTAACCATTGATAACCTGGCATCAGCCGGAAATATTACAACCGGCATTGACCTTGGAACCATTACCGCCAAAAACTCCAAAGTCATTTCATTTACCGGTACTGTACAATCACCGCTTTCACAGGGAGTTTTTCAAATAAATTCTAGCATCAATTCTGGATCTATAGCCTACGATTCAGACTACGTCATTGCCAATATAACCAATAAAACCGCCATAACCAATACCGATGAAAATTCCTTCTTTGGCGCCATTTCCAAAAACTGGTATATTTGGCTTATCATTATAATCGTACTTATCGTAATATTTATCATTATTTTCAGAAAACTATCATCAAATGCGTAAAGCTACCTTTGATATTTAACAATTAAACATACTAAAAGACTAAAAAACGGCTTTGCAAGAGAGGTCGTTTTTTGATAAACTAATCAGTAGACTTGTCTATTGTTATGGATAAAAAGGCAACTATTTTTGAATTTACATCCTACCAATTTGAGCCCGAAAAAAAGCGGGTTATTTTTCATTATGCGACAAATTTTTCCGACCGCCAGCCGCTTTTTTTTACAGAAACCATTCTATTACCAAAAGTTCCAAACATAAGTAAAATACCAAAGGAAGTTATTGAAAAATTATTACAAAGCTTACACATTATCCTGGGGATTAGTTATTACAAATTTTATTGTGCGACAAAAATAGCTGTGCCTTATGACTTATCAAAACTCGAAGCCGATTTTTGGGACACGGTTTACCAAAAAGGTCTGGGAGAATTTTTTTACAAAAACAATTTAGATCCAAATATTTCACCAAAATTCGAAGCACGAAGCACGAAATCCGAAACAAATTCTAAATCAAAATTTTCAAATATTGTTTCGTATTTCGAAATTCGAAATTCGAATTTAACGAGGCGTTGCCTCGTCGGCATCGGCGGGGGAAAGGATTCAATTGTCGCCGCAGAGTTACTAAAACAAGCTGGCTTTAGTATCACATCGCTTCATATTGAAACTGGAAAACCTTCAAAAATTGTTGATGACGTTATTGAAATAATTGGCGTAGGCGAGCTAAAAATCCAACGATTTTTAGACTGGCAAGTGCATCAGCAACACCTTTATAACGGTCACATCCCAGTTTCGGCCATTTACGCCCTTTTGGGGCTGTTTAGCGCGATTTTATACGGCTATTCCTATGTTATTGTCGGCAACGAACATAGTAGTAATTTTGGCAACACAAACTACAGGGGCTTGGAAATCAACCATCAGTGGAGCAAGTCATTTGAATTCGAAACGCTGTTGCAAAAATATGTAAAAAAATTTATCACGCCCGATGTTCAGTACTTTTCACTCCTGCGCAGTTTTTACGAAATTCGGATTGTTAAAATATTCGCAAAATATAAGCAATATTTTCCCTATTTTTCTAGCTGTAATAAAAACTTTAAAATCAAACCAAACACCGATGGGCTAATTCGTACGAATGGGCCTATAGACCAACCCCATGCCTCGACTAACCAATTCGCGCGAATTGGTAAATCAGATTTGTGGTGCGGACAATGCGCCAAATGCATGTTTGCCTTTTTAATGCTTTCGGCGTTTTTACCCAAAAAAGAACTACTCAAAATTTTTGGTAAAAATTTATATGCGGATGAAGATTTACTACCGTTATTTAAAGATGTTTTGGGGTTTGGCAACATGAAACCCTTTGACTGCGTGGGAACATTCCAAGAAGCGCAAACCGCATTATTTTTAGCCAAGAAAAAGTTTAGCGATGATTTTATTATGCGACAAATCGGTCAACATGCCAAATTTAACCAAGAAGTATTTTTAACGAACAAAGAAAATATCATACCGGAAGAATTTAAATTCTTGGGCATGGAAAGCGCCTATATTTTACGTTACGGCATAGAAGGAAAAATTGCCAAGCAATATGTAAAAACAGAATATCCTAAATTAAATATCGGCATCGCTAATTCAAAAAGGGGGGATGGTGATTTAAAAAAACAGTCAAATTTTGACATCGCCATCAAAACCCCGGGCATCAAAAAAGAATCGGTGACTATTCCATACACCACGCCCACCAATATATTCTTTGCAAAAGTGCTTGATAAAAATTTACTTATCGGAGTAACTGGCAGTAAGGGCAAAAGCACCACATCGTCTTTGATTTACCACATTTTAAAAACCGCGGGCAGGGATGTCCAATTACTGGGAAACATCGGCACGCCCATGCTTGGCGCCCTATTAAAACCCGTTCCCAAAAATAGAATTTTTGTCCTAGAGCTTTCCAGTTTTCAGCTAGATGATATAGCATTTTCACCTGATATCGCTGTAATAACCAATCTATTTCCCGAACACATGGATTTTCATGGAGGTTTAGAGAATTATTATAACGCTAAAAAAAATATTATAACATTTCAGAAAGAAAATAATTACTTTATCCATAACGAAAAAACTTCTGCATGGTTGAAAAACTATAAAGGAAAATCTGTCTTATTTTCGCAGAAAAAATTTGAAAGTAATTTAATTGGCCAGCATAACCAAAGCAACATCGGAGCGGCAGTAGCGGTGGCAGAAATTTTAAACATTCCGCAAGAAACAATCAAAAAAGCGGTAAAAAGTTTTAAGGGTTTAAAGCACCGTTTGCAAAATGTTGGAACTTTTAAAGGCATTACATTTTACGACGATGCAATCTCAACTACGCCAGATTCTACCATCATGGCCATTAGAGCTCTGTCAAACATCGGTACCATTTTTTTGGGCGGACAAGATCGGGGCTATAATTTTAACAATTTGGAAAAAATCATAAAACAATATAACATAAAGAATGTTGTCTTATTCCCCGACAGCGGAAATAAGATAATCAAAAACAAAAAAGGGCTGAATATTTTGAAGACCAAAAGCATGAAAGAAGCCGTGGCTTTCGCCTACAAAAACACCCCAAAGGGCCACATTTGTTTATTATCCTGCGCTTCGCCAAGTTACTCGCTATGGAAAAATTTTGAAGAGAAAGGGGAACAATTCAAATTTTTTGTGAAAAAATTTGAAAACTCTAAATCCTAATTTCTACTATCTAATCAAATTTCCGATTTCTAAATTTAAAATTTTAACATTGGCATTTCATTAGAAATTAGAATTTAGTTATTAGAAATTTATCATGAAACGCCATCTAAATTACTATTTCCTCGGATTATCGGCGGCCCTGACTGCTTTTGGTATCTTGTTTTTATCAACCTTGTCGGCTATTGCTTCCCTGCAAAAATTTGGTAATACCACCCATTACGCGTTTCACCAACTCATTGCGGCGACTATTGGCTTAATTGGCGGACTGATTGCTTTTAAAATCCCTTTGCCGTTTTTAAAAAAAATAGCGTCCGTACTTCTAGCGGTAAACTTACTGGCGCTGGTACTGGTGTTTTTACCATTTCTTGGCATCAAACAGCTTGGCGCTACCCGATGGATCAATATTGGCGGACATAGCTTTCAGCCGTCAGAATTTTTCAAAATCACCGCCATACTATATCTGTCAAGCTGGTTGGCCTGCAGATTTTCTGAAGGATCAAAAAAAGGTTTTGGGGTAGCGATAAAAAAACAATCCGTTGACTTTGCGAAAGTCTACATTCCTTTTTTAATTTTTTTAGGAATTATCATCGTAATATTTTTATTTCAAAGAGACGTCAGTACCCTTGGCATTATTAGCATGTCTCTGATTGCGATATATTTTTCCGCCGGCACGCCAGTATGGAACACCTTTGCTACGATTATTGCCGGCATTGGCGGATTGTTGGTTTTTATCAAAATTGAGCCTTACCGCGCAGAGCGCCTGTTGATTTTCTTAAACCCAGAACACGACCCCCTGGGCATGGGTCTGCAACTAAAACAATCTATCATTGCCATCGGGTCTGGGGGTTGGCTTGGCAAGGGACTAGGCATGTCCACCCAAAAATTTGGTTTTTTACCACAAGCCATGGGCGACTCTATGTTTGCCATTTTCGGCGAGGAACTTGGAATCGTAGGCTCGGTTGTGTTAATCGCGCTATTTTTAGCTTTTTTATACCTGGGTTTTTCCATCGCCAAAAACTCCACTGATACATTTTCGCGCTTAACTGCCATTGGTATTACCACCTGGATAGTTTTTCAAGCCTTTATCAACATCGCCTCAGCCACCGGACTGTTCCCCCTAGCCGGCATCCCGCTCCCATTTTTTTCCTACGGCGGGTCGCATCTTATTGCCGAAATTATCGGAGTCGGACTGTTGCTGAATATTTCTAAGAATGGGTAATCAACGAATTTACGAATCGCTTGCGAATTTAAGAAATTACGAATACGTGCCGAAGCAATCTTACAACTTTTTATACAAAAAAGCCCGCGACATTGCCGCGGGCAGGAAAATGATGGTCACTCATTTTCATAGTCTTCGTCGTTGGCGTCTCCGATACCGCCAAAGAGGTTGAAGCATGTATTACATGTGGGGCACGAACCGTGCCTATCTACGTCGCCCACATGACGTATTGACACTTCAATTTCAACTTTATGACCACAGCCAATGTATCTGGCTTTGGCCAAGCGTTTCCCACGCTTTTTACGGTCTTCTTCTTGGGATTTTTTCCAGAGGAGTTCTTTCATTTCTCGTCTGGTTTTCTCCGGTAGCATCAGGCCACAACCCAAACAGTGATGGATAGCTTGCAACCATCCAACGTCGTCCGGTCTTGGGCCACCCACACGGCGTGGGTTGCCGCAATATTTACATGAGATAATGTCGCCGACTTTTGCTTTTGGTGGTTTTGGCTTGCACGTCGGGCAATGACCTTGCCTTACGACATCGCCAACATGCATATCAGATACCTCCACCTCGATTTGATGACCACAGCCGACATAGGTAGCTATGGCAAGACGCTTGTACTTTCCGACCATGTTTTTCTCCTTTCGAATTTGGAAGTTTTTGTCGGGTAGTGTCTTACCGATACCTTAGCATAATGGTAGCATCTTGTCAATAGTTGAGGTATTTTGTCAAGTTTAGTAGAATAGGTGTTAGGTATTGGGTGTTTGATGTTAGTCGTCGACGTGCTAAAACCTAATACCTAAAACCCAACACCAAACTATGCGAATCGTCTTCACCGGTGGGGGCACGGGCGGTCACTTATTTCCCATCATCGCGGTGGCGCGGGAAATAAAGCGATTGTCCCAAGACCCCAAAATTCAACTTCACTACATCGGCCCGGCGGACAGCATGAGCTTGTTTTTATTGAAGCAGGAAAATGTGGTGGTGCACCCCATTACCGCCGGAAAAATCCGCCACTATTTTTCGTTCGAAAATTTCACTGATATATTATTTAAAATACCTGTTGGGTTTTTGCAAAGTTTTTTTATATTACTTTTCTCTCGCCCCAAATTAGTTTTTAGCAAAGGCGGGACAGGATCGGCGCCAGTTGTCATCGCTGCACACATTTTAGGAATTCCCATTTTCATCCACGAGTCCGACACAGTGCCGGGCAAATCAAACCGGCTGGCCTACCCTTGGGCTAAAAAAGTGTTTACTAGTTTTCAAAAAACTGCTTATTTTGATTTAAATAAAACCATTGTGACCGGAAGCCCAATTTTAAAAGAAATTATGGAAGGCGATAAAGAATCTGCCAAACAAATATTTAATGTAACCTTACAAAGACCGGTACTATTATTTTGGGGCGGGTCGCAAGGCGCGGAGGCTATTAACGATTTTGTGTTAAATTTGCTACCAGCATTATTGCAAAAATATGAAATCATTCATGTGTGTGGCAGAAAAAACCACCAGAGAGTCCAGGAAGAAGCCGACGTTATTTTAACCAAAGAAACCGAGCCTTATTATCACTTATGGGAATTCTTAGATGAAACACCACTAAAACACGCCTTAGCCGTAGCCGATTTTATTATTTCCCGCGCAGGAAGTGGCAGTATTTTTGAAATTTCGGCTTGCGGTAAACCCAGCATTTTAATTCCACTGCCCACCAGCGCCCACGACCACCAATCCAAAAACGCCTACGAATACCAAAAAAGCGGAGCGACGATTGTAATAGAACAAGAAAACCTCAACCTCAATTTTTTCCTAGAAAAAATCAACTATTTATTTTCCAGCCCAAAAGAAATGGAAGCCATGAAACATGCTGCGCTGGAATTCGCCAAACCACTGGCGGCTAAAGCGGTTGCAAGGGAAATTCTTGAATATTTACACATCCAGTGAGTATCGCCGAATAACAAAAAAGATACTATAACATTATATATAATGTTATAATGTTGCACGAAAGATGAAGAAGAAAACTATTCCATTGAAAAAAATACGACTGCGTTTTCCGCCATCTCCAACCGGGCCTTTGCATATTGGCAACGCACGGACGATTTTATTTAACTACTTATTCTCCAAACAAAACAAAGGTGAAACGGTTTTGCGTATTGAAGACACTGACAAAGAGCGTTCAAAAATAGAATGGGTCCAGGATATTATTGACCAACTGCATTGGCTGGGAATTGATTGGAATGAAGGTCCCGATATTGGAGGTTCGCACAGCCCCTATAAACAATCTCAAAGAACCGATATTTACCAAAAATACCTAGAGCAACTTTTGGTAGAACCCTTCGACGGTGCTCAGGGCGGGAAAAAAGCGTATTATTGCATCTGCGACGCACAAGAACTGGAAGCCAAGCGCCAAGACCAGCAAAGCAGGGGATTGGCTCCAAAATATGATGGAAAGTGCCGGGATAAAAATCATACCAACGGCGTGATCCGTTTTAAAGTTGAACATAAAAAAGTTAAATTTGACGACTTAATCCGCGGCGAGGTTGAGTTTGACATGGGACTTTTGGGCGACATGGTTATCGCCAAAAATTTAGAAACGCCTCTGTATCACTTTACCGTCGTGGTTGATGATTTTTTAATGGAAATTAGCCATATTATCCGCGGCGAAGACCACCTTTCAAATACGCCAAAGCAAATATTACTGCAAGAAGCTCTGGGTTTTTATCGCCCCATATACGCCCATTTACCACTGATGCTTAACGCCGACAAATCAAAAATGTCAAAAAGAGCGGGTGACGTGGCACTGTTAGACTATCATAACAACGGTTATCTGCCCGAAGCCATTATTAACTTCATTGTGCTGTTGGGTTGGAATCCTGGCACGGATAAAGACATTTTTACCCTGAGCCAATTAATTAAAGAATTTTCGATTGAAAAAGTGCAAAAATCCGGC
The DNA here is from genome assembly GCA_964650025.1 of uncultured Candidatus Saccharibacteria bacterium. Taxonomy (GTDB): domain Bacteria; phylum Patescibacteriota; class Minisyncoccia; order Minisyncoccales; family Staskawiczbacteraceae; genus VGLO01. The sequence continues at coordinate 12,672 of CAZYSZ010000003.1, read as the reverse complement.
GCGGTGTTTAATTTACAAAAACTGGATTATTTAAATGGATATTACATCCGCGAAAAGTCATTAAGTAGCTTAACTAAATTATGTCTGCCATATCTTGAAAAATTACAAACCACAAATCCCAAATCACAATACACCCAGCACCAGCTTCAACAAATTATCGCAGCTTACCAGGCGCGCTTAAAAAAACTTTCCGACATTACAGAATTTGCTGATTTTTTCTTTGTGGAAAAATTAGTCTACGACAAAAAAATGTTGGCCTGGAAAGAAATGGGGGATAGGGAAGTGGTAGAATCCTTGCAACACTCCGCTAAGATTTTATCCGATGCGAAAAAATGGGATAAAGAAAGTTTGGAAAAACTCCTCGTCGAAGAAGCCGAAACTTTTAATGCAAAAAATAGGGGATACCTACTCTGGCCTCTGCGCGTAGCCCTGTCCGGCAAAGAGGCCAGCGCCAGCCCGTTTGAAATTGCAGAAATTTTAGGGAAAGAGAAGACGTTGCAGAGGATTCAGGAGGCAGTATCTTTAGTAAGCTAATATACTAATTATTGTGCGACAGAAAGCCTTAAATAAGGCTTTTTTGTTTACTACTTGACAAGAATTTATAATATGCTAAAATATAGGTGTGGCATAACGTTTACAATTTTGTGGCTAATTTATTAATTTTACTTGTTGTAAAAATAAGAATTAGCTATGAGGAGAGTCTAGCCGTGATCATCAAACTGACCGTAAGCCATCCGCAACTGGAAAAATTGCACCAGGTGCTGGACCACGAAGAGAATTCGTGGATGTACCACTGGCACCAAGACAAGCCGGCGGAAAAACGGTTTTTCGTCACTTTGGAAGAATCCAAAGCCAAGATGAACGACCAGCGGCTTCCAGAGTCCCCGGTACCCAAATATGAGGTCACTCTGAAGGTAAGTGCCTCTTACGTGATGGCGGGGGGAAAACATTTCCGCACGCCACTCAGCAAGCTGTCCAAGGTGTTACAGGCGGTTGGCTTGTGTCCCAATTGGGAAAACGAGGCAGTATAATCGCCGCGCACTTGAATGGCCCCGCACGGATTGTGGGGCTTTTTTATTGTAAAAAATTTGTGTCGCACCTTCGCTATTGCGAGCTAGGGCGGGACGGGGTAAAATATATTAAGAGTGTAAATATTTCTTATTGTGCGACAAAACTCTGGATTCCCGCTTTCGCGGGAATGACAAAACGGTGAAGAATGCCACGCCCTTGCGAAGGCTCGCAATGACGAAGAACGAAACGTGTCTGCGTTGGTCAGCGTCTAGTCTGCGTAAGTCTGCGATTTTTAATTTATTAAAAATGATATGGAGGTCGGTCTGATTCTAAAAAATTTAGTGATTGTGGGCGCGATATTGGGAGTAACTTGGGCTAGCCAGCAGCCTTGGATGGGTTCGAATAACAAAAATTATGTTTATAATCAAGCGGGGCAGAATTTGGGGACTTATCTAAAAGATGCCAATAGTTGGTTGCAAAACAACGTTTATTCTAAGGTGAGTGGGGTAGTGGGTGGGGGAATAGACAAAAGCACCATGGCGGTCAACTCCACTGTCGCCAATGCAAATACGGAATTACAAAATCAAAAAAAGAATTTTTTACAAAATGCATCTGATGCGACGAGGGAATTTATCGCCAAAGAAGTTTTAAATGTCTTGCACGTCACGCCAACCGACCTTGGCGCCTCATGTCCGGCCAATTGACAGCCACTCTTGGCTGGATTATAGTTATATAATAGAGTTCGCATAATTATAGTTAAGCGAAGTTAAAGATACCATAACTATAAACAAGATATCTTTAACTCCGCTTAACTATGGCCCAATTAAGCGAAATTAAAAGATTCCGCTTAATTGGGCCAGCGACGGATAATCATGAACAAAAGTAAAACGCCGATACCAAAGCACGTCAATGACTTTTTAGATTGGATTGATATTGAAAAAGGTTTGTCGTCAAAGACGCAGGAAAATTACCGGCGGTTTTTAGAAAAATTTTTGGTTTGGTTAAAAAAGAACCGTTTAGAAGGGCTACTTCCCCACCAACTGACTTCAGAACACATTTGGGACTACCGGGTCTGGCTATCCCGCAGTTTTTTGACCCCCCAGGGCCAACCCCTAAAAAAGACCACCCAAAACTACTATTTAATCGCTTTAAGGGCCTTTCTAGGCTACTTTGTGGCCAAAGACATACTTTCCATGCCTCCGGAGAAAATAACGCTTTCTAGGCCTGATAAAGAGCGAATTGTAAAGTTTTTGAGCCTAGAACAGCTGGCTAAGCTCTTTTCAGCCCCAGATATCACCACGTTACCGGGTTTGCGGGACCGGGCCATTTTAGAAGCCTTTTTTTCCACCGGCATGCGTATATCCGAATTAACCGGATTAAACCGCGAACAGATTAAAATAAAACCAGGCATGGAAGACTTAGAACTGGGAATTGTGGGCAAAGGCGGACGGGCACGCACCATTTATTTTTCTAAAAGCGCCATTGAATGGCTGGATAAATATATTAAAGTCCGTGATGTTAACGATGAAAAAGAAAAAGCCTTGTTTGTAAATTACCATGGTCCAAGTAAAAGCCCGCGCCGGTTAAGCCCACGCGCCATCGAAAAAAACCTGAAAAAATACATCATTCTGGCCGGTCTGCCCATCAACACCACGCCCCATACTCTGCGCCACAGCTTTGCCACGGATTTGTTGACCCAGGGCGCCGATTTGCGCCTGGTGCAAGAATTCCTAGGCCATAAAAATATCCTAGCCACCCAAATTTACACCCATGTCACCAACAAACGCCTGCGCGACGTCCACCGTCAATTTCACGGAAAACCGGATAAAAAGTAAACTTTGTATTCAAAAAGGGCAATTTTTGGTTGCCCTTTCGCAATCCTTGGATTCTTTCCAAGAATCACCCTGCGTTACTTGATTTTTTTGTCGCGCTTCCTTTGCGCGTAGTCGGACACGCTAATGTGCATTCCCTCGTATTTCGAGGCATCTGCGCCAAAGGTCTTAGATGATTTTGGCGGTAAATCATCGAAGGCATGGGTGTCGAGAAGCTGGTAATTGGGCTTCCGATACGAGACCGTCAGCGACCGCCACTCATCCGATTTGTTGTGAACGGTGACATTGACACCGCTCTCCACCACGATTCCGTAACCGTCCTTGCGCCGGTCGACACTGACGGCACCCAAAGGCACCACCAACTGCGTGCCATTGCCAAAGTCGTAAGTAGTCGAGCGGTTGACGCACCAAACCACTCCGACCGACACGCTAATGGCAACGATCAAAAATACAATCGTGCCGGCGTATTCGTCACAGAAATCAAATAGCTTGCGGAACATGCAATACTCCTTTTTCTAATAAATTGTTGCCGATTAACTCGTCTTTTACTTTACCAAATAATAGGCATATTGTCAATAGTTAAAAGAAGTTCGCTTCCCTCTTTTAATAAAGAATTTGTCGCACAATAAGTATTTACCATCTTCGTCATTGCGAGCCACGGCGAAGCAATCCTTCATCAAGGACAGGGATTGCCACGTCGCTGTGGCTCCTCGCAATGACGCCGGCCATCGTTTTGGAAATTGGTCATTGGGATTTGGGATTTTCATCGCCCTCCCCTCACCCGCCGGGCGGTTACCTATTTTTATTGTGCGACAAAATGTAAAAATATCTCACGCAAAATAAAAAGCCGAGGCACACATTTACTGTGTCACTCGGCTACTGACAACTAAGCGGTTTCTTTGGCAAGCTTGATTTCTTTTTCAAGAAACTGCTCTGAAGTCATGCAAAGTAGATTTCCCAGATCATCTTTGTTGATTTTCAGACGACCTTGCCTGAACTCATGCGCCCCGTAACATTCGAAGAATTTCGCGTCAAATTCGAGATTTCCATCCGTAATGTTTTTATAATGTTTATCCTGGATTTCTCCCCAGTAACGACACCTCAAGACCTTGTCGGTATGGCTCCGGTTAAACAGGGGCACATTGAGGCAAAACTGCACCCGATGACGTACTTCATGCAAAGCAGCACCAAGAAACATTTCCTGTTTAGTGAATGCCAAAAGCCCTTTTTGCCAGCCGCGAGCCAGTGCATCCGGTTCGAGCATCACATGATAGGCAAAGGGTTTGCCTGCCTCAAAGTAGTTTAATAATCCCACGGAGTATATTAAGTAATAAGACTTAGTAGGGTTTGCAGAATCATACGAGAAACCGAACTGGGACCTTCCGAGTGGTGGAGGCCCATTGGCAATCAAGACCTCAAGGGCTTGTTGTCGGAAGACCGCCGCATCAATCATGGAAATCATTATGGCGAACTGTTTTGCAAAACTCTCCATGAGACCACCCCCTTTCATTGGGTTTGAGTAAAAATTGTTACGCGTTTGTGCTGTTTATACATTACTACGAATAATCATATATGTCAAACGGTAAACGTACTTTGTCGCACAGTATATTTTCCTATTGTCGCATAATCAGCTTTTTGATATACTTGATATACAAAAATAAAAGTTAGATTGCCACGTCGTCCCGTTCGCGGGACTCCTCGCAATGACGAAAAAACATGGAAAAATTTAGTGTTACAAATTTGGTAAATAATGACGGGTGTTTTGATTTACAGTTTCGCAAGGATACTCGGCATGAACGAACCGGCTCCCCTACCTACTACCGATGGAAGATACAATTTGTGGTGACGACGCCGAAAGAAAGTATCAAAGCATTAGAAAAAGTCAGAAAAGAATTAGGATGCGGCAGTGTTTCAGTAGCAAAAGAACAGGCTCGGTTTTCGGTACAAAAAATTGATGATATTACGGAAACGGTAATCCCCTACTTTGGCAAAAACAAACTGGCGGGAAATAAAAAACGACATTTTGATTTGTGGCAAAAATCCGCAGCCATTATTTATAACAACAAAGGCGTCTATTTATCCGAATGGAAAAAGAATGATTTATTGCATTTAATGGAAATTCACAAAGCCATGGCAAGATATAAGCAAAAACCCCGCAAACAAAAGTGGCGGGAAATGGCGCAAACACTAGCGAAAATAAAATAAACCGCCTAACTCCTTGGCGGTTTTTGTTGCAAATAACTTTACTCGGTAAGTACAATACGAAAAACAATCACCGTATGCTTAAAACCTTTTACGGTACTAAAATAGGCATTTAAAATAAAGGGTATTAAACCCCAGGGCAAAGCCTCCGACCCCGGCGCGCACAAAGGCGCGCTGAAAGGAACCGCGCTAACGCGCGGGGTATTAAACCCTTTATTTCCCAAACCTTCGCGCTCGGTCGTCAAATTCCTGTAGGGCCAGATCTAAGTCTTGTTTAGTAAAGTCTGGCCACAACTTTGGGGAAAAATATAATTCTGAATACGCGCCTTGCCACAAGACAAAGTTTGACATGCGCATTTGACCTCCAGCGCGGATAATTAAGCCTGGATCAGGCAAGCCGGCGGTTGATAAGTAATTTTCAAACATTTTTTCGTCCAGTTTTTCAATGGGAACTTTTTCTTCAATTATTTTTTTTACGGCCTGTAAAATATCCCACCTTCCACCATAACTAATGGCCAGATTTAAAAATAGTTTTTTATTATTTTTAGTTGCTTGTTCAACTCGCCGTATGGTCTCTTGCAAGGATTTTGGCAGTCTTTCTTTTTGGCCGATTACTTTTACCCTAATACCCATGTCTTGGTATTCTTGACTATTCTGGTATTTTTCAAAATTATTAACCAATGCTTTCTCAAGAAACCCCATTAAGTAATTAACTTCTTGTTGGGTCCTATTCCAGTTTTCAGTGGAAAAGCCAAAGGCGGTAAGCACTTTCACTCCCCTATTTTTACACCACTCGCAAAGCATTTCTAATTTTTCGTATCCGATTTGGTAACCATCTAACGTAGGTAAACCTTTTTGCTTAGCCCATCGGCGGTTACCGTCGGGAAATAATACGATATGTTGTGGTATGTTTTTCATGTATTATATTATACTTGATATATGTATTTTGACAAATTATGATATTTTTGATAAGATAACGTCATAAGGCATGAAGCATAGAGCATGAAGCATAAAAACGTAACGTCGTTATGTTTCATGTTCCATGATTCATGATTCATGATTCATGAGTACCAGTAAATCATCGGGTTCGTCTAGATTAGGCCGAGATTCGGCCGCCCAGCGCCTTGGCATTAAAATGTTTGCCGGCCAAGCTATTAAAACTGGAATGATTATCGTTCGCCAGCGTGGCACACGGTATCTGCCAGGCAAAAATGTAAAAAGAGGATCTGATGATACTCTTTACGCAGTGACCAATGGCGTAGTGCGATTTGCCACCAGATTGAAGAAACTATTCAACGGCACACAAAGACATGTAAAGGTGGTGAACGTTGATGTAAAATAAAGGGTATTAAACCCCAGGGCAAAACCTCCGACCCCGGCGCGCACAAAGGCGAGCTGAAAGGAACCGCGCTAACGCGCGGGGTATTAAACCCTTTGTCGCCTGCGACGCTTTGCGCGAACACATGTTGCGACATGTGTTCGCGGCTCACTAGCCTGGTCAATAAATTATTATTTTACATAAGCACTCGTAGTTTGAAATTTATAAAAAAACTGAAATCAGCTGATTTCAGTTTTTTATTGTGGCTTTGATAAATGCATCAAATAACGGGTGGGGGTTTAACGGACGGGATTTAAATTCCGGATGAAACTGCGTGGCGACAAAAAACGGGTGGACGGATAGTTCAATAATTTCTACCAAATCTTTTTGGATATTTATTCCCGCCATTATTAAACCCTTATTTTCTAGCACTTCCCGATAAGCATTGTTTAATTCATAGCGATGGCGATGTCTTTCAGAAATACTTTTTTGACCGTAGGCTTTCAGGCTCACCGTTTTTTCTTTTAGCTCGCAGTCATAAGCCCCCAAACGCATCGTACCACCATATCTTTTTTCTTTTAGCAGTACTTTTTGTTCTTCCATAGCGTCAATAACGATATTTTTTGACTTGGCGCCAAACTCACGCGACGTGGCATCTTTTAGGCCGCAAACGTTTCGGGCAAATTCTATGGTCGCCAATTGCATGCCAAGACATAGTCCCAAAAACGGAATACTATTTTTTCGGACATATTCAATAGCTTTTATTTTTCCCTCGATGCCCCGATTTCCAAAACCACCGGGAACGATAATACCATCAAACTCTTTTAAGGTTTTTAAACTCTCGGGATTTTTCTCAAATTCTTCTGCCGACAACCAGGTTATTTTAGGCTTTCTGTGGTTGGCAAAGCTGGCGTGTTTTACGGCTTCAAGCACAGAAATATATGAGTCGGTTAACGTAAACTTTCCGCTTTCAAAATATTTTCCCACAATGCCAACACTCACGCCATTGGGAGAATTTTTTATCACATCCACCAATTTTACCCAATCTTGCAAATCACTAGGTCGGGCTTTCATGCCAAACTTTTTTAAAATCCGGTTGCCCATATTGTCTTTTTCAAAATTTAACGGCACTTGGTAAATAGAAGCCACGTCGGGTGCGGAAATAATATCTTCGGCCAACACGTTACAAAAATTAGAAAGTTTCTTTTTGCGTGGCTCGTCTAAAGGTAAAACGGACCTAGCCAAAATCATATCGGGCTGGATACCAGCGGAATTTAGAGTTCTAACGGCGTATTGAGTGGGCTTAGTTTTCATTTCGCCAATCATTTCCGGTACTGGCATGTAGCTGACTAAAATAAAAACCACATCGCGAGGATGGATAATTTTTAACATTCGGGCGGCTTCCAAAAACAACATGTTTTGGTATTCGCCAACGGTACCGCCGATTTCAATTAAGGTAAAATCTGCTTTGGCTTTTTTACCGGCGCGCTTAATAATAGCAATAACTTCGTTTGGAATATCAGGCACAACCTCAACACATTTTCCATGGTATTCTAAATTCCGTTCTTTGGTAATAACCGACTGGTAAACCCGACCAGTGGTCATGTAATTGTCGTTATAAATATTCTCGTCTAAAAATCGTTCGTAGTTTCCCAAATCCTGGTCGGTTTCCACCCCATCTTCGGTGACAAACACTTCGCCATGCTCCACAGGGTTCATGGTGCCGGCGTCCACATTAATATATGGATCAATTTTTATCGCCGTAACCTTAAAACCTTTAGACTTTAAAATTCTTCCGATAGAAGCGGTGGCAACTCCTTTACCAATTCCCGACATTACCCCGCCGGCAACAAAAACGTACTTCATAAAAAACGAAATCCGAAATTCAAAATCTCAAATCACAAATAAATCACAATTTTCAAAAGCTAAAATTCGAGATGTATTTTGGATTTAAGAAATTGCGATTTTGATATTATTTGGAGCCTGTAATTTTGAATTTGGAATTTATGTTTTCTCTTCCATCACCAACACCTTAATATCCACTTCCAAATTATGATCCAAGTTGATTTTTACCGCAAACTCCCCAAGCTTTTTAATAGGTTGATCTAAATTTATTTGAGATTTTTTCACTTCAAAACCCATCTCTTTTAATTTTTCGGCAATTTTTACATTGTTAATAGATTCAAATAGTTGACCGGCCTCCCCCACTTTTACGGCAAAATTTACTTCTATGTCATCCAAGGCCGAAGCTAATTCTTGCACTTTCTTTAAATCTTCTTCTACCTCTTTTTCCGTAACTTCCTTTTGCGCTTCTAGCCATGCAAGTGATTGCTTGGTTACAGTTTTAGCCAAATTTTGCGGTATCAAAAAATTTCGGGCATAACCGTCTTTGACTTCTTTTATTTCCAGTTTTTTGCCCAGATTCTCAACGTCTTGTAATAGAATTACCTTCATAGCAATTATAAAGTTCATCAAGTTCATCAAGTTTTTAAAGTTCGTCACACCTGATGAACTTTATGAACTTGAGGGACTTTAAACTATTTAGTATCTTACTTTAAACCCTGGATTATTTCAAGAGCTTTATCCAGTTGCGGATCTTTTTTATCTACCAGGTCGGAATCGCTAATGCCCACGCTCACATCGGGCGTCAGACCAACCTGCGAAATAGAATTTCCTTTAGGCGTTAACCACTTGGCAATGGTGATTTTTAAAAACGAGGCGCCATCTTTTAAATCTGAAATTTCTTGTACCGATCCTTTGCCAAAAGATTTCTCGCCAATTAACTTGACGTTTCGGTTATCGCGCAAGGCGCCGGCTAAAATTTCTGCCGCCGAAGCAGAACCTTTATCAATTAACACCACCAAAGGATAATGCGCCAGCGCTCCACTGCCTTGAGTTTTGAATTCCTGCCTAGTTTTACCGGTACCAAAATCTTCTATCGTCACCAGTTGCCCTTTTGCCAAAAACCACCCGGCCACGTCTTGAGAAACTTCTAAGTACCCGCCAGGATTGCCCCGTAAATCCAGGATTATTTTTTTGGCCGTACTTTGTAAAATATGCTGGGCGATGTTGGCAAAATTTGCTGACAGCGTTTGGTCAAACTGATATATGTGAACATATACCACATCACCATTTTTTATTTCCCAGTCTACGGAGGGAATGTTGATTGTATCTCGGGTTATCTTAAAATCTTTGACTTCATTCCAGCCTTCCCTAAAAATTGTCAACGTAACCGTGGTGCCCTTTTTACCGCGAATCAGATCTACGGCCTGGTCAGAAGATATATCAGAAGTGCTTTTACCTTCAATTTTTACAATCTGGTCGCCAGATTTCAGCCCGGCTCTATCAGAGGGAGTACCTTTTAATGGTGCGATAATAGTTAATCTGCCCTGCTTGGTACCAACTTCTATGCCCACGCCACTAAACGAACCGGCCAAATCCGATTCAAACAGTTTTGCCTCTGCCGGGTCAAAAAAAGAAGTGTACGGGTCGCCCAAGCTATGTGTCATGCCAGCAATGGCTCCGTAAATAAGTTTTTTTTCGTCAATATTATTTTTATCAATATAGTGTTGGTGTAATGAATTGTAAGCATCCCAAAACAAAGAAAAATCCGCATCAGCCGGAGCCGAAACCCTAACTACCGCAAAGTTTTTCCCAATCAAAATCCCGCCAGCAAAAACCGCCACCACCAGCACCAAAGCCCCCACCCCAAAAAATATTTTCTTTTTATCAATCATGATAATATTTTACCAAAGAATAATACTTCATACAAGCAAAAAAGTCGACGCACCCCTGTGTCGCATAATACGGGACAAGCAAAAAAGCGGCGGGTGCCGCTTTTTGCTTGTATAAATTAACTAAGTTCTTGCTGTTTGATTTGATTAATTCTATTTTGCAGGGTTTTTTCGGCTTTGGCCTCTAGGTTTTTTTTCTTGGTAGAACCCACCCATTCTGGAACTCCTACATAGCCTGATTTGTATAACCAGATACCGATTAGGGCAATTAACAATGGGATAAAGAATGAATCGGCCCACAGATTATCAGTTAATCCGGTTGAAATGGTGCTGGCTCCCTGTACTCCGGTTTTAGTGACCACAATTGATGCACTGCCAGCTGAAGGATTTCCTACCATAACCGAGTTAGTTAAGGTAGTGGTGCCAAATGAGAAGCTTTGATCACCGGCTACTTGCACTTGGTAAGTAATGGTATGGGCTTGACCAGGCGTAAGGCTGATGGTAATGCCTGAGGTAATGTTCCCTGGGTAGCTAACTCCGTCTAATGTTAGGTTATTATTGTAAATCAAGTTGGCAGGAAGCGTATCCTGAACGGTAAAGTTGTTAAATGTCTGACCTGTAGAACCAACCGTAATGCTAAATTGCAGGATATCACCTGGACCGGCGGTAACCGAATTTGACCAGTTTAAATTTCCCGAAGAAAGGTTTCTAACCTGCACTAACACTGATTTTTGGTTTACACTTAAATTGATAAATGAGTTTACGCAGGTACTACCGGAACACGTTTGGCTTCCGTTACAAACCTGTGCCAAGGCTTGCTGGTTACCACAGGAGTCATACCAGTAAACGTTGTTGCCCGCGCACTTTTGGAAAGCATTAGAGGTACAGTTAATAGTGGTATTAACACAGGTATTGCCAGAACAAGTCTGACTGCCAGAACAAGTCTGGGCTAAACTTTGCTGGTTACCGCAGGAATCAAACCAGTAAACGGCACTCCCCACACATCGTTGGAAAGAATTTTGAACGCAGGTATTTTGAACCGTATTACAGCTTCCGTTGTTACAGCTTCCGCCAAAAGCACAGGTAGTTTGCAATTGCGCAACCGTAGAATTGCTACAGCCTGAGTTTGCAGAACCCGCGTTATTACAAGTATAGGTAGTAAAGTTTTGGTACACCCCATTGCCTTGGCAAAACGGGCTACCGGTTACGCCATTGGTTCCACACTGGATATTATTAGAACAAGCGCCAGTTGAATTAGCCGTACACGATCCGCCCGAACAGGTCTGGCTACCAGAACAATTGGTTTGCAACTGAGGAGCCATTGAATTTGAACAGCTTGAATTAGAAGCTCCGGGATTATTACAGGTGTAAGTAGTGTAGTTTTTGTAAACACTGTTTCCCTGGCAAACGTTTGAGCCAGTGTAGCCGGGAGCTCCGCAATCGGCGTTAGTGGTACAGGTTGGCGTAACGGGAGTAATAACAATTGCTGAACTCGGACTACAAGTAGGGCCCGTGGCGGCAATTTGCGCCACTTCCTGATTGGAAAGCGTTCTGTTATAAATTCTAACATCGTCTAATTGACCTTTGTAAAAACCGGGACCAGGCCATTGATATACAAAAGAATCGTCTTTGCCTATTCTCAAAGCGTTGGTTGTCGTATTGATTGGGGAAGGAAAATGTCCTGATTTAATTAACTTGCCATCAAGAAAATATTGGTAATTTTGCGCTCCGTCATAGTTAAATGCCAGCGCATGCCAAGTGCTCAATGTAGGAAGCGGACTATCGGTCTTTTGTGTAGGAGTAGTGAACGCGCCTCCCGGAAAACAAATATTATTTTCCGCGTGGTAAGTATCACCAAAAAGACAATAACTTTCACTACCTGCATCCGCCCGTATAGGACCAAGTAAAAAATCTTGTTTACCGCTACCTGCCTGATTAGTGCCAAGTCCAACTATGGCACCTGCAAACTGGTATATTGGCGCATTAAACCAGTAAGTTATGGATCTGGCGGCGCCTCCCGTAGGCAATCCGGCGCCATTAGGAGCCAACATATGACTAGTAGTGCCATCAAAAACCGCGCAACCACTATTGTAGGTTACACCAAAATTCTGGGCGTCATAGCCATTACCAGTCGCATCAGTTCCATTACTACTATCAAACGTGTAGCGAGCAACTATTCCCGAATTAATATCGGCGTTAGCGTAAGACGCAACACCAAAGAAAGAAACCACTACCACGGCAGTTAAAACGACCAACTGAAATTTTGAAACATGTATTTTTATATTCATCGGTATATATTTACTTTTTAACGTTATATTTTAGCTTGTTGATGTTGGTACCATATCATAACATACATCATAATGCCATGTCAAGTGCCTACCTTCCAAACCCAGCTTTTAGGACCATTTTTGTTAATAGTCAATACTACCTACTTAAATTCATTTGTCAACTGTTAATTACGAAATGCCAGTTTTAGAAGACTCTTCGCAATTCACAATTGTCAACGATTGTTGCCAATTTTCTACTTTGAATTACGAAATGCTTTCGCAAGATTTTTTTCAAATTTGCGGGCGAA
>CAZYSZ010000002.1:0-31544 GCA_964650025.1 uncultured Candidatus Saccharibacteria bacterium | reverse complement strand
AAAAGCCCAAATTAAGGTAAAATTCCACGTTGGTTTTTGTTCCTTGACGCAGGTAGCGATCGATAAATGCGTCGTCAGAAAAGATATCTCCTAGCACCTCCTCTTGTGTTACGTAGGATTCTGTGATTGTTTCAACCACGTTTCTTAGCTTGCTGAATTTTTCATGATCTTTTTTTAACGCCTCAAGGTCCTCGGTAAGAGCTAGCTCCTGAAGCAAGTTAATTATCTTCCCCCTTCCTTTCTCGATTTTTTCGAACGAGCCAGCAACGTTCCGGAAAGACCTAAAGCGGGATTCCTCTACCCGCCAGGCCACAATGGCCGGGAGGCACGCCACCAACAAAACAACCAGACTGACAATCAAAGCCCGAAAAAAGCGCTTCATGAAATGTCGCATTGCAAGGACTCCTTGTAAAAAGGTGGTTGGAAATGGAAATTATCACTATAAGCAGTTAAGTTTTTGGTTTTCAAGGAGCGATCGTTAAATCACATTATTGCATACATAATACTAAATGTCAATATTTACTGGACTTATCAACTTTGGTAGAATGAGCCTGTAATTACTAAACTTAAATCCTAAAATTTTAAACTTTTTTAAAAAAGCTTCAAGTTTCAAGCTTTAAGTTTTGAGACATATGGCAAAGCAAGTTATTATTTTATTTGGGCCGCCGGGGGCGGGGAAAGGGACGCAGTCGGAGCTGTTAACCGAAAAATTCGGGTTGTTTTCGCTTGAGAGCAGTAAAATTATTGAACGGGAATTTAAAAAGTTTGAAAAACTTTCGGCAGATTCCCCGGAAAGATTCATTGAATGTTTTGGCGAGCGCTTTGATGTGCTGGTGGAAATGGATAATTGGAAAAAGGGAATTCTAACCAGCCCGCCGTTTGCCACCATGTTAATTATGCGTGAAATCCAGCGTATCTTTGATGATGGGGAGAGCCTCATGATGTCGGGTTCCCCGCGTACTGTGTATGAAGCCAAAAAAGAAATGCCGTTGTTGGAAAAACTGTTTGGCAAAAAAAATATCAAAATTATGTTGCTTGAAATTTCAGGTGAGACCACGGCGTTGCGAAATTCCAAACGCAAAATCTGCGAATTGATGCGTCACTCTATCTTGCATAATAAAGAAACGGAAATATTGACTTTGTGTCCGATAGATGGATCAAGGTTGGTAAAACGTCAAGGATTGGATGACCCAAAAACCATTAAAACCCGCTTGGTGCAATATAAAGAAAGAACTTTGCCACTCTTTGATTACTTTAAAGACAACAAGTTTAATATCAATAAAATTAATGGGGAAGGAAGTGTGGCCGAGGTGCATGAGCAGATTTTAAAGATCTTGGAAACATGATTTCTATAAAAACCGAAGAGGAAATAAAAATCATGGTCGAGGGTGGGAAAATTCTGGCAACCGTATTGCATCAAATTGCAGATATGGCCAAGCCCGGAATTACCACCTTAGCATTAGACATGACCGCTGAGACCTTGATTTTGGCTATGGGCGCCAAGCCAGCGTTTAAGGGGTATCAAGGCTTCCCCTATTCTTTGTGCGCTTCCGTCAACGAAAATGTGGTGCATGGGTATCCGTCGGATTACAAATTAAAAAATGGCGATATTGTTGGGCTGGATTTGGGGGTTTTGTATAAAGGTTTTAATACTGATATGGCCATGACCGTGGCTGTTGGCGAAATTTCTTTTGAAGCAAGGCGATTATTAAAAGTGACCGAAAAAGGTTTGCGACTGGGTATTAAAAAGGCGCGTGCGGGAGTTAAAACCGGTGATATTGGTAACACCATTCAGCGTTTTATTGAAGACCAAGGATTTGGCATAGTGCGCGATTTATATGGCCATGGCATTGGCAGGCAGGTTCATGAAGGGCCGTATGTACCCAATTTTGGCAAGCGCGACACGGGTACCGAATTAAAAGAGGGGATGGTAATTTGCATTGAGCCGATGGTGACAATGGGGGCTTATGACTTAAAAAGATCAACTGATGGTTACGGTTTTACCACTCGCGACGGATCGCTTTCAGCTCACTTTGAACACACGGTGGCGATAACCCGCGACGGGTGCCGAGTATTAACTCAAAAGTAATAGTCTTGCGTATAGCGGGGCTTTTTTTGTTGTAAATTTTTAAAGGAAAGTGGTAGTATGTAAACATGAAGACACTAATAGTAGGTAATTGGAAAATGAACCCAGTAACCTTAAAAGACGCCAAGAAACTATTTGATGGGGTAAAAAAGGGAGTGCGTGTGGTAAAAAATATGGAGGTGGTTATTTGTCCACCGTTTTTATATGTTTCAAGTTTCAAGTTTCAGGCTTCAAGTTTAGTGTTGGGCGCTCAAAATGTTTTTTATGAAGAGAAGGGAGCGTATACCGGAGAAATTTCTCCCCAAATGCTAAAAAGCTCTAAGGTGGATTATGTCATTGTCGGGCACTCTGAGCGCCGAAAATACTTTGGTGAAACCAATGAAATTGTCAATAAAAAAATCAAAAAGGCGCTAGATGCCAATGTGAAAGTTATTTTTTGTGTAGGTGAAAATATGGGTGACGACAAGTCAGCGGTTTTAGAACAACAAGTTACTGAAGGCCTAAAAAATATCTCGCGTGAACACTTCAAGCACGTGGCGATTGCCTACGAACCGGTCTGGGCCATTGGTACGGGAAGCAACTGCTCGGTTGACCAGACACTAAGCTCTATTTTGTTAATCAGAAAAATCATTTCAAATTTGTATAATCGAGAACTTGCTGACGTTACCCGGATTTTATACGGCGGTAGCGCCAACAGTAAAAATTCTTCAGATTACATAAAAAACGCCGGAGCCAATGGACTCTTAGTTGGCGGCGCATCACTGAACGCCGAGGAATTTGTTGCCATTGTAAAATCGGTAATTTAACATGGAAAACGAAATAAAAGAAGGACAATTTTTCAGTCCCAGCAAGGGTAATTTGGATTTTAGCCAGGTTATTAAAGAAATTTTTGGTTATATTTCGGACCAACCGAATTTTTTTTATGATATTGTGGTGGGATGTGATTCGCCGTCAAGTGACAAGCCGTTTTTCCCCATTGCTATTGTGGTGTTGCGAACCGGCGCGGGTGGAAGATTTTTTCTTAAAAAAATGCACTATCCCGATGTGTATTTAAAAAAGTTTATGCACATTAACTGGAAGCAGAGGATTTTGCAGGAAGTATATTTAAGCTGTGAGCTGGCGTTGACCTTGCGCGAAACGCTGGAAAAAGAATTTGGCGCCTCTCGTGCCGGTTTTAACTACCAATTCGCCTACATTCATGCTGACGTTGGAGAGCACGGTAAAACCAAAGAAATGGTCAAAGAAGTTACGGGGCTTATTAAAGCCAACGGTTTTGAGCCCAGAATAAAACCCAATTCATTTGCCGCCTCGGTGGTGGCAGATAGGTACACGTAAAATTTGACATTGATTTTGGCAAGAGTACAATTAGCGTATGTCAAAAGAAAAACAGGTTACAAAAAAAGATATTCAACAACTGTTAGCCGGCCAAACTAAGGCTATTTTACATGCCGTTGAGAAAAAGATTGACGAAAAAATAGATAATAAAATAGATGGGTTGGCTATTTTAATTGAACGTAGTTTTCAGGTTAATCAAGATTATATGGATAAAAAGTTTGATAAAATAGATGAAAGATTTGATAAGATAGAAAAAGTAACCCTTAAAAACCACGAAGAAAGATTGGAAAATCTTGAATCGCATGCCAAGGAAGTAAAAGGATTATTATTTTTAGCAAAATAGTTGATATATGTAGAGCGGCGCCCGCGGGCGCCGCTTTTGTGTTCTGAAAAAAATATGATAACATAAACGTATGAATTCTGCTGATTTGCGTAAAAAATTCCTGGATTTTTTTGAGAAACATGGACACAAGGTAGTGCCGAGTTCTTCATTGTTGCCAACCGACCCCTCGGTGCTTTTTACGACCGCGGGCATGCAGCAGTTTAAGCCGTATTATTTGGGTGAAGAATCGCCCTATGGCCAAAACGTGGTTTCTTGCCAAAAATGCATTAGAACTTCTGATATTGAAGAGGTGGGTGATGAGCGCCATCTGACGTTTTTTGAAATGCTGGGAAATTTTTCATTTGGTGGATATTTTAAAAAAGAAGCCATAACGTTGGCGCATGAATTTATTGCCAAAGAACTGGGGCTGAAAATTGATTATGTAACGGTGTTTGAGGGATCAGATGGCGTTCCGTTTGATCAGGAATCTTTTGAGATTTGGAAAAGTTTGGGTGTGTCGGAATCGAAAATTAAAAAATCGGGAATCGAAGATAATTTTTGGGGGCCGACCGGCAACGGAGGACCGTGCGGCGCCACCACGGAAATATATGTTAACGGCATAGAAATTTGGAATATTGTTTTTAATGAATTTTATTTTGATGGCAGTAGGGATGAATTATTATCTGGTACGCCCGGAAAAACTTTAGAAAAATTAAAAATGCCAGGTGTTGACACTGGCATGGGTTTGGAGCGCTTAGCGATGGTAGTGCAAAAAGTACCAACGGTTTTTGAAACAGATCTATTTGACAGTGTTAAAACTAAGCAGGAGCGTATTGTGGCCGATCATGTTCGCGCTATTTCATTTTTAATTTCCGATGGCGTGATCCCGTCAAATAAAAATCAGGGGTATATTTTGAGAAGGTTAATGCGAAGAATTTTAGTTTGGGATGCCGATTTGCGTAAATTGTTTGAAATCGTGGTAAAAAAATATCAGACCTTTTATCCTAAGCTACATTTTGAAACTATTATTGAGGTATTTAATAAAGAGGCCGACATCTTTTCTGTAAGTATGCGGAAGGGCTTTAAACATGTAAAAAATATGATGAACGCTAAAGAAATTTTTTCATTGTATGAAACTTATGGTTTGCCTGTCGATGTTTTACGCGACAAAATAAAAAATTTCCACCAGGCAGATTTTGATGCATTACTAAAAAAACACCAGGAACTTTCGCGCACGGCGTCGGCCGGAATGTTTAAAGGGGGATTAGCGGACGATAAACCAGAAACTATAAAGTTGCACACGGCTCACCACCTACTTTTGGCGGCACTGCAGGAAATATTTGGCAAAGAAGTAAAACAGAAAGGAAGCAATATAAATTCAGAAAGACTGCGAATTGATTTTTCGTTTGACAGGAAATTGACGGACGAAGAAAAGAAAAAAATTGAAAATATGGTTAATGAGAAAATCAGGCAGGGGCTTAATGTAGTTAAGCGCGAAATGCCTCTTGACCAAGCAAAGATCATTGGCGCCGAAATGGAATTTGGTGTAAAATACGGTAATACGGTGTCAGTTTATTTTATTGAAGATAAAAATGGAAACGCTGTCAGCAAAGAATTTTGTGGCGGCCCGCATGTGAAAAATACTTCTGAATTAGGGGATTTTAAAATTGTAAAAGAAGAAGCCTCTTCACAGGGAGTGCGGAGGATAAAAGCGATTCTTGAATGAATTAAACTAATTATACTAATTACTTTAATTAACCTAATCAAATCCCAAGACGAAAATGTCTAAATTCCAAATCGTTTTAGAGATTAGTCATTCACTTTTTAGGATTTGATTAGAATAATTAGGTCAATTAGTATAATTAGAATAATTTCAATTACTATGTCCAAAAAGATGCACGATATTTTGCCTCCGGGGGCAAAAAAACAATTGGTCGCCACCAAAGAATTGGTAAAAAAACCAAGGAAAAGAAAAACGGCTTCGGTGAAAGAAGTGGTGCAAGAAAAAATCCAGCCAAAGCCAAATTTGCAAGCTCCGGTAAGGCGTTTAAAGAAAGCGCGCACATTTCCTTTAAAAGAGGTATTTATTGGCAGTGGAGTGGTAGTAGTTTTGTTGTGTGTTTTTGCGTTTTTTAAACTGCCTAAAGCCGATGTTCAAATTTGGCCAAAAACAGATACGTTAACACTGAGTGAAACGGTAGTGGCTGACACGTCGATTAATGCGGTGGATGCAACCCTAAAAAAGATTCCTGCGCAATATGTGGAGGTTGTAAAAAACGGTCAGCAGGATTTTCCGGCCACTGGCTTGTCATCAAATAGCGGCTTGGCCGAAGGAACCGTAAGGCTATATAATAAAATTACTCCGGCGCAGTCTTATGGTCCTATGAAAAAAGGTACGCAGTTATTGTCTGATTCAAATAAATTATTTTTAACAACGCAAGCGGTGACAGTTCCGGCTTCCAAAAATGGAACTCCAGGATTTATTGATGTGTCAGTGCAGGCCGCGCAGGCTGGTGCGGATTATAATATAAAGGCTTCCAAATTTTCTTTACCAAAATTAAATGGCACGGCATATTATTATAGTATTTACGGTGCTTCAACGGCAGTTATGGCAGGGGGGTATACTGGCAAAGTAAAAAAAGTGACCGATAGTGATATTCAAAGCGCCAAAGAAGTGTTAACCAAGCAGTTGCTTGACCAGGCAAAAAAATCTTTGCAGGGTCAGATTGCCAACGACCAGGTTTTAGTTGACGGAGCTTCTATCCAAAACGTTGTCAGTGCATCAGCCTCGCTAAAACCCGGTGCCGTAGCCGATACGTTTACTCAAACTGCACAGGTAAAAGCTTCTGCTCTGGTATTTAAAAAACAAGATATTATTGATTTTGTAAAAAGCAATATCAACTCTCAACTAACTGACGATAAAACCTTTTTAGAAGATAGTATTACTATTACCCATAATGTAAAATCTTTTGACCTGCAGGGTGGTAAAATGGCATTGCAATTGCAGGCATCAGCTAAAACTTATCAGACCATAAACACCGATAGCCTGGTGAGTTTATTTGCTACCAAATCCGCCGACCAAATCAAGCAGGTTATGGATAAAATGTACGCCGGCGCTATTGCTCAATTAAAAATAAACTTCTGGCCGTTTTGGGTAGCCAAAGCACCAAGCGACAGAAGCAGAATTAAGGTAAATTTGAATTTTTAAAATAATCCCATGAGAGAAGGCGAATTTTTTAGCCCAATTAAACACGAACTTGAAAAGGAAGAAGAAGCTAAAACAGAGCCCCTGACTGCCTCCGAGCATGAAGAATTACAAGAAACGCCAATGATGTTAAAAGATCATTGGTTGTCTTTGCGGTATGCAATTGGAAATAAATTAAGTTTTGAAAAACCAACAGGTGAACAGCAGGAAAAAATAAAGTTATTGAGTGAGCTTATTACTCCAGAATTGATGACTGGTTATAGAAAAATATTTAAAAATATTACAGGTAAAAAACGCAAAGATAAAAATCATCCACAGAGAGGATTTGTTGATGTAAATGAAGAGTTTTTTATTACAAATGAAAATGGAGAGGAAGAAAAGGTAGGGCTCTCTGTAGAAATTGATAGCTGGATTGAAGGCCTAATAACTGAAATTAAAAATAAAAAAGAGGTTGGATTTGACGAAAATGATGTTGAAGAACTGCGCCAACAATGTTGGCTCTTTTTTGATGCTATGGGCGATGTGGTGAATACAAAATCGCTGAAACATGATATTGATGATTTCTATAAAGATAAGACTGAAAAAGGAGGCAAGAAGGAATTGTTGAAACAAAAAGCCGAACTCATTGAAGACCTGCAAGGTCATTATGACTTAGATGATGCAGAAGCGGAGATTCTGATAGATTTAATAAGACCCGATACAAGCGGACTGGAAAATTACTCACTCAAAACTCTTCTTGAAACGATAGATCGGCTTGTAAAACAATATAAATTAGGTGACAAAAAGGGGAAACTAGGAAAAATTATGCTTTCATACCTTACGGCTGAAGGCGCTCAAAGTTATGCGCCGATGTTGTTTGGTGGCATGTTTGGCAAAGATGGCGAGTTTAACGTAAAGGTATTTTTAACCTTTCTTGGCGTTAATGGAGTAGCAGAAGTGATAAGAGAAAAAACTAACGTAGAAATGGTAAAAATCTTGAATGAAATTGACCACCAAATCAATCAAAGAATTACTGATTCCTTATTTTTTCAGGAATTTGAATTTATGCACGAAAAGTCCTTGGGAGAAATTTACGCCGTACTAGAGAAAGGCAAAAATTCAACGAGACAAATTTTGCAAGATGTTATTTCAGAATT
This sequence comes from uncultured Candidatus Saccharibacteria bacterium, assembly GCA_964650025.1. Taxonomy (GTDB): domain Bacteria; phylum Patescibacteriota; class Minisyncoccia; order Minisyncoccales; family Staskawiczbacteraceae; genus VGLO01. Next base: position 23,460 of record CAZYSZ010000002.1, on the reverse strand, counting down.
TACTCCGACATTATCGGGAATCGTCATGTCTCTCGGTTTTTTAACATCAATCAGTCCGGCGCTTGGCGCAATTGGTTTGGGCGGCTTGCCTTTAATGTATATGAACTCTAAAAAACATAGTGAAAAAATCGCATCAATCAGAACGGAGGAGGCAGAAAAAGAAGAACAGATAGGGACAAGATTAGGTTCAATACATAAGGGGCTTGAAGAACTGCGGACGTCACCTGTAGTACCGGAAATTGCCAGGCAAACTAAAGAAATGGCGGATGCAAAAGATAATCTTTCTTTAGAAAAGTATAAAGAAAGAGTGGGTATGCATATTAAAAATATGATTACCTTTGATGTTACAAACGCTGGAGCTGCTATTGTCGGGGGTGCGATGATGGAGGCAGGAGAAATATCAGGAGGGGAGGTACTATCCACCATCCAATATTCTAATCGTCTTTACAGGCCTATTAATAACTTAGTAGAAATGTATTTTAGTAAATTCCCGGTCTATGTCCAAGATATAGAGCGAATGGAAAAGGTTTTAGGTAAGTACGAAAAATTAGATTTGCCGGAAGGCGAAAGAGAGCAAAACAGAGTACCTGTTTCAGAATTAGAAAACCTTGATATTTCTATTAAAGGTTTGCGGTATAAAAATATTCTTAAGGGTATTAACCTCGATGTTAAGCAAGGAGAGTTTTTAACTGTCGCTGGAGAGACTGGCGCTGGGAAGTCGACCCTTTTACGTAATTTAGCCGGATTGTATAAATCAGATGATGGAGAGATAAAAATAGGCGGGGTTAAAAATGATGACATTAAAAAATATGGCGAGGAATCTTTGTACTCGATCATGTCTTACTGTAACCAAGAGCCTCAAATTTTTGATGACATGACTCTACGAGAAAATCTTCTACTTTGGTCAAAGACGGAAGTTGACGATGAAAAAATAAGGGCAGTATTGAAAGATTTACATTTAGATGAATTTATCAATAAACTTGATACGACAGAATTAAAAAACTTGTCGGGTGGTGAAAAAGTCAGAATAGGATTAGCGAGGATTTTGATTAAGGGGGCGAAGATTATGTTGCTCGATGAGCCAACATCTCGACTGGATTCAAAAACTGCAAAAGAAGTCAGGGAAATTATAACTGAAATCAGCAAAAATAAGGAATATGATATAACAATTATTTGCGTTTCTCATGATGAAAAATTAATTCAATCAAGCCAGCGGTCGGTTAATATGGCAGACCTGCAAAAATAAAGCTTTTTTTTATGCTTAAGTCTGTATGCTTAAGTCTTGACCGCTGCCAGTTAATTTGCTAGTATTAATTCTATGCAAATGGAGTCACATCAGGTTCAGAATAACGGGCAAAATCCGGCGCCACAAGGCGGGAATTCAAACCAAATCATTAAGACGGAAGGCAGAGTAATAGAGGCTTTACCAAACGCCTTTTTTAAGGTAGTATTGGAAGACGGCAAAGAAATACGAGGTTTTTTGTCAGGTAAGATGCGATTAAATAGAATCAAGATTTTGGCCGGAGACAAAGTTACGCTAGAAATGAGCCCGTATGATATGGGAAAGGGGAGGATTGTTTATCGGTTGAAATAAAAGTATAACGTATAACGCGCAGCGCAGAACGTTTAACGTTGCGCGCTACACGCTCCACGAAGATGAAAGTTCGGCCTTCAGTAAAAAAAATGTGTAATGATTGTAAGATTGTCAAACGACAGGGGTGTCTTTACGTAATTTGCAAAAAAAATCCAAAACATAAACAGAGACAGGGTTAACCAAGGAACTGAAAAACTAAAAAACCTAAGAACAGCGTTGTTCTTTCGTTCATAAGTTCTTAAGTTTATAAGTATAACAATGCCACGAATTGCGGGAGTCAGTATCCCAGACAACAAAAGAATCGCTGTTGCCATTACCTACATTTACGGAATAGGGAATTCTTTAAGTAAAAAAATATTGGCGGATACTAAGATTGACCCGAATAAAAAGGCTAAAGATTTAACGACTGAAGAAGTAAACCTTTTAAAAGAATCTATAGATAAAACTACTAAAATTGAAGGAGATTTACGAAGGCAGGTTATGGTCAATGTTAAACGATTAAAAGACATTGGCACCTGGCGGGGAATGCGACATACCAAAAAATTACCGGTACGTGGACAAAGAACTAAAACTAATACCAGGACCGTGCGGGGTAATGTCAGAAAGACGATGGGATCGGGACGGGCAAAGAGTGCTTCACCAACTTAGTTAAAAACGAGGGACTAGCTTCTAGGGACTAGAGTCTAGGGAGTTGACGGCAACGTCGTTCCCCTAGACGCTAGCCCCTAGCCCCTAGCCCCTAACCAAATGGGAAAGAAACAAGTTGCAGAGCAAAATAGCCAAGACTCAATTAAGGAAAGCGATGCGGTTGAGGCGGCGGTTAAAAAAGAGAGCAAGGTTAAATTAACCGAGCGGGTTTCGCAAGCACGGGTATATGTTTCTTCTTCTTATAATAACACCATTGTAACGTTGACCGATGCGCGCGGGCAGGTGCTGGCATCAAAATCGGCCGGAGCCGTGGGGTTTAAGGGTGCCAAAAAAGCCACGTCGTTTGCCGCTTCACGCGTAGCCGAATCCATTGTTAATATTTGTAAAAAATTAGTCGTTGAAAAGGTGGAAGTATTTATTAAAGGAGTGGGAGCCGGCAGGGAATCGGCCGTAAGAACCTTGGTAAACCAGGGTTTAAACGTAATTTCAATTAAAGATGTAACACCGATTCCGCATAACGGAGTAAGACCAAAGAAAATTAGGAGAGTATAACGCGAGTGAGTAGTTGGTAGTGAGTAGTTTGTAGAATTGAAAAAGTTCTATAGCCTACTCGCAACTTGCTACCAACTACAAACTAGAAAAATGGCAACAGAAAACACACAGTTTAAAAATATAAAACCGGTCGGTCAGGCTCCGGAAGTAAAGAAAAAACGCAGGGGCGCAGTTTCTGAATACAAAAAATCGTTAACTGAAAAACAGACCTTAAAACGATTGTATGGTTTGTCGGAAAAACAATTTAAGCGCTATGTGTTGAAAACCCTGGAAAAAATGGGTCGAGTGGAAAATGTTTCAGATGAGCTGGTAAAAGTGCTAGAAAAGCGCTTGGATAACGTAGTGTATAGGCTTGGAGTTTCAAAATCCCGAAGTCATGCTCGCCAGCTGGTAAGTCATGCTTACTTTTTGGTTAATGGTAAGCCAGTAAATATTCCTTCATATCAGGTTAGAAAAGATGATGTAGTTGCCATTAAGGAAACTAAAAAGAAAAAGCCAATTTTTAAAGATTTGCAAGATACCTTAAAGAAATTTGAACCACATCAGTGGCTGAATTTAAAGAAAGAAAAACTGGAAGGCATGGTGATTGGCGAGCCAAACATTTTGGAAGTTGCCCCACCCGTAGAGATTTCATTAGTGTTTGAGTTTTATTCTAGGTAATTTAAAGTAATTAACTGCATGGAGCAAGTGACATGGAACAATTAACTACGGTTATGTTTCATGTTTCATGCTTCATGTTCCAAGTTTATGATTTCACTACCATTACCGCCAAAGGTAATTAAAAAAGGTAAAAACCAAGCGGTTTTTGAAGTTGAGGGCTTATACCCGGGCTATGGAGTTACCATGGGAAATTCACTGCGAAGAGTTTTGTTGTCTTCGCTGGAAGGCGTGGCTGTTACCGAAGTTAAAATCAAAGGTGCTCCGCATGAATTTTCCACCATTCCCGGAGTCTTGGAAGATGTCGTGATGATTATTTTAAACTTGAAAAATTTGCGGTTTAAAATCCATGAAGGACAAATGCAAAAAGTCAACCTACTGATCAAAGGTGAAAAAGAAGTAACTGGCGCTGATTTTAAGAATTTTGCACAGATAGAGTTGGCTAATCCCGAGTTGCACATTGCCACCATTACCGATAAAAAAGCCGAACTTGATATAGAAATTACCATTGAAAAGGGGATTGGGTATGAGCCAAGGGATAGAAGGAATGTAAAAAAACCGGAAATCGGATCTATTTTACTTGATGCTATTTTTACGCCGATTAAAAATGTGAATTTTCAGGTTGAAAATATGAGAGTCGGCGACAGAACTGACTTTGATAAGTTGCATATTGAAATAGAAACCGATGGCACGTTAACTCCACAAGAAGCTTTTTATGGAGCTTGTGAAATTTTAATCAAACATTTTACCCTGATTTTTGAAGGCAATGTACCTGAAGTAAAAGAAATGGATGCAATTGAAGGTGTAGCTAAAGAAAAAAAAGCTGATAAAAAACCAAAAAAAAATAAGAAAAAATAGCGACACCAATTTACTAATGACATTCTAATCTACCAATAACGTATTCGTAGATTAGTGTGAGATTTGTAGATTAGGGTCGCCTAGCGAAGCGATGCGAAAAAGAAATAAAGGCAGAATATTATCCAGGCCAAAAAGCCAAAGAGTAGCATTGCTAAGAACATTAGCAACTAGCCTTTTTTTACATGGTAAAATTCAGACCACCGAGGCTAAAGCTAAAGAACTACGATCCGTCGCTGAAAAAATGATTACTCGAGCTAAAAATAATACCGTCGCTAACCGGAGGATTTTAGCCAAAGAATTGTCCCCTAAAACCGTAAAAAATTTATTTAATACTATTGCGCCCGAATATACTGCAAGACAAGGTGGATATACTAGAATGATTAAAATGGGACCACGAAAATCGGATGGGGCAAGTATGACGATAATTGAGTTGGTAAAGTAAATCCGAAGCACGAAATCCGAAATCCGAAACAAATTCAAATTTCCAAAATCTAAAATTCAAAACATGTTTCGTATTTCGATATTCGAATTTCTTTTACGAAGTAAAAGCTATGGAAGTTATCAAGCGAGAAAACATTATCGTGGACGCAACTGGAAAAGTATTGGGTAGATTAGCTACCGAAGTGGCGGTTTTGTTGCGTGGGAAAAGTAAGGTGGGGTTTGCGCCCTACAAAGATATCGGTGACTTTGTGACCGTAAAAAATGTGGAAGGGATAAAATATACCGGAAAAAAATTCCAAGATAAAATTTACTACCATCACACCTTGTATCTTGGGGGATTGAAAAAGGCCACGATGAAAGAAGTGTATCTAAAAAAAGGCCCGCAGGAAATTTTTAGAAAAGCGGTGATGGGCATGTTAACTAAAAATAAATTACGGGCAAAACAAATTAAAAGATTAAAGTTTACCAAATAATGATGGCTGTTGAAAAAATAAAAAAAGTAGTTCCGGCGGTAAAGGAAAAGCCGTCAGTAAAAAAAATAGAACCAGTGGTAAAACCGTCCATAGTAGTTAAGGTGGAAGAGCTGGATGATATTTTACCCGAAGACTTCCCAACCGAAAAAGAACTGGCATCAAAACCTGACCGTTATTTTGAGGCGGTTGGCAGGCGTAAAACCGCCACTGCCCGAGTGCGTCTATTTACCCGTGGCGACAAACAATTCTTAATTAACGGAAAGGATTATCAGCAATATTTTTCTTTAAAGGGTGACCAGGAAACATCTGTGGCATCCATGCGAAAAATGAAATGCTTGGATAAGTTTAAGGTTACCGTGATTGTCAAAGGCGGAGGCCGAAACGCCCAAGCCGAAGCCGTGCGACACGGAACCGCCCGAGTGTTAGTGGACTTTAACAATAATTTCAGAAAACGATTACGCAAAGCCGGATATTTAACCAGAGACCCAAGAATGCGAGAACGAAAGAAGTTTGGATTAAAAAGAGCCCGAAAATCCCCGCAGTGGGCGAAACGATAACAAGAAAAATACACCCGTTGGGGTGTATTTTTTTATACATAAAAAGGCCGCCTTGAATTCTTAAAGCAAAGCGGCCTTTGGTGGTTATATAGAAAAATTAAGGATTGGCAGTTTGGTTTTCTTTTCCTTTTTTTCTAACCACCTTGTTGTGATTTTTTCTTTGATCTGGTGAGCATGGGAGCCAAGGTGCACTAAGACATTGCCGTATCCACGGTATTTTTCCAAGCGTAGCATGGCAAGCACCAGGTGAACAGGGCAGATGGTGGGGTCATCCAGGTTTTGGGCTTCTATGCCAGCGCGATCAAAAACCTGGGTAAGCCACGCGGTTGGCTTTCGAGAGACTTCTTTTGAGAAGTTTTGGCCTCGCTCCCAAACCAGGGCAATCTTTGCTCGAACAGCAGGCAGTAATATGCCAAGTTCTGTGAGTGCCGCGTACGTGGCACTTTGGCTTTGCCTTAGTATGCCGGCCAAGATGTGGCTGGTGTCAACAAAATCATGGCCGAAGTTTGCGGCCTCGTCATTGGCAAAGTCCACAACTTCGCAGGTTTTTTTGCTGAGTGTGTGCATAATGCACCTCCTAAAAAAGAACAGGTAATGGTAAAAAACAAACGATTTTTATGGTACTAATCTTTCAGAAACTAAAAGGGTGTTAGTCATCAAAACATATAATTTTTTGTCTTGCTGATTAAAATAGATTTGCGGACTTTTTATAATCAGGCTGGTGCCGTCGGTTAATGAAACGGTGGCGGGCAAGGCAATGGTGTTTATATTTCCCCGGGTATCAATTTCAGAAATACTCATATTGCCACCGGCGTTGTAGATAATGTAATCGTTGTTGAGCCAGTATAAGTCACTTATTTTTTGTTCTAATTCGTTTAAGGCTATTGGCTTTAAAGTGTTGGCGGCGGCAATAAAAATTTGGTGGTCGTTATAAAAAAGGATGTTTTGTTGGTCGGGTGAAACGATTATTTTGGTTACCGGGTTAAAAAATGTTTCAAAAGTACCGGTGGTTTTATTGAGTGAAAGTACGTTGGTGTTTTCCTGTAGAAAAATGGTTTGCGGCGTGGCAATAATGCTGTAGGCATTTTTTTTATTTACGATAAAAGCTTTGGTTGTCAGGGCGGTGGCTTGGTTGGCGGCAAGGTTGTGTTGGTAGAAAAATCCGTTGGTTCCCAGATAAAATATGTTGCCATTAAGTGCGGTGTAGGTAATCACATTTTCAATAAGTGGCATCTTTACTTGCGGTTGCGCTAAGTTATCGGCGGGCGCCAAGTATATATTATTGTTTTTTAGCACATAAGCATCAGCAGCCGTTTTTGGTGCCGCTGGAAGTTTTGCTGTTGCCTTAACCAGGCTAAAACCGATATCTTTTTTAAATAAAATCACATGCTCTAATTTGGTTACTTGGTTTTGCGCCACTAAAAGATTTTTTTGGTAATCATAGTAGCCGTCTTTGGAAATTAAAATTGCATGGGTTTGAGGCAGAAGATTTTGCACAAAAAACGAACTAGAAAATATACCCGTGGTGTCTTTTATTTTACCGTCAACGGCCACGGTTGCCTCCGGCGGGTAGGCTTTAATATAAATTCCCCCGGTAGCGACAATGCTGGCGTGCCTAAAATCCACCCGGTAACCCAGGGAATACAGTACCAAATACGGCGCCGCCACCAAAAATACGACGGCAAAAATGCCAAGAATGATAAGGCGGGTCTTAATAGTCATGCCCACATCCTAGCAAAAAAACAGCCATATTTCAATGGGCTAAAACATAATCCGTAACGCGTAATTTTACGAATTATTTTTCCTTTAACATCATTGCAAGATACCTTTTAAACTCCAATTGTTCCTTAATAGAATTAAATGTTTCCAGTGCAATATATTTTCCAAAAACAAAATCAGGGAGGGTTTTTAGGTAGTCAAAATCGGCCGGATTTTTTATGGTATGCATGTCAACATTTTTTTCTGAATTCCAGCCATTAAGGTGGTTGCAGGTGAACAGCTTTTTACCCTTGCGGTCAAAAACATATTTAAAATCTTTGGATAACTTTTCCAACCCCACCTTAAAATGCGCCAGATCAACACAGAATCCGCCGATGTTTTCCACTTTTACAGTTTTAGAAACAAAGTTATCAAAATTCATTTCCAAATAAATGTCTTTATAAAACCCTTTCCAGTGCTGGACATCATGGCGCGCAAAATTTTCTTCATGGCAGGTAAAGTATTTGGTTCCAAAGTTTTTTTGTAAAAATGCCAGTTCGTCCTTTTTCATGTCATGTCGCAAATGCACCAATGGAATTTTTTTGATGGGGGAGTGCAATAGCGCATCATAAATTTTCTGCTTTTCAGCAGGTTTATAAAACTCCAAAAACAAAGCTACCTCCTTTATGTTAAGATTTACAATTTCCTGTAATTTATCCTGCCACTCCTGCGGAGTCCGCCCGGTGATGCTGACTAATAGGTTGAATTTTCTCATATTTTATACTAGTATTATAAGCGGTTATTACTTTCAAAACAAGGAGAAGTCATGAAAAGAAAGTTTGTGGTAGTTACTGGCGGTAGTGGCAGTATTGCGAGTGTTATTTTTATGGAATTGAGGGAAGTGTTTTCCTTCACTTTTTTGGATTGTGTCATGCCAAACCAAATTGGCAAGAAGGTGTTTAACCTTGACGTTGCCAATGATTACGATGGATTAAAACAGCATCTGCAAAACAAGGATGCGGTCATTCACCTTGGCTGGAACACTCGCGTGGAAAACTGGAAATCCGACAGGGTTGCGCCCGAAAATAAGTTGATGGCCGAAAACGTTTATCGGGCGGCAGTTGAAGCTAAGGTTCCGCGGTTGATCATGGCCAGCTCAATTCACGCGGATGCGCGGTTTTACAAACCGCAAACTCCATTTGGTCTTTCGCCCAATCAGGGGAATCCCGTTCCCGACAGTTTGTATGGTGTCAGCAAACTATACGTCGAAGCTCTCGGTAGATATTATTGCGCTACCAAGTATGGACTGGAAGTCATCTGTATCCGCTTTGGCGGAGTGACACTTGACAATCAGCTCCGCGAAGAACCGCTGGCCGAAAAAATCTGGTTGCATACCCAAGATTGCGCCAGCTTGATTAATGCCTGCATCGACGCGCCGTCGGTTCCGGAAAATTTTTGCATCGTTAACGGTGTTTCAAATAACACCGGCAGAGTCCACGCTTGGTCAAATCCGTTTGGCTGGGTTCCAAAACATGACTTTGCCAAGTAAAAAAACAAGCCCCCGATCTTTTACGATCGCGGGGCTTTTTCATTGTTGGTAAAAAGTAGAACAAATTGCAAACGTTTACTTTTTGTACTACTTTTTAATGAGTAGGTTTGTCGGGTTGCATCAGTTCTTCGAGAGACTTGCCATCGACCAGAAGCTTCCGAATGCGATCTGTGTCGTACTGGTTGCCGCCTTTGGGCGTTGAGTAGTACTTGCAGATATGGTCAATGTTAGAAAGAACAGGAAAATCGTCCATGGTGTGCATCGGCACACGTTCGTACTGCTTAAAGTCCGACATCGCCAGAATTTCTTCGGCAAAGACCGGCTGGATATTTTCCAGGTTGGCGATGCTGGCGAAAGCAGTGCAGAATTCTTGCATTGCCCGTTGCATATGGTAGAGCAGGGAGAGGATGCCAACGCTAATGCCATCGGGTTTTTCACCAAACATTCCACAGATAATGTCTCTGCAAAATTCGGCGTTTTGGGCGGTGGTTTCGGAATCTTCTTCCAGTACGATGGCGTATGGCGGAACGGCGTAGTCCTTACGCACCAGTTCGGCCATCACGCTGGCTTCGGAGCGGTGCCAGTGTGCCAGCATTTTCGCGGTCTCGGAATAATTAGCCTGGAGGGTCGATTCGGGTGAACCGAACGTAGGCACGGAAAGATCGCGAGCATAACGTACGCCAATGCAATGCCCACCTGTGAACAGGAATTTTTCTGTCAGCTTTTCCTGCCAGGCGATACCGGCAGCATGGGCTTTCATTTCGGTGTGCTTTGCGCAAACCATTTGGTTTTGCTCGTTTAAACCAATGCGCGAGCCCACCACAATAAGGCAATTCAGCTTTTGCACGAGAGTCTCCTTTTTGAAAAAAATGGCCACGTGAAGTTTTGCAAAACTTCACGTGGCCGGATTGGGTTACGAAAACAGTTCAGGTTTGTCTTTGTTGGCCTCGTAGAAGTCCAGGGCGGCAACCATCATGCGACCGGTCCGGCCTTTCAGTCCCAGGCCGGAAACAGCGCGGTACTTGGTGGCGGTTTCCAATTCTTCTCGGGAAACCCAGGGGTGATCCAGTGCTTCATTGGATGGTTTTGGGTCGCCATGCAAAACGATAGGCGCCCAGAAGGCGTAATCATCGGGACTTTCCGTAGTGCCGTCTTTGATCAGGTCCAGATCGGGATCGGGCGAAAAATTGCCCGTCAGTGTGATGGTGCATCCGCCGGTTTCTTCGAAGATTTCGCGTCGGAGCGCATCTCCCTTGGTTTCTTTGTTTTGACGTCCTCCGCCCGGGCAGTCAACGAGTAAGACCGTGGAGTCTTTCGGTAGTTTTGCGGTATCTTTTTGTTTCTCTTGATCGGTACGCACATTCACCTTGATGCGCACCTTTCCATCGACAATTTTGGCCGGAATGCCAAAAACACCAGTCGTCGCCAATGCTTTACCCATGAAACAATCTCCAATTGGGCGAATTGTCAACAATCAGTCCTGAAACACTCAAGACTTCCTGGTCAAACCCTATCATAAAAAATATCTTATGTCAAATATTTGACATAAACGGGGAAAGCGAATAGTATTATTGAGTAATCAATAGCGACCCTAATATACGAATAACATGCGAATCTGCTAATAAAAACGATGTGAAATTCGTAGATTCGGATGTGATTAGTAGATTGGTGTCGCTTAAACGAAGTGTCAGATAAATTCGTTATCCATGGCGGACGGGATTTAGAGGGGGAAATTGAAGTACGCGGATCCAAAAATGCGGCGGGGCCTTGCCTGGCGGCGGTTTTGCTTACGCGCCAAGAATGCGTGTTGGATAATTTACCGTTAATTTCCGACGTTAAAAATCAAATTGATATTTTAAAAAGCCTGGGGGTTAGCGTTGAGTATCTGACGGAAAGAAAAGTAAAATTTAAAGCTGATAATATTGATGTGGAAAAAATGGATTTTGAAAAGTTTTCTAAAACCCGTATGTCGGTGGTATTTGTTGGGGCGTTGTTAACGCGGTTTCACTACTTTCAATTTTCTGCGCCTGGGGGGGATAAAATTGGCATCCGACCGATTAACATCCAGCTTTCAGCTTTGGAAAAGTTGGGGGCTAAAATAAAAAAGGATGGCGATGTGTATAATGTGTATCGGGAAGAATTAAAAGGGGCTCATATCGTATTAAGCGAGTTTTCACCAACTGCCACGGAAGCTTTAATGTTGGCGGCAGTGCTTGCCAAAGGTAAAACGGTTATCAAGGGCGCAGCGTCGGAATCTTCGGTGCAGGACTTGGGGCGCATGTTAATTTCCATGGGCGCCAACATAAAAGGCAATGGAACGCATGTATTGGAAATTGAAGGCGCGGAATCTTTACATGGCTGTGAGCACCAAGTTGTTTCTGATCACTTGGAGGCCGGAACGTTTATTGTTATTGGTGCGCTGACTCCGGGAAAAGTTACGGTAAAGAATATTGATTTTGAATACCTGGATTTATTTTTGGAAAAAATAAAAGAAATTGGCGTGATTTTTGAAAAAGGGGAAAATTGTGTGACGGTGTTTTATTCCCCAAAATTAACTGCCGCCAAAGTCCAGGCGTTGCCGCATCCGGGTTTTCCGACGGATTTGTTGCCCATGATGGTGACGATTTTAACGCGGGCAGAAGGCAAAAGTTTAATCCATGACCCGTTGTATGAAGGCCGGTTTGGCTATATGCACGAATTAAAAAAAATGGGAGCCGACATTGAAGTGGTAGATCCGCACCGGGCGTTTGTTTTCGGCCCGCAACAGATGCAAGGTGTTGGCGTAAATTCTTTAGACGTTCGCGCCGGCGCCGTTTTGATTTTGGCCGGCTTGATGGCCGAAGGAAAAACAGTTATAAATGACGTACATCATATTGACAGGGGATACGAAAAAATAGAAGAGAGGTTGCAGAAACTGGGAGCCGACATTAAGAGAGTTAGTGCTTAATTTTTCCAATTTTTAATTTTGTAATTTTTAAATAATTTTTTAATGTGCTAATTTTTAAACATTTGAAAATTTAGAAATTATTTAAAAATTAAAAATTGGAAATTAAAAATTTCGTTAGCATGTTCAACAATCGTATCGCCATTGACCTTGGAACTTGTAACTCCCTGGTCTATGTTAGGGGTAAGGGGATCGTTTTAAACGAACCGTCTGTGGTGGCGGTGTCTTTGTCTGACAATAAAATTTTGGCGGTGGGGGAGCAGGCCAAGGAAATGATCGGGCGCACACCTGCGGATATTAAGGTGTATCGGCCGTTAAAAGACGGCGTGATTGCTGATTACAAGGTCACCCAGGCGATGATGCGCCATTTTATCAAAAAAACTTCCAGCAATTTTAAATTTTTAAAACCAGAATTAGTGATTTCGGTACCGGCGGGAATTACTTCCACCGAAAGGCGGGCGGTAATTGAAGCCGCCATGTCGGCCGGAGCGCGCCAAGCCTTTGTGGCCAAAGAGCCGATTTTAGCCGCCATTGGCGCGGGTATTCCTATAAACTCATCCAGCGGTCATATGATTATTGATATTGGCGGTGGCACGTCGGAAGTGGCAGTTATTTCTTTGGGCGGAATTGTGACGGCCCATTCTGTAAGGGTGGCGGGCGATAAAATTGATACCGCGATTGCCGAGTACATTAAGAAAAAATATAATTTGGCAATTGGTACGCAAAGTGCTGAAGAAATAAAGATAAAAGTGGGCACGGCTCTGCCACAAAAAGAACTGCGATTTATGGAAATTCAGGGCAGGGACATGATTTTGGGTTTGCCAAGAAATATTAAAATTTCCAACAACGAAGTCTGCGAAGCCATTTCCGATGTCTTGGCCGAAATTATCCAAGCCGCCAAACACGTATTATCCGAAACTCCGCCGGAACTTTCCGCCGACATCATGAACAAAGGCATCATTATGGCCGGCGGAGGAGCACTGCTTCCAAAAATCAACGAACTGGTGGCGCAATCAACCGGCGTGCCCTGTTTTATCGCCGATGAGCCATTGTTTTGTGTAATCCGAGGAACGGGGATTGTTTTAGAGCATTTGGAGGAGTATAAAAAAGTTGTTATGTCGAAAAAATAAGGCGACACCAATCTACTAATCACATTCGAATCTACGAATAAAAAAGGCGCGCCCGCGGGCGCGCCTTTTTTCGTCATTGCGAGGAGCCGAAGCGACGCGGCAATCTAAGTAATGGTGTGTAAGAAAATAGCCCGCGAACTGATGTCCGCGGGCTTTTTTATTCTCTGCCACTAATCTTCCTTTTTGAATATACTAAGGAACTCTTCAGTGGCCTGGATTAGTTCAACCACGTCCTTGTCATCGTTGGTGCGTGGCGCAATGGAGAATCCTCCCTGATTTCCAAGTTGGCGAATCACTGCTTCGGCGATTGTTGTCGTGCAACCTCCTGGGCCTGGTTTGAAAAGGCGCTTTTTCTCACGTAGCTCTTTGAGTTTTTCAAGAAGTGCCTTGGAGTAGTTGTAGCAGAATCCGTTCATGATTCCATCGCCAGGAATCAAGAGCATTGCCATCGTCATTGTGTTCATAGCAAACTCCTTAGGGTTAGGGTGGGTTTCGATATTAGTCTTAAGTATAACCCCATTTATGTTACTTGTCAACTCTTTTATTGCTCCCTTAACTTTGTTAAGATGTTTACATGGACCACGAAAAAAAACTTGGCAGTTTTAAATTACTAATCAACTAAATTGTTATGGCGGAAGGTGAAATACAAAATAGTCGGGATTTGCCGGAAGAGTCTCAACTAGAAAAGGAGCAGTCTGAAATTAGAGAGGCGGTGGGGCTTAGGGTTCTTGGCGAAAAAGATCCGTCGGAAATGACTTTGGAGGATTTTGAAAATTCGCCGGATCTGCTTTTTCATGGCACTCACAGAAAAATAGATTTTCAGGATAACATGGACTATTACCGGCGCCACCGACGCAAGATGGATGAAAAAGGAAATTATGATCACTATGGTGATACGCCCCAAAATTTAGGGTCGGGTTTTTATGTGACTGATAAAGAATCTGAAGCAAGGCTTTATAGTAAAGTTAGAACATATTATGCTAATGGGCAAAAGCAAAATCCAGGCGACAATACTCCTGCCATAGTGGAGAAAATACATCCCTATCAGGCAAGAATGTTTGACTTTCGGGATAAAAGTGAACAAAATGCCAACGCACCCGTGCCAAGAGAGTTGATTCTGGAATGGAAAAAGAAATTTATTAAGTGGCTTGAAACAGAAGGGTCGTTAGTAAACGAAGAGATGAAAAATTCAGGCGAGTTTGACCGCGATTGGATGCCGGATTATATACAGCATCTTGATAGATGTTTGGATGCCCAAAAAGTAGATTTAAGACAATTATTACAGGACGGGGGCCATAATGATTTTTTCCCGTATATTGAAGATGAGAATAAATTTCCTTCTGGGGGGCCGTTCCCAGATCTCTTTTCATATTTTCTCATGGAAAAAGGATTTGACGGTTTAATCTATAATGAAGGCGGAGAGAGTAAAGAGATGAAAGGCGGGTCTTCGTATGTTTTCTATAACTTATCTAAGGTTGGCACATTTGATACATGGGTTGGCAGAAAACTTTTAAAAGAAGATGAGTGAAAAAATTAATCACGAAAAAAACTGGGAATTTTTGCGGGGGAAATTTTTGGCGGGGCAACTTTCTCATGCTTATTTATTTTCGGGGCAGGACGGGGTGGGGAAAAAGGAGTTTACGAAAGAGTTTGTAAAATTTATCAATTGCCAAGCGTCCCATAAAAGTGACGGCCGTCAGATTTATGGTACTTTTAAAAATGGTTGTAATGAGTGTCAAAGTTGTAAATTTATTAACCAAGAAACCTTTCCGGATTTGTTGGTGGTAAAGTCTATCAATAGCGATTCATCAGTGAAAAATGAAAAGGATATGATGGAAATTGATGTGGCGCAGATTCGGCAAGTGAATTATTTTTTAAGTTTTAAATCTTATTATGGAAAGTATAAAGCGGTGATGATTGAAAACGCGGAGCGCATGAATACGGAAGCCCAAAACAGTTTTTTAAAAACCCTGGAAGAACCCAAAGGCGACACGTTGATTATCTTATTATCCTCAAAACCAGATTATTTACTGCCCACGATTTTTTCCCGATGCCAATATTTGACGTTTTTGCCTAAAGAAAAATATCAGGCTTCTGTGCAGGATAAAAAAATGTTGCAGGAATTGTTGCCGATTATCCAGGGCGAGCTGGCGCAAAAATTCGGCTATACCAAAAAAGTTAACTTGGAGGGGGATAACGCCGATGTGATTTTAAAAGTGTTACAGAGATATTTTAGGAATTTGCTTTTAATAAAATTAGGAATAAATAGCGACACCAATCTACAAATGACATCCGAATCTACTAATGCGTATACGCTGGAAAAATTAAAAAATATTATTCGGTTAATCGAAACCTTGCACGCGCAAATTTCACAAACCAACGCCAGCGCCAAGTTGGCGTTGGAGGTGTTGTTATTAGAAATATAAATCATAAAGCATGAAGCATAGAGCATGAAGCAAACGCCGACGTCGTTGTTTCGTGTTTCATGTTTCATGATCCATGCTTCATGAGTCTCAAAGAATTCATCGATAAAGTCAAGCCCGAGTTCGAAAAATCATATTCATTTTTGCTTAAAGAGTTGGATAAAGTCCGTACCTCGCGGGCGACGCCTTCCATGGTAGAAGACGTCCAGGTCAAAGCCTTTGACAGCGTTTTTACGTTAAACCAACTGGCCAGCATTTCTTGCCCGGAACCTAACCAAATTGTGATTGCGCCCTGGGACGCTTCATATATTCAGCCCATTGAACAGGCAATCGCCGGGTCGGGCTTGGGAATGTCTGCGGTCGTCGACAAAAATGTGATTAGATTAAGCTTGCCGATGTTAACCGAAGAATACCGAAAAAGTTTGGTTAAAGTGCTAAATGCCAAAGCTGAAGAAGGTCGCCAAACTCTACGGCACTGGCGCGAAGATTGCTGGAATAAAATTCAAAAAGCCGAAAAAGAAGGCGCGCTTTCCGAAGACGACAAATTTCGCGGTAAGGATGAACTGCAAAAACTGATTGACGAGTATCAAAAAAAGATTAAGGAGTTGGTGGAACGTAAAGAAAAGGATTTGATGTAATGACTAAAGAACTAAAAAACTAAAAAACCTAAGAACAACGCCGTTCTTTCGTTCATATGTTCCTGAGTTCATTTGTTAAATGCTTCTGACATTATTGATTGCCTTTTTCTCTCTGATTTTACTGATGATCATCCATGAATTTGGGCATTTTGTGATTGCGAAATTTTTTGGGGTGCGCGTGGAAGAATTTGGTATTGGGTACCCGCCGCGCATGTTCGGAAAGCAGTTTGGCGATACGTTTTATTCGGTCAATTGGATTTGGCTTGGCGCGTTTGTAAAAATTTACGGCGAAGAAGGCGATGTGCACGACGCCAAAAGCTTTACGGGTTTGGCGATTTGGAAAAGAATTTTAATTGTGCTTGGTGGAGTGATTGCGTTTTGGATTGCGGCTATAATTATTTTTTCGGTATTATTTACTATTGGAGCAAAAGTTCCAGTGGACGATTTAGTTGGTGGTGTGGGGGATGTTAGCGTACAGGTTATGTTGGTTCAAAAAAATTCTCCGGCCGATGTTGCCGGCGTAAAAGCTGGGGATATTATTGTTTATATTAAAAATCAAAATTCAAGCCTTAGCGTTGACAAAGTTGCGGATTTTCAGAATTTTGTAAAAAATGATAATGGTCAGCCCGTAACCCTAAATCTGCAACGCCAGGGAAAAACTATTGAGGTGGTGTTAAGCCCCAGAACCAGTGTTTCTGCCAACCAGGGCGCCATAGGAGTCCAGCTTCAGCGTCTAGCCACCATTATTCAAAAAGTTCCTTTTTATATGGCGCCCTTTAAAGGCGTGGCGTTTACTTGGGAGGTGACCGTAAAATCCTTGCAAGGAATTTACGGCGTGTTTGCTAATTTATTTTCTGGTAAAGGTGTGCCAAGTGGAGCGGAGCTCGCCGGCCCAGTGGGAATTACCATCTTTTTGGCTAACGCCGCCAGCTACGGCGCGGGATTCTTTTTATATTTTATCGGTTCCATTTCTGTTCTAGTCGCCATTTTTAACTTATTTCCCATTCCGGCGCTAGATGGCGGAAAATTAGTATTTTTACTCATTGAAAAACTGCGAGGTAAAGCTGTGCCGGTAACATGGGAGCAAACCTTAACGGTAATTTGCTTTGTCATCTTGATTTTACTATCGCTTTTCATTACCATAAGGTTTGATATTCCAAGGGTGGTAGACTTTTGGAAAGCAGGGCTTTAAAACGAGGGACTAGCTTCTAGGGACTAGGGTCCAGGGATTGGACGGCAACGTCGTTTCCCTAGACGCTAGTACCTAGTCCCTAGAACCTAATAAAAAATGTTACAGTCAAAACTTTTTTACAAAACCAACAAAAATAAATCAGCGGAGGCAGATTCGGTTTCGCATGATTTGCTGACGCGCGCGGGGTATGTGGATCAACTCATGTCGGGAGTGTATTCATTTTTGCCGCTGGGGTATCGGGTGCTTAAAAATATTGAAACTATTATCAGAAAAAATATGGAAGCTGTTGGTGGGCAGGAAGTGTTGATGCCTTCGCTCAATCCAAAAGAAAATTGGCAAAAAACCAATCGGTGGGATACGGTAGACGTGCTTTTTAAGTTAAAGGGATCGGGTGATAAAGATTACGCGTTAGCTTTGAGCCATGAAGAAGTAGTGGCTCCGCTTGCAAAGAAAATGGTTTTTTCCTACCGAGACTTGCCGTTGTATGTATTCCAAATCCAAAATAAATTCAGGGATGAGTTGCGGGCAAAATCCGGAATTTTAAGAACACGGGAATTTTTTATGAAAGATTTATATTCTTTCCATGCCAATCAAGCTGACTTGGATGTGTATTACGAAAAATTAGCGAAAGCCTACGGGAAGATTTTTAAGGAATGTGGTATTGGTAAAATAACCTACCAAACCTTGGCATCAGGCGGAAGTTTTTCAAAGTATTCTGACGAGTTCCAAATGCTGACCCAGGCCGGCGAAGATATTATTTATATTTGCAAAAAGTGTGGTGTTGCAATTAATAAAGAAATAAAAGAAGAAAACCCAGCATGTCCAAAATGCAAAGGCGTGGCGTTTGAAGAAAAAAAAGCAGTTGAAGTAGGAAATATTTTCAAACTCGGAACAAAATTTTCAACGCCATTTAATTTGAAATTCACCGATAAAGACGCCACCGAAAAACCGGTGATTATGGGGTGTTATGGTATTGGACTTGGCAGATTGTTGGGGGCGATTGTGGAAGCCAGTCACGACGACAAGGGAATCATTTGGCCAAAAAGCGTGGCGCCGTTTTCGGTGCATGTAATCCAAGTGGAAAATAATCCCAAGGTTGCCAAAGTGGCGCAAAAATTGTATCAGGACTTGAAAAAAGAAAACATTGAAGTATTATACGATGACAGGCAGAATAAAAATCCGGGCGAGAAATTCGCGGAAAGTGATTTGTTGGGAATTCCTTGCCGTGTGGTAATTTCAGAAAGAACGTTGGCCACAAATTCAGTGGAGGTTAAGGAAAGAAGTAAAGACAAGGTGAAGATGGTGAAGATAAGCCAGATTGTGAAAACTCTAAATCCGAAATCCTAAACTCTAAACAAATTACAAATACCAAATTTTCAAATCACCAACACATTTATAATTTGGATTTTTTAGCATTGGAGTTTGTTTAGAATTTAGAGATTAGAATTTAGAATTTGATTTATGTACAATCCTTTCAAAAAAATATTTTCTTTTCTATCCTTGGATATGGCCATTGACTTGGGGACGGCCAATTCTTTAGTTTACGTCAAAGACCGGGGAATCATCATCAATGAGCCGTCGGTGGTGGCGGTCAATAATAAAACCGGCCAAATTTTAGCCATTGGGGAAGAAGCCAAAAAAATGGTGGGGCGCACGCCTTCATATATTACGGCAACTCGGCCTTTGGTAAATGGCGTGATTTCTGATTTTGAAGTGACCGAGCAAATGCTCAAATATTTTATTGAAAAAGCGGTGGCCGGTTCTAAAAGAAAGTTCGGGATTTTTGGTTATTCGCCGCGGGTAATTATTGGTATTCCTTGCGGAGTGACCGAAGTGGAAAGGAAAGCGGTGCGCGACGCGGCAAAAAATGCGGGCGCCAGACAGGTTTTTTTAATTGAAGAACCGCTGGCTTCAGCTATTGGTGCCAAGCTTCCCATTCAAGACGCCGGAGGCAACTTTATTGTTGATATCGGCGGAGGAACAACGGAGGTGGCGGTGATTTCTTTGGGCGGAATTGTGGCTTACCGAAGTTTGCGGGTAGCGGGAGACAAATTAAACAATGATATTGTGGAATTTGCGCAAAAAGAATATAAATTATTGATTGGCGAGCGTACGGCTGAATGGATTAAAATAAATATTGGCAGTGCTATGCCATTAAAAGATAGAAAAGAAATTGCCATGCGCGGACGTAACTTGGTGACGGGTTTGCCCGAAGAGGTGGTAGTGTTTAATGATGATATTCAGCGGGCTTTGGACAGATCCGTAAAACAAATTATTTTTGCCATTAAAACCACTATTGAGGAAACTCCACCGGAACTTTTGGCTGATGTAATGACCAACGGAATTTATCTGGCCGGCGGAGGTAGTTTGTTGTGCGGTTTGGATGTCTTAATTTCCCACGAAACAAAAATGCCCTGTAGAATTATTGATGATCCGTTGACATCAGTCGTACGGGGTTGCGGATTGGCGCTGGAAAATATCGAAGGCCTGCAAAATTTGATGGAGAAGGATGAGGAATGGGGCGCGCCCCTGTAGGGTACTTCGCCAGTGATGGGAAAAGTACCGGGTGTCAAAATCCCCAGCCGGATTTTGCACCCTACTACCTCGGTGAAAAATTTTCTTGAGTCGCGACTCAAGAAAAACCATGCTTTTTCTCCTGCGTGAGTTACTTTTCCCATCACCGGCTCGC
Source organism: uncultured Candidatus Saccharibacteria bacterium (assembly GCA_964650025.1). Taxonomy (GTDB): domain Bacteria; phylum Patescibacteriota; class Minisyncoccia; order Minisyncoccales; family Staskawiczbacteraceae; genus VGLO01. The sequence continues at coordinate 3,417 of CAZYSZ010000002.1, read as the reverse complement.
CTGGCGCGAACTTGTGGGGTTATTGCATCAAGATTTGTTTTCCTAGAACTCGTTATAGATTTTTTTCTGAATAAAAAATGCCCACGTCGCGGTTGCGTCGTGGGCTTTTTGTTATTAGTGGCGCCAAAAAAGTTTACTGGCGCAATCTCTTAGAGCGGGTTGATATTGCTCATCTCGAGGTACGTTAACTGCGTGAGGAGCTACGACCTCGCACCGACGATTAGTCAGCACTCGATATATTATGGCCAACTCCTTGTCATTGACGTTGACCAAAAATATATCGGTTGTGGCTGGCAGGCTGCCTTCACACCAAGAGTGCAAGCATTGGTGGATTGGATCTTGAGAAATGGACCAAATGTCAATTTCCAAACCAAAATCTTGTTTTAGTTTCCGCTTGATAGCACGAGGCGCTGGCTCATTGGGCAGAATGTCTATTTCGCCACCCAACATCCACCACGGATCGTTTGGATTACCCAGTTGTCGTTGAATGACAATCTGGCGACCAGTAAAACGAAACTCAAACCAGATCAAGATGCCAATCAAGTTTTTTCCATTAGACAAGGATTCTTGTTCCCGCTGAAGTTCACTAGCATTAGGCATAAGGCCTCCTTTTGCAGGGTTATGAGCGGATTCTTATTTCAAGTATACATATCCTAAATCTATTCGTCAAGTCTTTTATTGGGCTGACAATTTTGTTACAGTAATTAGTAGATTCGAATGTAATTAGTAAATTAGTGTCGCTTTCAAAATGATTTCAAAAGACGACGTAAAACATATTGCTAAGTTGGCGAGGCTCGAGTTGACGGAGAAAGAAACGGAAAAAATGCAAAAGGATTTGTCGGCGATTTTGGATTATTTTATGGTGCTTAAAAAAGCACCGAAATTGAAAAAAGAAAAAGTTGTACGACGTCCGACGTCGTACGGATTGCGAAAAGATGAAGTTATGGAAAGGCCAGCGAGTTTGGCGAATAATTTGGTGGCGCAGGCGCCGGATAAAAAGGACGGATATTTTAAGGTTAAGGCGATACTTTAACGAAAGCACCAAATTAAAAATTACAAATCCCAAATAAATCTCAATTTTCAAAACTCAAAATCTAAAACACGTTTTGAATTTAAATTTTAACTATTGTAATTTATTTGGAGCTTGTAATTTTGAATTTGTAATTTATGAATCTATTAGATCTCACAATCACCCAGCTTCACGACGGCTTCAAAAAAAAGCAGTTTACTTCGGTTGAGGTTACGAAAGCTTATTTGGAGCAAATTAAGAAAACCGATGACAAGATCGGGGCGTATTTGGCAGTTACTGAAAAGTTGGCGTTGGAGCAGGCAATTGAAGCCGACAAAATTATTTCTCTTGTCCTGAGCGGAGCCGAAGGGTCTGGAAAAGATTTTCCTTTACTTTGTGGAATTCCCTGTGCAATTAAAGATAATATTTTGGTGGAGGGCCAGCAGGCGACGGCTGGAAGCAAAATTTTGGAAAACTATGTGGCGCCATATGATGCGACGGTTATTGTGCGACTAAAAAAGCAAGGTGCGGTGATTTTGGGAAAAACTAATTTGGACGAATTTGCCATGGGCGCTTCTACGGAAAACTCGGCATTTAAGGTGACTCGCAATCCCCACGATGTAACGCGCGTGGCGGGCGGAAGTTCTGGCGGGCCGGCGGCATCCGTGGCAGGTCGCCAGGCCGTTTTTTCATTGGGGTCTGATACCGGAGGGTCAATTAGATTGCCCGCATCATTTTGCGGGGTTGTGGGGTTAAACCCTACCTACGGCGCGGTTTCGCGGTATGGAGCCATTGCTTTTGCTTCTTCGCTTGACCAAATCGGGCCGATTACCAAAAACGTGGAAGACGCAAAAATTGTCTTCGAGGCCATTTGTGGCAAGGATCCGATGGATGCCACGAGTGTGGAAATCACAAATCACAAATCACAAATCACAAACCTAAAAGGATTAAAAATTGGAGTGCCAAAGGAGTATTTTGCTAAAGGTATTGACCCGGAGGTTGAAAAAATAATCAAAAACGTTATTAAAAAAGCTGAAGGTGCCGGTGCTAAAATCGTACCGATTAGTTTGCCCAACACTGATTTGGCGGTGGCTTGTTATTATATTATTGCTCCCTGTGAAGCATCAGCAAATTTAGCGCGGTTTGATGGCATAAGATACGGATTAAGCAAACAAGAGGCGCATAATTTACTGGATGTTTATTTGCAAAGCAGGGGAGTCGGTTTTGGCGCCGAACCTAAACGCAGAATTATCATCGGAACCTACGCACTTTCGAGTGGCTACTACGATGCGTATTACAAAAAAGCCCAGGAAGTCCGCGAGTTACTAAAAGAGGATTTTGCAGAGGCTTTTAAAAAGGTAGATGTTATTTTTTCACCCGTGGCTCCGTTTCCAGCTTTTAAAGTTGGTGAAAAAGCCAGCGACCCGCTTTCTATGTATTTGGTTGACGTTTATACCGTAGCCGTAAAGTTGGCGAGCATTCCGGCACTGTCATTACCGGTTGGGAAAATAGGAAAACTGCCGGTGGGTTTGCAGATTATCGGGAACCGGTTTGAGGATAATAAAATACTCGCCGTAGCATCGGAGCTTGAAAAGATGTTATAATTAAATAAAGCTCCAAATTCAAAATTACAAGCTCCAAATAATACTCAAATCCCAAAACTTAAATCTAAAACACATTTTTGTATTTAGATTTTGGTAGTTGTAATTTATTTGGGATTTATAATTTTGAATTTGTGATTTACTTTTATGCTTATCAACTGGGATCAAATTTACAACTACGTGGGTATCCGCGACTTTATTTACTTCATTTCTTCGCCGGCCATTCAGGACGCGGTGTTTCCGGTTAAATTGGTATTCATCTTTTTTACCGCCTTCTTTTTCTGCGCAGTGATTTGGTTTTATGTAAATAGTAGCTATATTCAGTATAAATTTTTACAAGATACCATGGAATTTTTTTCTAAGGAAAGTTACGGGCTAAAAAAAATCAGTAACGATTTAAAGAAAATCAAAAAGCGCGCGGAGTCTGGGTCGGTGCCTGACCTAAAATTGGCAATCATAGAAATGGATGATTTTTTGTACCAAAAACTGCAGGATTTGGATTACGAAGGCGACACGTTTGAACAAATCGCTCAAGCCGCCAGCACCAGAGTACTGCCAAATGTTGAAGAGGTAATAGATGCGCACGTGGTTCGCAATGCCATCGTTTACGAACCGGATTTTGTTTTAGACCCAGAGCGTGGAAAGCAAATATTATCCCTGTACGAAACGGCGATTAAAAATGTAGCTTCTCGTTAAAATGGAATAAAAAAACCAGCGTTGAATCGGCGCTGGTTTTTTGATAGAATAGACTTACATACTTTGAATTACGAAATGCTTTCGCAAGATTTTTTTCAAATTTGCGGGCGA
>CAZYSZ010000001.1:11057-36789 GCA_964650025.1 uncultured Candidatus Saccharibacteria bacterium | reverse complement strand
TTTGGCTAAAAATCTGAAATTTTCGTAACAAAAGTTATTTAGGGACAAGTCTAATATGTAAAAAAAATCAGAGCAGCAAAGCTCTGATTTTTTAGGTACTATTTTGGAACAGTGGTGTCCTTGGGTAAAACGGGCGCTGGTGGCAACACAATTACCGATAATCCTTGAACGTAACCGCTAGGCAGTACTTTTAAGTTAACACTGACTTTGTCTCCAACCTTAACTTGGGCAAAGGTAATAGTTTTGGTGCTAGAAGCCGTGGTGGCGGGAACCGCTTTACTGGTAGTCGTCGCAGGTTTGGCGGCAACCGCAGCCAGGGTAAACGCATAAATTTTAGCAGTGGTCGCCACAGGTATAACCATACTATCAGTACCGCTAGTTACGGTAAGACTACTACCACTAATGGCGGTAACCGTGCCGTAAGCTGTGACCGAAGGCACCACTTTAGAACTTAAGCTTTTAATAATCGGAGGCATAACCTGCGCCGAATTTTGGGTCGCGCCACCCGAGGTTTTCAATACCATTCCTACACCAATACCCGCCCCCATTCCCAAGACAAAAACTAGCAATAAACCTAAAATACCTTTGATAGACATAAATTTAAAGAAATTCGAAACTTGAAACAATATTTTAAAATTTGAATTTAGAATTTGTTTCGGATTTCGGATTTCGTGCTTCGGATTTATTATATCATTGTACCTTTTTTAAATCTGATCAACAAACGCAGACTGTGAATAACTGCTAACGGGCCAAAATGTCTTGCGATGAATTTTGCACGACCCAAAACTTTTCAGGTTTGCCACGTGCAACGCGGTGCCATACCCCTTATGTTGATCAAACCCATACGCCGGATATTTTTTGTGCATTTTTTGCATCAGCCGATCGCGCGTAACTTTGGCAATAATAGAAGCCGCCGCAATGGAAAAAACTTTTTGGTCACCCTTAACAATACTTTTTTGCGGAATTTGCGAATTTATTTTAAAATTTCCGTCAATCAAAAGAAAATCTGCCACTCTACCGTCATTGCGAGGAGGCGCGCCCTGCGGGGCGCGCCGACGTGGCAATCTAACATTATTTCCAGATTGCGGCTTCATATTTAAATCATCAACCGCCTTTTCCATCGCCAACTTTGTCGCTTCTAAAATATTTATCTTATCAATCACTTTTTCTGAAATAATCCCAACACCCCAAATAATTGCAGAATGATTGATCAGTATTTCATAAAGCTCTTCGCGCTTTTTTTCCGAAAGTTTTTTTGAGTCGTTAACACTTTCCAGTACTTTTAATTTTTGACTTTTAACTTTTAATTTCACGCACACCGCTCCCGCCACCACCGGCCCTGCAAGCGGCCCGCGCCCCGCTTCATCCAACCCGACCACCAGGTCAATCCCCCGCCTCCATAACTTTTTTTCCGTTGCCAGGCCGAAGCCTTTGGCGAAGGATGGTTCGTTAAAATTTGGTTTCATGAAAATATTGTAACACAAATTTTTAGGCAATAAAAAAGGAAATCTGTTTGGGATTTCCTTGGCACGATAAATTTTGGCAAAACTTATGATGGCTCGTAGAAAGGGATCCATGCTTCTTCGAGCTTGGTGGTGCGGATGAGGGTTTGTTGCCAGCCGACGCCGGTGGAGCGGATGCCAATGCGAAAATACTGGTCTTTTGGGTTTTTTAGGACTGATGGGAACAAAATCAGGCCAAATTTTTTCCAAAAACCGGGGATGTTGCTGTCGGCTTGGCTCCATAAGGTCCAAAACCCGGCGATGTCTAGCGCGTGCTTGTCATCTTCTTGCAACTCCAAGATTCTTTCTTGTAAAAAATCAACTGCCGTTTTTTCTTTGTTAAACTTTCTTAAAGACAGATACTGCAAGTCGATTTTTTTGAAAGAAAAAATGGGGTTCCAAATATCCACCACCTCCCAACCGCTCTGTACAAATGTGTCCAGGTTAAAAGAATCCAAAACCCGAACAATGCGAGAAACCATAGCGATACCTCCTAAAAAAGAACTCTACTGGGCAACTTGAAGTATTTATATCACTAAAAAAATCTTGCGTCAATCTTGTGTAACATTTTTTAAAAAAGTAAAATGAGTGATTAAAATATTTTAGATCACTACGTCGCGCGCCCGCGGGCGCGCGACGACGCAATCATGACGAAAGAAAACATGCCCGATAAAATTGCATTTGCGCATTTGCATACCCATTCGCACTACTCCCTCCTGGACGGATTGCCAAAAATCCCCGACCTTTTGGATTATGTCAAAGAACTGGGCATGGATTCGGTGGCGTTGACTGACCACGGGGTTATGTATGGCGCGGTGGAATTTTATAAAGAAGCCAAAAAGCGGGGCATTAAGCCGATTATCGGGTGTGAGGTTTACGTGGCTTATGAGTCGCGGTTGGATAAACGCGCCAACATTGACAATAAAATCTACCACATGATTTTACTGGCTAAAAATCATACCGGTTACCAAAATTTGGTAAAACTGGTCACGGAAGCGCATTTAAATGGTTATTATTATAAACCGCGCATTGACGAAGAAATTTTGGAAAAATATGCCGAGGGTTTAATTGGAACTTCGGCGTGTTTGAACGGAAAAATTCCTAAAATGTTGCTGGCGGGGAAACTGGATGAAGCCGAGGCCCTGGCGTTAAAGTATCAAAAGCTCTTTGGGAAAGATTCTTTTTATTTGGAACTGCAAGAACACAAAAATATTCCCGAGCAGGCGGTGCTTAATAAAAGAATCATTCAACTACATAAAAAAACGGGAATTCCGTTAGTTGCCACCAATGACATTCATTATTTAAAACCTGAAGACGCCGAAGCGCAAGATGTTTTAATGTTAATCAACACCGGCGCAGATATTAACGATCCGGAACGACTGACGTTAAAAGGCGATGATTTTTCTATGTATTCGCCCGAAAAAATGGCTGACATTTGGAAAGAATATCCCGAAGCGATTAGCAACACCCAAAAAATTGCGGACTTGTGCGACTTTAATTTTGAATTGGGAAAAACGCAGTTACCAAAATTCGAAGTTCCTGATGGAAAAACTGCCGAAGATTATCTCACCGAACTTTGTGAAGCCGGCTTGGAAAAAAGATTCGGAAAAGATGTTACGCCCGCCATTCGCGAGCGGATGGATTTTGAACTGTCCGTCATCAACAAAACCGGATTTGCCGGTTACATTTTAATTGTGCAGGACTTTGTCAACTGGGCAAAAAATAACCGCATTGTGGTGGGGCCGGGGCGCGGATCGGCCGGCGGGTCGCTGGTGTGCTATTTAACCAACATCACCAACGTCAACCCGCTAAAATACGACCTGCTCTTTGAGCGATTTTTAAACCCGGAAAGAATTTCCATGCCCGATATTGATATGGATTTTACCGACCGGCGCCGGGACGAAGTCATCGACTATGTTTCAAAAAAGTATGGCAAAGATCACGTAGCGCAAATCATTACCTTTGGAACCATGGCGGCGCGCGCGTCGGTGCGGGACGTGGGCCGAGCCTTAAAATACACCTACAGCTACTGCGACACGCTGGCAAAAATGATTCCCTTTGGCATGGATTTGACCGAAACCATGGACTCGGTTACCGAAGTGAAAGATTTATACAAAAACGATCCGCAGGCCAAAAGATTATTGGACTTGGCCATGAAATTGGAAGGTGTCGCGCGCCACGCTTCCACCCACGCCTGTGGCGTTGTGATTTCGGCAACTCCACTGACCGATTCGGTGCCACTGCAACATCCACCAGGCGAAGACCAGGACATTGTGACCCAATTTGAAATGCATGCGATTGAAGATTTGGGATTATTGAAAATGGATTTTCTTGGGTTAAAAAACTTGACCATCATTGAAGATACGCTGGCTAGGATTTACGTCATCCGCAACGAAAAAGTGGATATGGAAAAAATTCCGTACGACGATAAAAAAACGTACGGATTATTCCAACAAGCGCTCACGACATCCGTTTTTCAATTGGAATGCCTGGCGGGAGACACCCAAGTTTCGACAACTACGATAAAAAAACTTTACGAACGAAAAGATAAAAAAGTTATCCAGTCAGTTTACTTAGATGAAGGCAAGGTTCATAAAAATGCAATTTTAGATGTTCTCAAGGGCGAAGTAAAAGATGTGTACGCCTTAATCGCCGAAAACGGATGGTTTGTTAAAGCCTCAAAGGACCATTATTTTATGACCCAAGATGGTTGGCAGAAATTAGCAGATATAAAACCCGGACAGAAAGTTTTAATGAAACTACGGGCGGAACATTTTATCTATAACGAATGTACAATATGCGGCAAGCAGATTAGCGGACAAAAAGAAGGAAAAAGTAAATTTTGCTATTCATGTTCGGCAACATTTTACCGCAATCCCAGCAAACTAAAATCCAGGAGGAAAATTAAGGAAGCTCGACTAAAGTTTTATCACGACGGGGGGAAAACATGGAATGACGGCCTGACTAAAGAAACTAACGAAATTTTAAAAAATACTGGAGATAAAATTTCAAAGGCGCTTGAAGGGAGGTCTTTGGAAGATAAATTTGGAAAAAAACGCGCCAAGGAAATGAAAAAAATCAGCTCCCAAAGAATGACCGGGAAGGGAAATCATATGTTCGGTATGCCTTCGCCCCACAGAAAAGGCGGATTCAGAAAAGATTTAAATCATTACGTCCGATCTTCGTGGGAAGCGGATTTTGCTAGAATTTTAAATCTGCATCACATACACTACCAATATGAACCGAAAACCTTTGAATTAAAAAGATCGAACGGAGAAATTTTAAACTATACTCCCGACTTTTTTGTGCCATCGCAAAATACATTTTATGAAATCAAAGGCTGGATGCATGATTTGGACCAGGAAAAAATCAACCTATTCCAACAGCAGTATCCTCAATATGCATTTGTTTTAATTAGCGCAACCAAATTTGCTGAATTCGCTTTGCGGTATAAAAAACTAGTTGCTTGGGAATGTCCGCGACTCCCCGTAAAACAAAGTTTTGGCTTCGTGAAGGTAAAAGAAATAAAACACGCCGGTAAAGAACAAACTTATGATATTAAAATGAAAACTCCGGGAAATAACTTTGTCGCCAACGGATTTTTAGTACACAACAGTGACGGTATGAAACGCTACCTCAAAGAACTCAAGCCAACGGAGTTTGATGACATTATCGCCATGGTGGCATTGTATCGGCCCGGCCCCATGCAATTTATTCCCGATTACATTGAACGAAAACATGGAAAGCAGGCCATAGAATACATCCACCCTAAACTTGAGCCGATTTTAAAAGGCACCCAGGGCATTATGATTTACCAGGAGCAACTGATGAAAATCGCGCAGGAAATCGCCGGTTTTACCTTGGGCGAAGCGGACGTGTTGCGAAAAGCGGTGGGGAAAAAAATTAAGGACCTACTGTTTTCGCAAAAAATAAAATTTGTCAGCGGAACCATCAGCAAAGGCACCAGCAAACTAATTGCCGAGGAACTCTGGCAGTGGATTTTACCCTTTGCCGCGTATGGTTTTAATAAGTCCCATTCAGCCGCGTATGCCACGATTGCTTATCAGACGGCGTATTTGAAGGCGCACTATCCGGTGGAATTTATGGCGTCGGTTTTGACTTCTGAAAAAGCGGATGTGGAGCGAATCGCGTTATTAATAGAAGAATGTAAAAAAATGGACATCGAAGTTTTGCCGCCCAACATTAACGAATCTTTAAAAAACTTTACGGTCGTGCCCGGGCAGAATAAAATCCGGTTTGGTTTGTTGGCAATAAAAAATGTCGGCGTGGGAATTATTGACGCTACAACAGAAGAAATTAAAAAAGGCGGGCCGTTTACCAGCATCGGCGACTACATAAACCGCGTGGCGACCAAAGATTTAAATAAAAAAAGCATGGAAGCGCTTATCAAAGCCGGCGCGTTTGACGCGTTTAACGAAAGAAATCAGCTCTTAAAAAATTTGGAAAAATTATTGGAAATCGCCCGCGAAAATCAAAAAAGTAAAAATAACGGACAGATTGGGTTGTTTGCATCCGCACCCGCCACCATCAAAACAGATATCACCTTGGCGATGGCCGAACCCGCGCACTTGCTGGAAAAACTAACTTGGGAAAAAGAATTGCTAGGATTGTATGTTTCCAGCCACCCGTTAAATAGTTTTAAAAAATTATTTGAAACTAAAACCACGCCCATGATAAAAATTGACAAAACGATGGTCAACAAAAAAATCATTCTGGGCGGACTGATTACGACCGTCAAAAAAATTATCACCAAAACCGGCAAGCCCATGCTGTTTATGAAACTGGAAGATTTGACCGGCAAAGGCGAAGTGGTGGTTTTCCCCAATCTTTTGGAAGCCAAGCCCGAAATCCTAAAAGAAAATAAAATCGTCTTTGTCGCCGGTCGCGTGGACGACAGGAACGGAGAAATAAAAATCGTAGCGGACGACGTGCAGGAAATTATTGTGCCAAGGGAGGCGTAACAACGGGTGAAGCTTGTGAACGACGCCCACTTTTTTTAAAAACAGAAAAAATCCGCGTATTGCTACGCGGATATTGACCGATTTACTTTTTTGCTTGGCCAGTTAAAAATTCCCGGTACACTTGGCCGGCAATTTCTACCTGGCTTTTTGCAAACAATAAAATTGGCCTATGGGTAACCGAATGAAGCTTTTTTGACGAACGGGTTTTCACCATACCCTGACTTCCTAACAACTTCAACCACATCGCAGTTAATCCGGAAATTTCCTTGGCTTGACCTAACGGTAGCCAGCACTCATTTTTAGAGGTAACGCAATTTGCTTCCAACCTACTGGCTAGTTGAGCGCGCCAACCTTGTAATTTAATTTCCTTTAGCGATTTACGCATATATTTTTTATATCGCCGGCTATTCATTTCTTGAAAATATACCGTCTTGCAAACCGACTTGCCACAGGTTTTACGCAGGCTGGAAAAAAATACCTTAAAGACTTTCTGACAGACCCTACAGACGCGCGACTCTTTCTTAAAACGATCCCGCAAAATTTTCATGTCTTTTTCAGCAAACAAATAAGTTTGCTTGCCGCGTACAATGAAAGGAATCATTCTCTTTCGGCACAAGTAAGTAAGGCGGCTACAAGACACACCTAATTCTCGGCTCGCATCTTTGATAGTCCAAAATGGATGATCGGGTTTTACCACTTTTGACTCATGAATCATTTCAATCCTTTTTAAAAAGATGCTGATGGCCTGCCGAGTTATACCGCCCATTTCTTTTCCAATTTCAGCCTGCGTCTTGTCGCCGGCGTTTACCAAAGCTAAAACTTTGGCCGTCCACGGATCAGCAAGATTATTGACCTTGCCGCTCCCAGCTTTTCTTCCTCTCAGCAATCGTGGAATTTTGCGTTTAGCTACCATTGTTTTAATAGTCGCACCAAGACTACCAATCGTTTTACCGATGGTTTTTGCAATTTCCAAAGCGGAATATCCCAGTCCTCGCAAATTTGCAACTTGGTCTTGTAACTCCTTGGTAGCCTGCTGTTTTTGGGTAAGGGGGAAAACGACGCCACTGACCTCAAATTTACACACCGCCAAATAAACGCATCGACGAGAAACGCCCACCACATCGGCGATTTCCTTCAACAAACATCCTTGTTGACGCAACCGGTAAATTTTTTCGTTACGGGCTTTAATTTCCAATTGCTTTTGACTATTCAGGTTCACGGCAAATCTCCTTAAAAAAAGTTGCAGTTATCAAAGGGCAAATTCTATTATACTATACACCTTTTTCATTCAATGTCAAAAAATGCCGACAAAAAAAGCCCGCGGTGCGAGTCGCGGGACTTGGTGGGAAATTGGCTTCCCTAACCCTTTAGCGCCTGCTGACGAAGTCAACTGACGCTTGTTTTTGGTTTCTTTCGGCGACATCCCTTGCCGTCTTAAGGAGCTGATCGACCCTATCCGGGTCTTGCGTGTTACCCAACATTTCAAGGGTTTTTTCCTTAAAACCCTTGTCCAGCCAGCGAAGTCCTCGAATCTCACACTCGGCCGTGTACTTTTTTTGCGCCAAACTGTCAGCAATCAACCCATTAATCATCACGACTGATCCTCCTGAAACCTAGGTAACATAAAAAAAGCTACGCCCACATTTTCCTATTTAAGCATAGAAATAAAACCAAGTCAATCATTCTGGGCTACTGTATTTTTGGCATATAATAAAATACTTGTCAAGAGTTTACCGCCTCATATCAACATGGTAGAATTACTAAATTGATTTAACCCCCCATCATTGGGTGAAGATTGCCGCGTCGCCGTGGCTCCTCGTAATGATGGAAACGTAAAATTATTATGGAAGAAAATTTACAACACATTCGACACTCGCTCGCCCACCTTTTGGCTTCGGCGGTGATGGAACAATTCCCCAAAACCAAACTGGGCATAGGGCCGGCTATTGAAAACGGGTTTTACTATGACATGGAGTTGCCCAAAAACTTTACGCCCGAGGCTTTGGTAAAACTGGAAAGTCGCATGCGCGAATTGATAAAAGAAAACCAAGAATTTTCCGGCAAAAAAGTTTCGAAGCTAATTGCCAAAAGATTATTTAAAAACCAGCCTTTTAAGTTAGACCTCATTAAAGATTTAAAAGAAAAAACCGTTGGCACTTACCAAAACGGCGCGTTTTTGGATTTATGCAAAGGCGGACACGTGAAAAACACTAAAGAAATCGACCCCAATGCTTTTAAACTCACCAAAGTCGCCGGCGCCTACTGGAAGGGCGACCAAAAAAACGCCATGTTAACCCGCATTTACGGCGTCGCGTTTGTGACCCAAAAAGAATTGATGGAATATCTAAAAATGCAACAAGAAGCTGAAAAACGCGACCACCGCGTGCTGGGCCAAAAACTGGATTTGTTTGTATTTTCGGATTTAGTTGGACCGGGACTTCCTCTTTACACCTTTCGCGGAACTGCCATTTTAAAAGAAATAAAAAATTATTCAAACCAATTACAAGAAGAAATCGGATACCAACAAGTGCAGACTCCCAATATGAATCGGGCGGAGCTCTTTAAAGTTTCGGGCCACTACGACAAATACCAAGACGATATGTTTAAAGTTTCCAGCCACTACACCAAAGAAGATTATTATTTAAAACCGATGAACTGCCCGCAACATACCCAGATTTTTGCTTCAAAACCGCGAAGTTACAAAGATTTACCGATAAGAATTTCTGATTTTGCCAATTTATACCGTGATGAAAAAACCGGTGAACTTTCGGGACTGACCAGATTGCGGGCGTTTTCACAAGATGACGGCCACTGTTTTTGCATGGAGTCCCAAATTAAAAGTGAATTTAAAGCAGTTTTACTGGCCATCCAAAAAGCCATGAAAGCCTACGGCATGAATTATAAAATCCGGCTATCGCTTTGGGACCCCAAAAAACCGGAAAAGTATTTAGGAGACGCCAAGACTTGGAAAAAGTCCCAACAGGCTCTGGAAGAAATTTTGACTGAAAATAGTATTGAATTTGAAAAAGGAATCGGCGAAGCAGCTATTTATGGGCCGAAGATGGATTTAATTTCAAAAGATTCTATTGGACGAGAGTGGCAATTAGGCACCATTCAACTTGATTTAATCATGCCAGAAAGATTTAATCTAAAATATACTGACTCGGATGGAAAAGAAAAAACTCCTGTTATGATACATCGGGCAATTGTCGGCAGTCCAGAAAGATTTCTTGGTATTTTACTTGAACATTACGCCGGCGCTTTCCCCCTGTGGCTCTCTCCCATTCAAATTGCCATCATCCCCATTTTGGCCGAAAAACATTTGGGGTATGCAAATAAAATCAAAGAGCAACTTACGGGTTACGGTTTACGGGTTACGGGTTACAACGATAACGAAAGCTTGGGCAAAAAAATCCGCGAGGCAGAAATGCAAAAAATTCCTTATTTACTAATTATCGGCGACAAAGAAATTGCCGCCAATGCCGTAAGTGTGCGTCAACGGAGCAAGGGAGATTTAGGAAGCATGCCTGTAAATGAGTTTGTAGAAAAAATTAAAGAGGAAATCAAGAATAAATTAACCTAATTATACTAATTATTCTAATCAAATCCCGATGACAAAATGTCTAATATCCAAACCGGTTTGGGCATTCACTTTTTGGGACATTATTTACTTTGAATTACGAAATGCTCGTTTGAGAAGACTTTTCGCATCTTTTTTCCAAATTTTGACTGCAAATTTGAAAAAAATCTTGCGAAAGCATTTCGTAATTCAAAGTATTTAGAATAATTAGAGTAATTAGAATAATTCACAAAAATGGCCGAACTATCATCCGCGACAAAAAACCTGATTGATAAATACTCAAACTGGCAAAATTCACTGCACCAAAAAAGCAGCGCTTCTACCATACACGTGGACGAGGTGGCGCAGAAAGTGGCGGCTTTTTATGAGCATATCAGAACCTTTGTTGACTGGCGCGAGGAACACTTAATGCGCCGCGCGGCGATTATCCGAAAATTAAAACGGCGGTTTTCAGATTTAGAAGCGGCTCATTTTTCCACCGAAAGTTTAGCTGAAAGATTGGTACTGGAACTTATCCGTGGCGGATACTTCCCTAACGATAAAATTGAAGAATCAAAAATCGCTGATGTTCAAAATATCGTAGATAAATACGTTTTCATTTTAAAAAATAATCCAAAAAGTCCAGAAGGCAAAGAAGGTTTAGAATTGTACCATAAAATTTTGGAAATCGCATCGTGTGAAATTGAAGAAACACTAGCGCCTTCAGTTCGGGAAATGGCGCTCATTGACTATATGTTTAGTTTAATGAAAGAGCGCATTAAGGTCAGTGAAAAAGTCTATGCGCGTAATTTACTAAAACCCGAAGATAAAGATGTTCAAATTTATATTGCCGTCCAGCAAGCCTTGTTTAAACTGGACGAACCCATTATTATTTATAATCTCTTAAGATATAAATACCCTTTTTGGAACAACCCAACCCAAGAAGAATTATCGACCATCGCAAAAAATATCGCCACCATCATACAGAGCGCCCAAAAAGATTTAGTCTGTCCCATGGCTAAAAAGTTTTATAATATATGCGAAAAGTACGATACTGCATACTTGCTAATTGGAGATATGATGTTACGCGAAAATTTTGAAAAAATCAGCAAGGATATGCAAGAGCCCGCACTGCTGGAAAGCTACATAAAAACCGCTTATCAAAAACGCTTGGCCGAACTTACCACCAAAATCCGGCGTGCGGCAATTTATTCAACCGTTTCTATTTTTATCACCAAAATTCTATCGCTGCTTATTTTAGAAATTATTTTGGCAAAGATATTTAATGGCCAGCTTAGCTTTTTTGATCTAGCCATAGATATTTTAATCCCCACCCTGCTAATGGCCGCACTGGTGGCAAGCATCAAGCCTCCATCAAAGAAAAATATTAACATTGTTTTGGTTGAGGTCATGAAAATCTTTTACCAAAAAGATCAGACCGATATATATGAAATAAAAATCGCCAAAAAACGGGGTATCATTACCCGAACCATCCTTTCACTGCTCTATCTTGCCGGCGCATGCACAACCTTTGGCGCCATGTACTGGGTATTTAGTTTATTTCACTTCCCCATCAGCTCCATTGTTATTAACATGATTTTTATCGCATTAATTTTGTTTGCCGGCACCGCAGTACAAAAACGGGCACAGGAGTTGACCATAGAAGAAGAATCCAGCGGATTTTTAATGTTTATCACCGACATCCTCTTTTTACCCATCACTGGTATGGGCGGATGGATGTCTAATACTTGGAAACAATACAACGTCGTTATCGCCTTTTTTAACGCACTAATTGATATGCCATTTGGAGTATTTGTGGAATTTTTGGAACGCTGGAGAGGGTTTATCAAGGAGCGCAAGGAAGACATGAGATAACCGCGGCATGAATCAGAAACTTATCGTTATTTTAGGACCAACGGCTTCAGGAAAGACTGATTTATCTGTTAAATTGGCCAAAAAATATCACGGAGAAATTATTTCGGCCGATTCGAGGCAAGTTTACAAAGGGCTGAATATTGGATCGGGGAAAATCACCAAAACACAAATGAAGGGTATTCCCCACCACCTTTTAGACGTCGCCAACCCCAAGCGCAGATTTTCTGTTGCCCAATACCAAAAGCTGGCGCTTGGTGCAATAAAAAATATTCAAGAGCGTTACAACATCCCCTTTTTAGCTGGTGGCACCGGATTTTACATTCAGTCCATTGTTGATGGCTTGGTAATTCCGGAAGTTACGCCAAATTGGAAGCTAAGGAAAAAGTTATCAAGTTATAAAGTTGAAAGGCTTTTTGAAATGCTGAAAAAACTCGACCCCGCGCGCGCGAAAAATATTGATGCTAAAAATCCGGTGCGGCTTATCCGCGCCATTGAAATTATCAAAGCCACTAAAAAACCGATTCCAAAACTACAAACAAAAAACCCATTTGAGACATTACAAATCGGCATCAAAAAATCACCCGATGAATTAAAAAAACTCATCCAAAAGCGCTTGCAAAAAAGAATCAAGGGCATCGTCGTTGAAGTCAAAAACCTCCACACCCCGTCATTGCGAGGAGTGTCGCTTGCGACACGACGTGGCAATCTAACGCCCTCTCACGAATCCGGGTTATCCTGGAAGCGCCTAGAAGAACTCGGTCTGGAATACCGCTTTGTCGCACAATACCTGCAAAATAAAATCTCCTATCAGCAAATGCTAGAAATACTACAAAAAGAAATCGAACACTACGCCAAACGCCAGATGACGTGGTTTAAAAGAGACAAAAGAATTCATTGGGTAAAAAACAGCAAGGAAGCAGAAAAGCTAGTAAGAAAATTTTTGTAGTTGAAAAGCCCCAAGAGATATTTCCTTTTGGAAATTCTCTTGGGGTATGGCATCACTAGGCGTCTTCGTCTTTTTGCTTCTCCTCCTTGAGTTTTTCAATCTTTGCGTCAATGGTTGCTGTCCAGAAACAAAGGTAGAAAAGAAGAAGGAGTCCGGTGGTAAGACAATAACCACGAAAGTTTTGCTCTAGGGACTCTGAGAACCCAAAGAGGTATCTCAGAATTAAAACTACGGCAAATAGCGTGCCGACCGCAAGAAAGAGGACCGCCTTCAGAGTGTTGCATTTCATGGTATTTTCCTTTTCAATAGAAAAAGTGACGATATTCGGCTTACCATTAGCCGTGCCCCGAAATTGGGGGGATTTTCAAAGGACAATTTATCCTGTTTTTTTATTATACTTATGTAATATCTTGTCAAGTACTCAATCATAAAATACGCCTAAAATGGCTAATTTGAGCCTATTTTGACCATTTTACGCACCAAAAGACACCGTTTTTCGGTGTTTTCCCTAGACCCTATCCCCTAGACGCTAGACCCTAATTTTACAGTAATTTCCTCAACATCTCCTGCACCGTTGCGGGATTGGCCGTCCCCCGCGTCGCGCCCATTACTTGGCCCGACAAAAACTGGATGGCGTTTTTATTACCCGCCTTGTAATCGGCGACGGCTTTGGGGTTTTTGGCGATGACTTCTTGGATTATTTTTTCCAACTGACTGTTGTCATTCATTTGGCCCCAGTTGTTGTCTTTGACAATGTCAGAAGGGTCCACGCCGGTGTTAAACATTTCCAGCAACACCGTTTTGGCGGTTTTGCTGTTGATTTCTTGTTGGTAGATCATTTTAATAAATTCGGCAAAGTTTTCTGGCGTGATTTTAAAATCCTTTTCTACAAATTCTTTGCCGGCCAATAAACCTTGAATGTCTGAAATCAAATAGTTAGCGGCCAATTTATGAAACCCCTGGCTGTCTTTGATTTTTTCCACCGATAGCCATTCTCCAAACTCGCTGGCGACTTTTTCGTAATACTCTGACAAATCTTTGTTGCCGGCGAACAGTTCCACCTGGTTTTCTTCCAAGCCATACTCTTTTTTAAATCGTTTTCTTTTGCCCTCCGGTAATTCCGGAATCTCTGCTTTTATTTCATCGATATATTTTTTATCAAAATACATCGGCAACAAATCCGGTTCGGGGAAATATCGGTAATCATGCGCCGATTCTTTTTCGCGCTGGCTAAAGGTAAATTCTTTTTTATCATTCCAGCCCCGGGTTTCCTGCACCACCACCCCCCCATTTTCCAACACCTCAATTTGTCGGGCAATTTCAAAATCAATTGATTTTTCCACCACCTTAAAAGAATTCAAATTTTTGATCTCAACTTTCGTCCCGAGTTTTGGTTTTTGAATTTTGGATTTGGAACTTATTTGTGATTTGTGATTTGTGATTTGTGATTTAGCAACAGATATGTTGACCTCCACCCGCATTAAACCCTTTTCCATATCGGCATCCGAAACTCCCAAATACTTAAAAATCAACTGCAATTCTTTAGCAAAATCCGAAGCCTCTTGCCCGCTCGTAATATCCGGCTCGGTTACCAATTCCATGAGCGCCACGCCTGCGCGATTGAAGTTTACCAACGAATAATCCGCGCCTTCGGGCCGCCCACCATCAGTGGGCGAGCCTCGCCCTTCTTGGGCGGGATGAATAGAGCTACCCGTATCTTCTTCTAAATGGATTCTGGTAATTCCAATTTTTCTACCACCAATTTCTAAATATCCCTTTTCACAAAACGGTTGATCGTATTGCGAAATCTGGTAGCCTTTTGGGATGTCAGGATAAAAATAATTTTTGCGGTCAAATTTTGCTTGCCCCTCATAGCCTTTGCGAAGTGGGGATTCTCCAGCAATTAACTTGCAACTCAAAGCCAAACCAGTTTTAATAACTTTTTTTATAGCTTCTTCGTTGGCAACCGGAAGCGTGCCCGGTTGTGCTGTGCAAACCGGACAAATATTTACATTTGGCCGCTTTTCCTCGGGATCATTTTTACACGAGCAAAACATTTTTGATAGCGTGTTAAGCTCTGCGTGGATTTCTAAACCGATGGTTGGTTTATACATATAATTTACTTTGAATTACGAAATGCTCGTTTGAGAAGACTTTTCGCATCTTTTTTCCAAATTTGGACTGCAAAGGTGCCATAATTTTCATGCGTAGCCCTTGGCTACGCCTGAAAATTCTATCACCTTTTCGCCCGCAAATTTGAAAAAAATCTTGCGAAAGCATTTCGTAATTCAAAGTAATTTAAGGTAATAATATCAAAAGCCCCCATTTTTTACAACACAAATAAAGGGCATTAAACCCCAGGGCTCTGCCCTGTGGTTTAATGCCCTTTATTATAACACCACGCTAGCCAGTCAACAAATGCGCGTAAAAAAAGAGGGGCGTCGTAATCCTCCTTTGCACTTGGCTTGCAATGAGTAATTAACGACGCCCCATATAAGGCCCAAGCATCCATGCCTAGCAGTTTTTTAGACTGCCGAGATTAATCCCACCCCCTTCCTGATCTGACCATGGCGGACAGGATCTCGACAACCCAAAATGAATGGCATCTTCATGACTATCCTCCTTTTGTTACGGGCGAACGGGTGATAAAACCTCCCTATTACTCCCAGGGCTTTATGCCGGCTTCTTTGGCATTACCACTTCCCAAATTTCCAGGTAAACCCGGCCATCAACCTCTGGAATCCGGAGGCGCAGTTCTGCCTGTTCTGACTTACATTGTAAGTAAAAATAGTAACAGGAGAAAAGACGGTACCAATCCAAATCCGTTACCTTTTGCACAACGCATCTACGTTGCTCTGCCAGACCCGTTTCTACCAAATGGCGCTTGATTTGTCTGACTTGCCCAATTTCTAAAATAGGCGACATGCAAGACCCCTTTGTGAAAGATTTGAAAGTGCAGACGTGTTAATTTAATTCTAGTACGATATCTAAAATTGGCAAGAGCTACTTTGCAAAATACTGTTTTAGTTCTTCTTCTTTCCGCTGAATTTGCTTGGAGTCTCCCCGGCGCGCAAAGTCATAGTCAGCCATGTCTACCAACAAATATTTTGAAAGCAATGGATAAATATTTTGCACCAGTTTGATTTTATCTTGTTCTATCTTGCGATAATCCGGGTGGCCTTGGGCGATGGTACGAAGCTCCGTTTCCCAAAAAAATGCCCGCATATTCTGATATTGCACAAACCTGACCCGATGGGCCATCGTCGCACAATACTGCGCCAAATCTTTGTCATGCGCTTCAATTTTTTTAAAAATGGCCTCGGCCTGTAAAATCGCGATGGTAAACTTGGCGTCCAGCCCGGCTTCTTGCAATTCTTTTGGCACATCAAAACCGTTGTAAATCGTAAACAGCTGTTTTTCCTGTGTGTGCATGCGATGGCGGTGCAAATCACGCCATGAGCCGATGTTCATTAAAATTTCGAAACGCAAAAAGCTGTTTTCAAACGCGCGCGGAATTTTATAATACTTTAACGTCCGATTGTTTAGCGCGGCTTTGACCAGTGACTCTTTTTGGTCGGGCGACATTTGTTTTACATTTCCCAGCACTACATCAAAAGACTGTCCACTTTCTTTGTACACCAACCCCGCGATAATTTTATTTTCACCATCGGCGTCAAATTCCAATAATTTGGCGTAAGACGTCTGCTCCCTTGCTTTTTGTTCTTGGTAGTCTAGCGCACCCAGCGCGTCTCTGACCCGTTGGGACCTGCCGGCCATGTAGTTTCGGTAACGGCTGGCTTCGGGAGTCTCTACTCTACGCAAAAACGCCGGAATAATTTTGCTTAATTCATCAAAAGAACGCCGAGCGCTCCAGCGGATTTCGCCCAATTTGTGTTCCAAGCAACGGTTAATCATGTACTCAAACGACTGACCGTTACCAAAAAATGCGACCTGGCTTAACGTAGACATCGGTAACAGGCCGCGTAACGTATCAAATGCCTTGGTTTTAAGCACCCGCTCTTCTTCCAGAGGATATTTAATTTTTAAAAATGCCATGTACTCGGCCATCAGGCTGGTGTAAGTTTCAAAAAGGTTGTCCATGGCCTTTTGGTATTCTTCTTTTAGGCCCAGGGCTTCTAATGTCGGGTCGGTATAATAACGGTAACTGCCGTTGACTTTGGTGGAATAATCAACGTAGCGTGTGGATTTTTCAATGGGCGCGATTCCCACCCGCATATCTTCAATTTGCTTTATCGCAATTTGCGAAATGCCCGCAAATACCAAGTGTGCGCCGGCCATCTGGGCAATAGAATCATCGCCAAATTGTGCCAACCAGGTAATGTAAAAATTGCGTGCCTTGGGATTAGAAAAAATAACTTCCACCGGGTTTTGATGCAAAAATTCCACCAGCGCCCGTAGCGATTTTGAATAGTCGCTGTCGCCTTCCAAAAACGGCTTCATAAATTCCTTCAAAAAAACCTGACGCAAATCATCTTTGGCGCGACTGGTGCGCGAACAAAGCGCCCCAATTACCTCGGGCGGTAAAAAAGAAATAGCAAAAACCGATTTGTCTAAATTCGTAAAAAACGGCCTGATTAAATGCGTATCTTGGGCCGAAAATTCCAATATTTCAGAAACTGGCTCAAATTTTTCTATATCCATTTTATAATTATGAATAAGGGAGGAATAGCAAAACGCATTTTGATATTCCGACCGCGTGATTAATTACTTTAGCAATTTCTATATTTTTTCTTCTACCAGTTTAATGATTTTTTTATGAATCACATCTAGCGGTAAAAATTTACCCCTTTCTTCGCATTCTATAATTTTATATTCGCGCGGATATTTTTTTGAAATCGCTACATATGAGCCAAGAGAATTAGCCAAGTGTTGCTTGTCGGCTTCGTGGATATCTTGAGCTTTACTGTCACCCAAATACAACGCCCGCTTTCTTCTTTTTCCCGCATCTTTAATATGGCTGGACATTTGCACTGACAGTTCCGGAGAAATTTTTAGAATAAGAGTGTAATCTGGTTTGGGAATTTTAAAAATTCCGTACTCCAAATTATACAGCCAATCAATATATTCGTTCCACGATTTTTTATTACCAATTAACTTGCCTCCTTGGTGACCGATATTTGAAGGCACATACCGATCGGCAACGACAATCTTACCCTCCGCAATCCATTGGCGAATTTTAAAACTGGCGTCGTAGCGATCGCAAGCATAAAAAATTGACCCGCGATACGGCCCCACTTCGTCTGCTGTTCCGTAACCGCCATTTAAATACATCTCCAAAAGCGCGGCGGATCCCTTTCCGTACTGCGGAAAATCCACTTTTTCAACTTTGTATCCTTTTTTAACTAAATCCGCTACCAGCAATTTTGTTTGCGTAGCCTTGCCCGATCCGTCCACCCCCTCCAACACAAAAAATTTTCCTTTTTTCATTGTTTAAATACTATAACATTATATATAATGTTATAGTGTTAACTCCCGGTCGTGCCCCAGCCTCCGCGGGTTTTGTTTGACATGGCGTTAACTTCCTGCCAAACCACGGCTTCCCTTTTTACAATCAGACCTTGGGCAATGCGTTCACCTTTTTCAACCAAAACAGGTTTGTCGGTAAAATTATAATATACCGCGCTGTATTCATCGCCATCGCCTGAGTAATCCGGGTCGCCAATGCCAATGCCGTTGGCCATCCAAATGCCTTTCTTATGTGTTGAACTGCGCGCTACAAGCAGCAAAAAGTATCCTGGCGGAGTTTGAACAGCAACGTTAAGGGGAATATATTTAAATTCGCGGGCCGGAATCTCCACCACAATCCTGGCATGCAAATCAAACGCGGCCGCATTTTCGGTTTTAAATTCCGGTAAAGGAATTTCTTTATCAAACCTTTTAATGTTTACTTCCATTGATTAGATTTGCCCCTAAATAACTTAAACTTAGCGAAGCTAAATTTAAAAATTCTATCAAATTTTTGGCTAAAAATCTGAAATTTTCGTAACAAAAGTTATTTAGGGACAAGTCTCTATTATTTAAAGTTTATCCATTCGTTATTTTTCGTAAAATTTTTGTGATACTGGCTGGCGATTGGCTTGGTACTGCCAAAATATTTGCTGTTTAGGGCGTCTTTACCATATGGCACGTCTACGGTGCTAGACAACTTTACATAGGCAACTTGGGCAATCGGCATTTTGTAGTACAATTTAATCGGCAAATTGGCTAAATTATGTAATTCTAATGTAATTTTTAGAGTGTTGCCCGGGTCAACGTACCCGGCGGTGGCGTGAACAATCAAACCAATCCGTCCCAACGAAGATTTTCCGTTTAACTGTAAAACCATATCATGGGGAACAGAAACCGTTTCATACGTCATGCCCAGAGCAAATTCACCCGGATGCAAAATAAATTGGCGATCATCATCTATGCTTAGTTCTTCCATCATATTGTCGATGGGTTCTTTGGGATCAATGCAAATGTTATTAGTGTTTTTAAACACCAAAAAATCCGCGCCCAAATGCACATCCACCGAAGCCGGCTGGATAGAATTAGGAAACAACGGATCAATTTTTATTTTCCCGTCCGCGAGCGCTTGCTTGATATCTTTGTCTGATAAAATCATTACTCATGGAACATGAAACATGGATCATGGATCATTTTTACGTCGTAACGTTTCTATGATTCATAACTTATGCTTCATGATTTATAGTTCCTACATTTTACTAAGTAACCCAACAAAATGCAACATAAAAAAAGAAGCCGACAGATAAGTTTCTCTGTCGGCCTTTGCTCAATACTCTGCCAAATCTTTTTCGTACCAGCGCTTGTTTTGACCCTTGCGATAGTTTCGGGTAAAACCCGACCTCCTAAACCCCAAAGATTTGTAGAACTTGATGGCCACCCTATTGTCAGCATTGACACAAAGACTGACATGCCCACCCGGCCCGATTTTTTCGAACGCCATTTCGACCAGTTTTCTGCCAATTCCCTTGCGCTTTTCTGCTACGTTAATCTGCACCATGTAGTGTGACTTGATATCGTTTAAGCCCTCATCAGACCAGTCTTCCATGATGATAAACCCCAAGATGTCACTGCCATCTTCCGCGATATAGCAGTAGTACAACCCATGCCCTACCAGCTCGAACTTCTTTGCCCTTCTTTTTGATGACCGACCACCCATCTTTAACACCTTCTTAAAATCTTTCGGGCGATACTTACGAATAACCAATGAACGCATGACGCTCTCCTTAAATTGAGAAAGGAAACTGTGACTACCTACATATTACACAAAGTTTAAAATTATCCAACAACAAAAACAGCGCGCCCTCTCCTTCGCTAAAGCTCCGGCGGAGCAAAGCGCGGGCGCACCGTTTTCTAAAATTACTAACCCTTGATTTCTATTCCCATATTTTTTGCTGTCCCCGCAATAATTTTCATGGCTTGCTCAACGTCAGTGGTATTTAAATCTTTTAGTTTCTTTTCGGCGATTTCTTTGAGTTGAGCTTTGGTGACTTTGCCTACCATTTTTTTGTTGGGCTCGCCGGATCCTTTTTCAATGCCCGCAGCCTTTTTTAATAATTCAGAAGCTAGCGGGGTTTTTAAAATAAATTTATAGCTTCTATCTTTGTAAATGGTAACTTCGGCCGGAATCACAAAACCCACCTGGTCTTTAGTGGCATCATTAAAACTCTTGCAAAATTCTGCGATGTTTAGCCCGTGTTGCGCCAACGCCGGTCCCACCGGAGGAGCCGGATTAGCCTTGCCTGCCTGAATCTGGATTTTTACTATCGCCTTGATTTCTTTTGCCATAACAATTTTGCGAAGTTACAAGCTAGTAGCAGATTTATTAAAAAATGAATCCGCCACAGCTATACTTCGATATTAATTTAAACTCGAAATTCGAATATCGAAATTCTAAACAATACCAAGATCCTAATTTTGAAATTTCGAAACACTTTTTGAGTTTTTGATTTGTTTCGAATTTCGGATTTCGTGCTTCGAATTTACTAGACTCTTTATACTTTCTTAATTTGCAAAGAGTCTAGTTCAACGGGCGTATCACGCCCAAACATATTAACCAACACTTTAATCTTGCCTTTTTCCTGGTCAATTTCTGATACCCGACCCTCAAAGCCTTTAAACGGACCATCCAATATTTTCACTGGTGCGCCGACTTCAAAGTCAACAGTAAATTCCGGCTCGCCAGAATCCATGCGTTTTTGCAAATCTGCAATGTCTTTAGCCGACACCGGAATTGGCGTTGTCCCCGCCCCCAAAAATCCGGTTACCCGCGGCGTGTTTCGCACCACGTACCACGATTCATCATCCACCACCATTTCCACCAGCACATACCCCGGATAAATTTTTTCCTCAACGGTTTTGCGCTTACCATTTTTAATCTTAATCTTTTTTTCCTTTGGCACCAGGACATTAAAAATCTTATTTTCCATACTCAAAGACTCAATCCTTTGCTTAAGGTTTTTTGCCACCGCGTCTTCATACCCCGAATAGGTATGAATCACGTACCAATTTTTTTCTTGTTCAATAACCTGCTTAGGCATCCTCGTGTAGCGTGTAGCGTGTAGCGCAAAACGTTTTTAACGTTATACGCTACGCGTTACACGTTTTACTATTTTAATACAAAACTCTTCAATAACGTTGAAAAAATATAATCCAATCCCCCCAAGAAAGTCGCGGTCACAATGGTAACTCCTAACACCATCAACGTATACCGCAAAACTTCACTGCGCCTTAGCCAATTAGTTTTTCTTAATTCAACATACACCTCTTTAAAAAATGATGATATTTTTTCTGTAAATGTCATAAGAATATAATCCGAATCTACAAATGAAATCCGAATGCCCCGAATACGAAATTCGGATGTGCATATTCGGATACCCCGAGCTAAAGCGAGGGTTATGCTATTCGGGTACTTAAAAAGGCCTCGTCGGCCGTCTATGTATATAAAGCTATCATAGCTGATAGATAATCATATGTCAATATCTTGTAGAGTAGTTAAGAAAAAAGGCTACCGCAGTCATTGCTGGTAGCCCCTGATTTGATTAACTCAGCGCCCTGCTTACTTCGGGAACAACTTGAAGTTGTTGAACTGTTTCGGTAAACCCAAGCGCGCGGTCGATACGAGAGCTTACGGCGGGGTAGGCGTGAAGGACTCCATAATTGAGGCGAGGAGAACCAAGTGCCTCCCACTCCTTTTTATTACGCCAGTTACCCGTCGCCGTGACACTCTGATGTGCCAATTCGACCTTTTCCAAAGAATCACCATGCCAGACTTCGATCTGAAATTTGCCTTCGACCCCCAACTGAACAACGAACAGTGCCGTGTCCCCTTTTTGTAGTTGGGCTTTTTTGATGTAGAGCGAAAAGTTGCAATCGCCACGCTGCTTAAACATGAAGCCACACAGCTTGCCATCGGGCAATGTCGCTTCCTCGGCCTCCTTCAACTTCACGACATCCTCAACTGCCAGAAAGAGGGCATTAAGTTGCGCCAAGGTCACACCAACCAACGTACGAATTTCCTTCATCAAAGACTCCTTGGGACTTTTATCCCGAAAAGGGTTTTTCATTCTTCAGCCGACGTTTGTCGATCAATGAAGAGTTAACCACATGATAGCACTGTATTAATAACTTGTCAACGTTTACGCAAAAAGCCCTTTCAGGGCCTTTTTACGGACAAGACACTAAAACCCCATCCCACTTGCCATCATTTTCTGCGCCAGAGTTTTTTGGATATCTTCCCGTACTTTGTTTAAACAGTGTTTTAAAACGTCTTGTTGGTGCTCGATACTTAATTCTGGGTTTAACTTTATTTCCTCCACTTCAAAGTTACCATTCATCGTAACGGAAACTCCGCGGTCTTGGCACGTCAGCTTCTCTTTTTTAAAAGAGTCCTACATTTGCTTTAACTTTGCGATTTCTTTGAATTTGTCGAACATGTGTTTAGGGTCTAGGAACTAGGTACTAGCTTCTAGGGGAAAAAGACGTTGACGTCCACTCCCTAGACCCTAGCCCCCAGAAGCTAGTCCCTCGTTTTAATTAAGATGCTCCCCGCTATTTAACTTATGGATCTTCTTTTGCCCATTCTCCCCGATTTCAATAATCGTAAACTCCGTATTTTTTGGTTGATGGGTGCGATAATTTTCTTCGGTTAGTTCTTTTTCTAAAATGTGGAGCAGTAAAACCCCCAGCGTTCCGCCGTGGCTGACTACCAGCACCGTGTCATTGGGGTGCTTTTTAATTAACTCATGAAAAAAGGAGGCGGCGCGCTTTTGAAGATCCTGGTAAGACTCCCCTTTTTCGGGTTTAAACAAGTGAAATGGTTCTTTGGAAAGTTTTTTTATCGCTTTCCATTCGGCCTTGCCCTTGCCCTCGTAAATTCCCAAATGTTGCTCTTTTAAATGCTCAGAATATACTAGCGATGCTTTTGGATGATGCTTTAAAACAGCTTCGGCCGTTTGCACCGCCCTGGTTTGGGGGCTAATATAGGCAATGGCAATGTTTTCCTTTTTTAACGTCTCCGCCAATTTTTTCGCCTGTAAAAAACCTTCTTCATTCAAAAGCACTTCGGCTTCTTGACCTATCTCCACCCCCTGCACGTTTTCATCCGTTTGCGCGTGACGCACAATAATGACTTTCATGATATTTTAGAATCCAGGAACTAGGTACTAGCTTCTAGGAAAACGACATCGCCGTCCGCTCCCTAGGCCCTAGTCCCTAGAAGCTAGCCCCTAATCTAAATTTCAAATTCCTGATTAAAAACAGGTATATCAACCGATAAATTAGGATGCTCTTTTTTAACTAGGGCTTCAAAAGCTTCCGCCTGTGGCATTTCAGTGTGGACTAAAAAGATATTTTTTAACTCCTTTACGCTACCAACAAAATTCAATAAATCTTTTTGGTCAGCGTGGGCGGACAGTTCGTTTAAAATAATCACTTTGGCTTTGACTTGATAATTCTCCCCAAAAATTCTGACGGGGCTGACGCCTTCAATAATTTTCCTACCCAACGTATTTTGTGCCTGGTATCCTGTAATTAAAATAACGCTGTTAGGATTTTTGATGTTATTTTTTAAATGGTGCAAAACCCGCCCGCCTTCGCACATGCCAGAGCCGGCGATAATTATCATCGGGCCGGGTTTGTCGTTGATGCTTTTGGATTCTTCAACGGAACCCGTGGTAATTAAATTTTTAAACAAAAATGGGGACTGGCCTTTTTCACCAAAGTCTTTCCAAAAAGTTTCGTCAAAATCATTGGTGTAAGTTTGGAAAACCCGGGTAATTTTTTTGGCTAAGGGGCTATCGACATATATCGGCAAAGCAGGAACCGGAGCACCAATATTGGTGCTCGGCCGAGCACCTATAGCGATAGGTGCTCTGGTATCTTTTTCATTAAATATCTTATGCAACACATACAACAACTCCTGCGTGCGCCCCAATGAAAACGCTGGAACAATAATTTTACTTTTATTTTTTATGGCTTCACTGATAATAGCTTTTAACTCGCCCTCTAAATCTGATACAGGCTTATGTAATCTATCACCATACGTGCATTCCATAACTAACGTTTCAGCCGGCTCCGCAACATCTTCCGGGTCGCGCAAGATTGGTAAAAATTTCCTTCCTAAATCTCCTGTAAATACTAAACGTTTTACCATCCCCTGTTCTTTTATTTCAAGTAACGTAATCGCAGACCCCAAAATATGCCCTGCGTCATAAAATTTAAAGCGAATGTTTTCGTTTAAATGAGTCCACTGCTGGCTTAACCTAAAATACGGCACCGGTGAAAAATATTTAAACGTATTTTTAACATCTTGCTGGGTATACATCGGCTCAATAGGCTTTTGGCCTGCAGGCAAATGCTTGTTGTAATGCTTGGAATCTTCCTCTGAAATATTAGCCGAGTCTTCCAAAATAAATTTGGTAATGTCGGCGGTAGCTGATGTGCAATAAATCTTTCCATCAAAACCTTCTTTCACTAATACCGGCACCATCCCGCTATGATCCGCATGAGCATGAGACAAAATCATAGCGTCAATGTTTTTCACATCAAACGGCAGTTTTTTATTTAACGCATTAGAAATGTCACGCTTACCCTGGTGCAACCCGCAATCCAACAACAACCGAAAACCTTGGGTTTCTATAACATATTTTGACCCCGTAACTTCTTGAGTTGCGCCGTAAAATGTAATCTTCATAAATTAAATTTACTCTCTTTTTATTGAACTTTCAAATAGCATTTAGAAAAAAACAGCTCAAAATTTTCAATCGAGCTGTTTCTTTTTTCCTAATTACTATCTGGTCTTTATTTTTCTTCGTAATCAAACTTACTAAAATATGGGTAAATTTCTATATTTAATTGATCAATAGTTTTCGTAATCCATTCCGGATCATCCTTATCAACGCTTTCTATAGACCATCTAGCAGGATCTTTCATGAGCTCCTTTTTGTACACATATTTTGCACATTCTCTTAGAATATTTTCATCAAATTCATTTTTCCCATAATACTTTTTTGGTAACCCTACGTTTACTCCAATCTTTCCCTTTTCATCCCAATTAGCAGAAAAACTTACGCCTCTTTCCGCTAACTCTTCAATTTTAGAATCCAAATTTTCTTCACCAGATGGTTCCTGTTCAAACTTTGACATATTTTTTCTCCCTTTTATAAATGGACTAATTCAAGATTAGCACAAAATATTAAAAAGGCAATTAATTAAATATCCAAATTCTTCACCGACTTCGCGTGAGTCTGAATAAACTTTTTACGTGGCTCTACTTCCTCCCCCATCAAGATATCAAACGTTTTGTTGGTTTGGTCGGGGTCGTCGATTTCTACTTTCAATAGCA
>CAZYSZ010000001.1:5196-10957 GCA_964650025.1 uncultured Candidatus Saccharibacteria bacterium | reverse complement strand
ATATCAAACGTTTTGTTGGTTTGGTCGGGGTCGTCGATTTCTACTTTCAATAGCAAACGGTTGGCGGGGTTCATGGTGGTGTCCCAGAGCTGTTCGCTATCCATTTCTCCTAAACCTTTGTAGCGCTGTAGGTTGACGCTAGTTTTGTCTAGCTCTTTTACAATTTTGTCTTTTTGCTCTTCGTTGTAGGCGTATTTTATGGTTTTGCCGGACTGAATTTTATACAGCGGTGGCTGGGCAATGTAAATGTAACCGGCTTCCATGATGGGGCGGAAGTAGCGGTAAAAAAGCGTCAGCAAAAGCGTGCGGATGTGACTACCGTCAACGTCGGCATCGGTCATGATGATAATTCTGTGATATCGCAATTTTTCCAAACTAAAATCTTCCGCCACGGCCGTGCCAAGCGCGATGATAATACTTTTGATTTCTTTTGACGACAGCATTTTGTCCAAGCGCGCACGCTCCACATTCAAAATTTTTCCTTTCAACGGCAAAATCGCTTGGAACCTTCGGTCGCGCGCCATTTTCGCACTATTGTGAACAAAAACCCCAGAGGCTAACGCAAAATTATGGGTTCCCGAAACTTCAATATCGTAGACGTCAATTTTTTCTTTCAATGCGACTATCTTTTTAATCTTGTGGTTGAAATTCAAAACTGCTTCTTGTAATTTATTTTCGTCACCGTCAAAAAACCGTTCTTGTATCGTTTCGTATTTCAACAAACTCTTATCATTGATTTTCAACCTTTCTT
This sequence comes from uncultured Candidatus Saccharibacteria bacterium, assembly GCA_964650025.1. Lineage (GTDB taxonomy): Bacteria > Patescibacteriota > Minisyncoccia > Minisyncoccales > Staskawiczbacteraceae > VGLO01. The sequence goes on along the minus strand of CAZYSZ010000001.1, from coordinate 10,206 downwards.
GCTGGTAAATATTTTTGTCCATTTTTCCAACTCTTTGAGAAATACCTTTCATGACACTCAAAAACTTTCTTAGATAAGTCTGATTGTATGCAGATTTCCTTTGCAATCTAAATTCAGGCGTCCATTGTTTTTTAGTTTCTTCTGCTCGCCATGCCAACAAATTTTCATCCTGCCACTGTTTTTTAGCAAACAAAGATAATTCTTCTTTAAGTTCCGGGTGCTCGACAAAAAACTTTACCACCTTTTCAGATTGCTTTTTTACATTTTCCGTATCAGACCAATATTTTTTCTGGTTATCGTTTAATAATGCATTATTTTTGTTACGATATTCGGCATTGCTGTTGTAAAAATCTAAGAACTTTTCAGTCATAAATTCCTTATATTCTGGATTTTCCCACTGTTTCTTTGCCCGCTCACTTAACATATCTTTCATTTCTGGCGCACTCATAACGGCACTGATTTTTTCTTTGTATTCTTTGGTTTGATGGGCTTGTCGCGCTTTTTCTTTGGCGGAATCTGTATGTAACGTAAATTTTACATGCGTTCTGTGATGCTCCAAATGACCTTCTTTGGTCATTCTCATAATATTACTTGGATTATTATTTAATTTATTAAAATCAAGGTGGTGTTTATGGTCCCCATTATTTTTTGAGTAAACACCATGTTCTAAATTATAATTATCCGATAACATATGGGTGAAAATCCATTTAGAATTTTGGGGATTTAAAACCATTTCATACCCATTGATAGTTATTCTACCGCCCAATTCTGAAAGTTTTTTATACAAAGGCATCAAAGAATCTTGGGGTAACAGGTCTTGTGCCATTTTATAACTTCCGTCCCGCAACATAAATTTGTGGTCTGGCGTGCAAATCAATTCTTCGTCGTTGTCTAAAATAACTTTTATAACTTCTGTGTTTTTCTTGGTAAGTCTTGGATTTAAAATTTGCTCAATTCCAATGCTACCATCACTTTTTATAGTGTAGCAATAATTTTTCTTTCCCTGCTCATGCTCTTTGACTAAATCTATAAAGGAGATATTTCTGCCATCCGCTAAAGCAACTTTTGTTTCTCCAAAAAAGCATCCGCCCGCACTATCTCCCTCGACGATATACAATTCCGACTCTTCCGGGTCTTTGCTTAAGCAATCCGACAATTTTCCGGGTAATGCCAAGCCTTCCAAAATTCCTTTTCGCAAAACCGTGGCCCGTGCGGCTTTGGCAGCGAGTCTGGCTTTGGTTGCCAGTAAACAATTTTCAATGATGGCGCGGGCGTCGGTTGGGTTTCTTTCCAAATAATCGGTCAAACCTTCCATGACCGCATCTTCCACGGCCCCCTTGGCTTCGGGGTTGCCCAACTTGGCTTTGGTTTGTCCCTCAAATTGCGGATTTCTAATTTTAACCGACACCACGGCTGTCAGCCCTTCGCGCACATCGTCCCCCGAAAAGTTTTCATCTTTTTCTTTTAAAAATCCTTCACGGCGGGCATAGGCGTTTAAGCATCGGGTCAGGGCGCTGCGAAATCCGGAAATATGCGTGCCGCCTTCGGGCGTGTAAATGTTGTTGGCAAAAGCCTGTTCGGTGCATTCCATTTCCTGGGTGTATTGAAAAGCCGCTTCAATGGCCACATCATCTTTGGTGGTATTTAGAGCAAAGATATTTTGGTGGCGGGGAGTATTACTTGAAACCAAAAATTTTACGAGACTCCCCACTCCGCCCTCAAAGTAAAAAGTATAATCAGCTTCCTCGCCTGTTTTTCTTTCGTCACGGAAGGTAATTTTTACTCCACGGGTCAAATAAGCTTGCTGACGAATATGATTTAAAATCTTTTTTGGATCGTATTTTATTTCCGGAAAAATTTGCGGGTCGGCTTCAAAGGTAATTTTGGTACCAGATTTTTTAGAATCGGCTACTTTTTTTACCGCACCCTTGGGCGCTCCTCTGAAATATTCTTGCTTATAAACTCCGCCATCGCGCTCCACTTCTGCCTCCATAAAAGTAGAAAGCGCACAAACCATCGAAACGCCTACGCCATGCAATCCGCCGGAAACTTTGTAAGCGTCCCCGCCAAATTTTCCTCCAGCATGCAACGTGGTTAACACCGTTTCCAGTGTGGATTTTCCTGTGTCCGGATGTTTTTCCACCGGGATTCCACGGCCGTCGTCAGACACGCTTACCCGATTATTTGGCAAAAGTGTAATTCCAATTTCTTTGGCATACCCTATCATACTTTCGTCTATGGCGTTGTCCAAACATTCCCAAATTAAGTGGTGCAAGCCGTCCAAGCCCGTGGATCCAATATACATCCCCGGCCGCAGGCGCACCGGTTCCAAGCCCTTTAACACCTGAATATCTTTAGCCCCGTACTCCCCCGCTTTTCGAGTTTTCTTTGCCGCAATGGCTTCTAATTTTGGTGCTTCCTTCGCTTTTTCTTCCACGACTTCCGTTTTGCGAGCTTTCGTTTCCCAAGGTTTGGCTTTACCTTCCTTCTTCTGTTCCAAAACCGCCGCGGATTTGACCACGTCCTCTTTAACTTCCGCCCTCACAGACTTTACCTTCTCTTTTTCTTCTTCCTTGTCTTTAATGTTAAGTTTCATAAGTTAAAAAGTTAAAATTTCCAAAAGCTATTTTACTGCCAATTCCCTTAAAAGCTCAATTCTGCCAATTAAAGCGCTGTGCCTGGCATTTAATTTAGCCATTTTAAGTTCTTTTGCCGCTACCTCTTCCCCTACCTCTTTTAGTAGTTTATTGGCCAAATCTGCTTGTTCTTGATTTTGCGGCGGATTCATAGCAAACAAGTTTAACTTGTCATGCAATTTAACTATTTCCTTACCAAGAGCTTCCTGTTGCCGTGTCATTTGTTCCGATAATTCTACTTTCGCCTCAATTTCACGAACAATCCGACCAGCCTCCGCTTGTTTTGCTTCCTGTATTCTTGTTTTTTCTAACGCCTTACCGTGCTCAATACCCCCTTTATGCACCTGATCCACGGCGACGGCGCCACCACCAATAAACAAGCCCGCAACCGCATACTTTGCATAACCCGTAATTTCCCCCCAAAGACCTTTTTGTTTTGGAGGTTTTCTGTACTCTTCCCTAATAATATCTTTCGGATTAAATTCATCCGCTGGTGCTAAAACCGATTCATCTGGCAAAATAGGCGCCTGATAGACATTCTCCAAATTCGTAAAAGCCTCTTTAATTGCTTTAGCTTCCGATTCTTGCACCCCGCTACCTTAAGTATCTTTAGGCTGTTCCACTGGCAAAATATCGGCAATCCTCTCTTCATTTAAAGATTCTTGCGGTTTTTTTATATTATTTTCAGCTTCTCCTGGCATTTCTCTTGGCATGTTACTTAGTAAGGCCTCATCCATAAATAACATCCAGTTTTTCATCCAACCTGCCCGCCATCTTGGCCCCAAAAAATGCTCGGTATAGCTTTACTATCCCTCACATTTTTTTGGGCCAATCTGGCAGACATCTTGGCGAAAATCCTGTATGTTATTTATGGACGAGGCCTAAGTTAATAATAAGTTTAACGTTGCTTTATTTTATCACCCTTCAAAAACTATTTCACGCGTTGCCGATTTATCTTTACGGTTGCTTTCTTCAAAACATCATAACAAACTGAATTTCGTCAAAGCTTTTTTTATTTCCGTTTCGCTAGTTTCGAATCCTGGCATCCAAATAATTTTTTCTGAGTAATCTATATCTTCAAAATACGCCAATTGGTTGCGAAACATTCGGCCATTAAATTTATCTTGAAAAATTTCTTTGGATTTTTCTGCTATTTTTTCAACCGAATAATGATCTTTGATGATAAAGTACAAGTCAACGTAATCCTTCCACTTTTCCCGCAAACCCAGAGCATAAGCCTTCATGGCCGCCAGCGTCAAAAGGTCTGGCAATTTTATTTGGTAACCAAATTTTTGATTGAAGGTTATGGGAAATGGATAGTGGAAAAAAGTTACCTTGACTCCCCTAATGATACACGTCAGCTCTCTCTTTTTACTGACCAAAATCTTATCAATCAAAACTTCATCTTCAATCTTTTCGTTTAATCGCGCGCCATCAAAAGGTTTTAATGAAAACATATCAAAATCAAGTGACTCGCGGTGCCCGATATGCAAAGCGATGGCTGTGCCACCTACCAACCCAAAATTTTTAGAAAAACCGGCAATAAAGGGCAGCAAATCAGTTTGCTCTTTGGTTAAAATTCCTTTATGCATGAGCTTTAAAATACAAGTTAAAGTAATTGCTTACTTCAGGGCGATAGTTTGTCCTTTTGCCACCGGTTTGCTTTTTAAAAACTTCCGCCATGGTTTTGATGCCGATAATTTTTATCAAAGCCTGGACGTCATCCCAATCGCCATAATTTAAGGTGTGTTCAACAACTGATTCCACGCTCAAATCTTCTGAATTTTTTACATACCAAATCAGATGCTTGCGGGATTTCATGAAATTTTTTAGCTCGTTTTTAGTATCCATGCGTTTATTTTACCAAAGTTAAAAATCGAATAAAAGACTTGACAATCAGATAGAGTAATGCTATGGTCAACAATAGTAATGACCCCCTTCACTCTGAAAGGAGAAGCTATGGATCAAACGTTTTGCCTAGAACGCTCTCACGATGAGGGTGCACACTGGAATAGTGTGTTTTGGTCGAACGAAAAAGAGGCAGTGCTCAAAGAGTTTGGGCGCCAAACTCAACTCCCTGGTCACTTGCCCACAAGGGTCGTGGATGACCATGGGCTGGTCATTGCGACCACCCAAAAGTAATGGGTACTTTTTTGCTCTCAGAAAGGAGGTAAAAAGGGGTCAGAGCACACCCAAAAGTGCTCTTTTTTCTTGTCAAAATTCTATTTTCTATATTTCTACTTTCTATTTACTAGCGAGAGAGGGGAAATAATGTCGCAATATTATTTTTCAGAACGAGCGACGTAAATATGCTTTGCATATTTACTAGCGAGAGAGGGGAAATAATGTCGCAATATTATTTTTCAGAACGAGC
>CAZYSZ010000001.1:0-5096 GCA_964650025.1 uncultured Candidatus Saccharibacteria bacterium | reverse complement strand
GACGTAAATATGCTTTGCATATTTACTAGCGAATCACCGCCCCAAACTCTTCCTCTGTCTTCTCTGTAATTTTATTGTGGATTTTATTTACTTGTTCGTCGGTCAACGTTTTTTCAAGGCTTCTATATACTATATGAAAGGTGTACGATTTTTTATCGGTGCCGAATTTGGCGTCGTTTTCGTATTGGTCCATTAATTCTACTTGTTCAATAAAATTTTCTCCCAAGTCGCGAACTAATTCGTAATAATTATTTAAGTTTACAGATTTTGCAATAATAAAAGAAATGTCGCGGGTGATTAACGGATATTTGCTAACTTCTTTGTATTTGTTATCCAAGTTTTCTAATTGTTTTTTAATGCGTGGGTCTTCTGACCAAAAAAGGCGAATGTCTGGGATTTCCATTTTAGCAATCGCTAATCTTTCCAAACCGAACCCAAATGCCCAGCCATTATAACCCTCCACTCCAAAGTTTTTGAGCACCAATTTTTTAGGCATTCCCCCGCCTAACAATTCCAGCCACTTGCCGTTGATGTCAATTTCCACTTCCAGCGACGGGTCGGTGTAGGGGAAGGTGTCAGGGTTGAATCTGAACTTTATATCCTCGCCAAAAATGCTTTTAACAATTAAAGAAAGTGCATTTTTTAAATCGTCTATCGTGAGCAATTGCTTACTATCGGGGGTTAAATACAACCCACCAAACTGGTGAAACACATTCATGTGGGTATTATCAATTTCATCTTTGCGATACACTTTGCCGTAACAAAAAACACCGAATGACTTTTGCGCCGCGATTTTTTCTTTTATACCTGGATGATTTAAATAGTAATACCACATGACGGTGTCATGGGTGCGCAAGACATTATGTTGGTCAACGTAATAGGTGTCAGATTCACTACGCGCCGGATGGTCTTTGGCAAAATCAAACAAATCAAACAAAATTTCCGTGGGAATAACTTCGGGAATCACAATATTACCAAAATCAGAAAATTCTTTGATTTGCAAAACTTTATCTATCAAGGCTTTGAGCGGACTGCCCGGCATACGCGACAAATCCGGCCAAGCTAAAACCCTTTTAACCCTTTCAGATTTAACATCCGTTCGCTTCTGTAAATCCGCGATTAACTGCTTTTCTGAATCATTGTTGATGATAATATTTTTCCGCATCATATAATAGACTTGTCCCTAAATAACTTTTCTATCAAATTTTTGGCTAAAAATCTGAAATTTTCGTAACAAAAGTTATTTAGAGACAAGTCTAATCTATTTTACCCTATATTTCCTCCAAAATCAACTGTCCTCCAGACATGAAAAAGACTCCGTCCGAAGAAAGAGTCTTTATATGAGTACAGGCCATGGGGCCCGTTAAAAAATGAGAAGAAAAAGAGCGTTGAGAATGGACTTACTTTTGTTTTGATTCAAGAATGAATCTAACAATAGCTTATCCATCTTTAGTTTAGCACGCCATAAAACCATGTCAACACCCAACCTGTGGATAATTTTTTCAGCCCCACTCTACTGGCTTTTAATTACTTTGAATTACGAAATGCTTTCGCAAGATTTTTTTCAAATTTGCGGGCGAAAAGGTGATAGAATTTTCAGGCGTAGCCAAGGGGCTACGCACAGAAATTATAGCGAATTTCCAGCCCAGATTTGGAAAAAAGATGCGAAAATTCTTTTTACATGTGGGGGTTTGTAGTTTAAAGCTACTGGCAGTATCCTGATAAACCCTGCTTCAATTTGACCCTGTGGGTTGGGCGCACCGATGACAACGATATTGTCATTGGGCTCTATATCTAGAATTGTTATTTTTTTAACAGCATTGACGATAATAGTTTTTTCAAATACGACAACCATTTCTTCGCGGTTATTTTGTGCCCTGACAATCAAAACATTGCCGTCGATTTGTATAACCTGACCAAAAACTCCGTGTCCACTAACCATGCCTTGCGACGAAAAATTGCCAAAAATTCCCCTGGCCGGACCAGCAAAATTTCGATGGTAATTTTGCGCCCAGGCAAAAGAAAATTCCGCACGCTTTTGCCCGACCCAAATACCAACAACAAACACCAGCATCACAAAAGCAAAGCCCAGCAGGGCCACAATCAAAACTTTTAAAATGCTTAAGGTAATTTTATGCTCCATGCGCGACGTGTTGAAAATATTTTAACAACGCCCCTTGTCGGTGCAAAAATAACCTGATGGTAAATAGTAGCAACGCGATATTAATTGAAAATAACACGATACCCACAAACGGCAGGGTTTCAATAATAGAAAACATAAAATTCTGCCACAAAGAAAAAAATGCACCGGCGTTGCCGATGGCCGTACCAATAAAGTAGCCGGTGCCCAAAACCCTCCATTGAGTTGATAAAAAGGCATAGGAAAAAGGTAGCGCTATCAAAGAAGCTAACAGCAAAAACAAAAAAGCAAACAGTATATTTCTTGTTTGCTTAAGTTCACACTCTTTTGCGACCGCCAAAATAATCTGATCAAAAAGACCCGCAGGGCATGATGCGGGTTGGGTATCATTATCTTGTAATGCAGGCTGTTGTGGCATGTATGATATTCATATTACACCAATATTACGGTTAAAGCATCTAATCTGGTGCAAAATACAACACGCGTTTATAAAGTAAAATACTTTGAATTACGAAATGCTTTCGCAAGATTTTTTTCAAATTTGCGGGCGAAAAGGTGATAGAATTTTCAGGCGTAGCCAAGGGCTACGCATGAAAATTATGGCACCTTTGCAGTCCAAATTTGGAAAAAAGATGCGAAAAGTCTTCTCAAGCGAGCATTTCGTAATTCAAAGTAATGTAGGCATCCCAAAATGCGCAGGCACAAAGTACCCCCAAAACAATACAAAGAACACATATCACAATACCCGGCCACCACCTTCCACTTTTTTCGCTCATAACACATCTCCTTAGTAAAAAAAGCTACAGCATTAACAAGATGACCCAAAATCCCAAAAACACCGAGGCTATCATATTCAAATAAGCGTAGAATGTTAGATGCCCACTTATCCTTTTCCATGCCAATCCACTAAAAACCCTGAAGCTAGCCAGCTCTATTTCTGGTGGTTCCATTTTTGCAAGAATGGAATTCCAGTAATCAATCCAGCTTTGACTGTTACGGTTAACAAAAGCCAAAGAACGTTTAGCGCTATTCCTCCAAAACCGAAATAGAGATATAAATCCTCGCTAACTTTTTGTGTCCCCAAAAAAGAAAGGAGCGCAAGATTAATGACAACAAGCAACTGACTGATTTGCCAGCGCCAAGTGATTTGCTGGGTACGGCACATACAAATACCAGTATAGATGACCTTTTGAAAATCACCCATACTCCACTTCTTCACATCGCTATCCATGGATATTGCCCTCAAAAAAGATTGACAAGTTTCAGATTTATGTTTATCACTTTTTAGCTTCTATGCCAAATTATCAAAAAATCACCCAGAAGATTTTAAGTGTTCGCCATAAAATTAAGCTCGTACCAAATCCGCACCCACCACCTTTTTTAACAACATCACTCCCCTTCGGTGTTTGCTTTTTATCGTGTTGATAGGTTCTCTTAAAAACTCGGCGATTTCTCGGAAGTTTAATTCTTTATAATAATACAGTGTCAGCACTTGCTGGTATTTGAAAGATAATTTTTCGATGGCGGTTAAAAATTGTTTTTTGGATTCTAGAGATTCTGAAATTTTATCAGGTAATAATTCATGATCAGCTATTTTTTCCGTTAAATAATTTTTACCCTCAAAAGTTTCAAACTGGGAAAATGGAATAGACTTTTTCTTTTTTAAAAAATCTAAAGCCGTGTTTTTGGCAATCGTGTAAATCCAAGATTTAAAGTTTTTATTTTTATCAACTTTCTTAATATTCTTAAACACTTTCACAAATACTTCTTGAGTTATATCTTGTGCCATTTGGGTGTCGCCGGCATACCCATACACAAACCGGTACATCGGATCCATGTATCGGGCAACCAAAACATCAAACGATTTTTGATCGCCCTTTAAATATCGCACAACTAATTGATGATCGGTAAATGACGGCATATAATAATCACTCAAAAAAGACCAGGGCAAGCATGGTTAAAACCCCCGCAATGACTGCGATAACCTGAAACACAGAGAGGTTGATTTCTTTGGTTTTATGTAATTCTGGAATTAAATCGGCAACTGAAATATAAATAAATCCTCCGGCGGCAATGGGTAAAACCCATATTATCAAACCTTCTCCCGCCTGACCAAGTGCAAAGGCAATGACCACCCCAAAAACTGCCGTAAGAGCTGATAAAAAGTTAAGCCACAATGCCTGATATTTGGTATATCCAGAATGCAATAGCACTGTAAAGTCTCCGATTTCTTGGGGGATCTCGTGTAAAATGACAGCCAAGGTGGTAGCAATTCCCAAAGGGACGCTGGTAATAAAACTAACTCCGATAATAATGCCGTCAATTAGGTTATGAATTCCGTCTGAAAAAAGTATCAAGCGCCCCACCGGATGAATGTGGTGTTCATTCTTGTCTTCGCCATGGTGATGCCAATGTAAAAATTTCTCCAAAATAAAAAATATAAATATCCCGGCAATTATTAAAACACTTACTAGAGGGGTATTTAAAACACCGTCCAGAGCTTCAGGAATAAGATGAATAAATGCATCTCCCAATAACGCTCCCACTGCCAAACTGATAAAAATAAAAATATACTTTTTCAAAAAACGCTCTTGCAAAGAAAGAGTAAAAACTCCCACAAAAGAAATGAGGCTTACTACAATGACACTTAAAAAAGCGCAAATATATGCTGTTATCATACAAACATTAGACCTGTCCCTATAGGCATCACATCCAGAAACAGCACTAAAGTCGCGGGCACTTTGGCTAGATTTTGCGGCTTGGAGCAGAAAAATTGTAAGGCGTATCCACCCGCCTGCTGTTGCGCGGGCAGGTAGATACGGCTTACAATTTTTCTGCGAAAACTGCAAAAGGTTGGCAAATCCGTCAAGACTTGGAGTGCTGTTTCTGGATGTGATGTCTATAAATAACTTTTGTTACGAAAATTTCAGATTTTTAGCCAAAAATTTGATAGAAT